>NZ_JAELTQ010000009.1 GCF_016428905.1 Dyella sp. ASV24 | reverse complement strand
CCCCCCCCCCCCCCCCCCCCCCCCCCCCCCCCCCCCCCCCCCCCCCCCCCCCCCCCCCCCCCCCCCCCCCCCCCCCCCCCCCCCCCCCCCCCCCCCCCCCCACCCCCCCCCCCCCCCCCCCCCCCCCACCATTCCAGCTTCGTCGGCAGCGTCAGATGTGTATAAGAGACAGCTCCTAGAGAGGACGCGACGGCTACGGCCCGCCGTGGCGGGCCTCATGATTGAACAATAGCCGTGATCGCGACGCCAGATGTGACGCGTGAAGACCACCATGCAACCGATTCGGGGTGACCGATCGCGCTCACCCCGGAAGCGTTAACGCTTAGAAGACCTGGCGGAGGACAATGTACAGTCCGCCTGCCAGCAGGATCGAGGCGGGCAGGGTCAGCACCCAGGCCATCAGCAGGTTGCGCACGGTAGACCATTGCAGGCCGGATCCGTTGGCGGCCATGGTGCCGGCGACGCCCGAAGTGAGCACGTGGGTGGTACTGACCGGCAGGTGGAACATGTCAGCAGCCTGGATCAGCCCCATGGCCACCAGTTCGGCCGAGGCTCCCTGCGCATAGGTCAGGTGTTCCTTGCCGATCTTTTCGCCTACCGTCACCACGATGCGCTTCCAGCCAACCATGGTGCCCAGGCCCAGTGCGAGCGCCACGGCCACCTTCACCCACGGCGGTATGAACTGAATGGCCTGGGTGCCCAGGCCGCGCCAGGCGGTCAGCGTGGCAGTCTGATCCTTGCTGAGCCCCGGTTGTGCCAGCACCAGCGGAATGGCGGCGTTGGCCAGGTAGATGTCATTGCGCACGTTACCCATCTGATCGGGCGGCACGGACTTGAGCGAGGGGCGGTTGCCGACTTCATGGTCGATCTGCCCGATCAACTGGGCGAGTGCCGGTGCCGTCGTTGCTTGCGCCGTGTGCTGCTGCACGGCGGCGGTAACGGCGGCGCGCGGGTCACCATCGAACGTCACGCTGCCCGCGATGCCACCGAGCACGCGTTGCGTGTCGACGGAAACCTGGTGGAAAGTCTTCACTTCACCACCGGATACCGCGCCATTCAGGGCGTACGCCGTGGGTACGGTGCCGATCAGAATCAGCATGATCAGGCCCATGCCCTTCTGTCCGTCGTTCGAGCCATGGCTGAAGCTCACGCCGGTGCAGGTCAGCACGAGTAGGGCGCGGATGGGCCACGGCGGCGGCGTCTTGCCTTCGGGGGCGCGGTACAGGGCAGGAATCTTTACCAGTTGCTTCAGCAGCAGCATCAGCAGGCCGGCGAGCAGAAAGCCGGCGACGGGGGAGAACACCAGGCCCCTGAATACGCCCATGGCGGCATCCCAATTCACGCCGCTGGTGCCGCTGCGCGTGGAGATAAGCTGGTTGGCCAGGCCCACGCCGATGATCGAACCGATCAAGGTGTGCGAAGAAGAATTAGGCAGACCGAAATACCAGGTGCCGAGATTCCACAGGATGGCCGCAATCAACAAGGCAAACACCATGGCGAAGCCCGCTTGCCCGCCGACCTGCAGAATCAGCTCCACCGGCAGCAGCGATACCACCGTGAACGCGACTGCGCCTGACGAGGTAAGCACACCGAGGAAGTTGAAAGTGCCCGACCAGATCACCGCCATGTTGGCCGGCATGGAGTTGGTGTAGATCACCGTTGCCACCGCATTGGCGGTGTCGTGGAAGCCGTTAACGAATTCGAATGCCAGGGCGATCAGCAGCGCCACACCCAGCAGAATGAAGGGGGCGATGGATTGCACGTGGATGCTGGATAGATCCTGCATCAGATGCAGCCCAGCGTAGCCTGCACCTACCAGCAGGATGACGCCAAATATCAGGGCGAACATTCGACCGCTTCCGGGGCGTGCTGTTGCGGTGGAGACGACTGCGGCTTCGGTCTGCATGACATGCCCTCGTGGTCGGTCTTGCGCAAGCTAAGCACCCACGCAAGACAGATCAGTGACAGCCAGAGGGCGGTGTGGCGGCTGGCGAAAGTACCTGCGAAATCAGCGTTCGCGCATCACCATGAGACGCAACTCCGTCATGTCCTCGATGGCCCAGCGCACACCTTCGCGGCCGATGCCGGAGAGCTTCACGCCGCCGTAGGGCATGTTGTCGACTCGGAAGCTGGGCACGTCGTTGACCACCACGCCGCCCTGGTCCAGCTCGTTCCACGCGCGCATGGCGTTGGAGAGGCTGTCGGTGAAGATGCCTGCCTGCAGGCCGTAGTCGGAGTCGTCGACCATGTCCACGACCTCGTCAAAGGTGCGAAAAGACGTGAGCAGGGCGAACGGGCCGAAGGCTTCCATGCGATGCGCCTTGGCGCTGGTGGGTACGTTCTCCATCAGCGTGGCTTCCAGCATGGCGCCGTTGCGCTTGCCGCCGCACAGCACCTTGCCGCCACCCTTGCGTGCTTCCTCGATCCAGTCGTGCAGGCGTTCGGCGGCAGCTTCGTCGATCATCGGGCCGAGGAAGGTGTCTTTCTTCTTCGGGTCGCCCGCCTTGAGTTTCTTCACCGCGGCAACGAGTCGCTTCTTCAGTTCTTCATATAGCGATTCGTGCACGTAGATGCGCTGCACGCTGATGCAGCTCTGGCCTGATTGATAGAACGCGCCGAACACAAGGCGGTCGATCACATGATCGAGATGCGGGCCCTGGTCAGCGTCGATGATGCAGGCGGCGTTGCCGCCGAGTTCCAGCGTCACCTTCTTGTGGCCGGCGCGGGCTTTCAAATCCCAGCCAATCTGACTGCCCGTGAAGGAGAGCAGCTTGAAACGAGGATCTTCCACCAGCGGACCAGCGCGCTTGCCATCGAGGTTGAGGATGGAGAAGGCCCCTTTGGGGAGATCGGTTTCCGCCAGTACCTCGCCAATAATGAGTGCACCGATAGGCGTGCGTTCCGCCGGTTTCAGCACGAACGGACATCCGGCGGCGATGGCGGGGGCAACCTTGTGCGCCACCAGGTTCAGCGGGAAGTTGAAGGGCGTGATGAACGACACCGGTCCCAGTGGCACGCGCTTGGTATACCCGTGGTAGCCGTCGAGACGCTTGGCGATATCGAGGTTGATGGTTTCGCCGTTGATGCGTACAGCTTCTTCCGCCGCGATGGAGAAGGTCTCGATCAGACGTGTGACTTCACCGTCGGAGTCCCTGATCGGCTTGCCGGCTTCGACGCAAAGCGCATAGGCCAGTTCCTCGCGGCGCTCCTTGAAGCGTTGCACGCAGTGTTGCAATACCTCCTGCCGGGCCCAGGGCTTGAATTCGCGCATGGGGACCGTTGCCTTCACTGCTGCGGCGATGGCTTTCTCTACTGCCTTGGTATCCGGCACGGCCACCTTGGTGGCAACCTTGCCGCTGTACTTGTCCAGCACATCCATCGTTTCCTTGGATGTTTGCGGCTGGTTGGCGAGGTAATAGGGGTAACTCTTGGCAAGCATGGGTGACTCCGGCAAGGGGATTCAGACCGCAGCGCTGAGACGCGGGATCTCTTCATTGAGAATGCGGTGATTGTCCGAGTAGTCGATCGCAAGGTCGATAAGGTGCACGCCGCCCGCGTTGAATGCGCGTTCCAGCGTCGGCAGAAATTCGTCAGCACTGGCGGGACGGTGTCCGTGTGCGCCGTGTGCCTCGGCAAAGGCAACAAAATCAGGATTGCCAAACAGCATGCCGTAGTCCGGATAACCCATCTCGGCCTGCTTCCAGCGGATCATCCCGTAGGCATCGTCGCGCACCAGCAGGATCACCAGGTCGAGCTTCAGTCGCACAGCGGTTTCCAGCTCTTGCGCATTCATCATGAAGCCGCCGTCGCCGCAGATGGCGAGCACTTTGCGCTCCGGATACACCATTTTTGCGGCCATCGCCGAGGGCAGGCCGGCCCCCATGGTGGCTAGCGCATTGTCGAGCAGGATGGTGTTGGGCTGACGCGCGCGGTAGTAGCGCGCATACCAGATCTTGTACATGCCGTTGTCCAGGCACAGCATGCCGTCGTCGGGCATGAAGCGGCGTGTGTCATCGACAATGCGCACCGGGTGCATAGGGAAGCGGTCGTCGCGCGCGTGGTCCTGCAGCTGCTTGTGGAACGCGTTTCGCACGCGATTGAAGTAATCGAAGTTCCAATGCGGCTGCGGTTGCAATGCGTCGGTAAGGCGTTCGATGGTGTGGGCGATATCGCCGACGACCTCGATCTGCGGGAAGTACACCGCATCCACTTCGGCGCTGGAGAAGTTGATGTGGATGACCGTGCGTCGGCCTTTGCGCATGAAGAACGGCGGCTTTTCCACCACATCGTGGCCCGCGTTGATGATCACGTCGGCGGCATCAATGGCGCGATGCACGAAGTCGCCATCCGACAGCGCCGCATTGCCCAGCCACAGAGGGTGATCTTCGTCGATCACGCCCTTGCCCATCTGCGTGGTAAAGAACGGAATGCCCAGCTTGTCGATGAAGTCGCGCAAGGCAACGGTGGTTCGCTGTCGGTTCGCAGCGGCGCCGATCATCAAAACAGGGTGCTTCGCGCGGGTAATCGCTTCGGCGGCTTGTACCAGCGCCGCATCATCGGGAGCGGGGCGGCGCGAGTACTCGGTAGGCAGCAGGATGGCTTCGTCGACGGTGTCGCGGGCAATGTCTTCGGGAAGCTCCAGATGTACGGCGCCGGGGCGTTCTTCCTCGGCGCGGCGGAAGGCTTCGCGTACGCGCGCCGGGATGGTCGGGGCGGATACGATCTGCCGCGTGTATTTGGTCAGCGGCTGCATCATGTCGACCACATCGACCAGTTGGAACAAGCCCTGCTTGTGTTCGCGGATGGGCTTCTGGCCAGTGATCATCAGCATGGGCATGGCGCCCAGCTGTGCATACGCCGCTGCGGTCACCAGGTTGGTGGCGCCGGGGCCCAGGGTGGATAGCGCGACGCCGGCCTCGCCGGTGAGTCGTCCCCACGTGGCGGCCATGAAGCCCGCGGCCTGCTCGTGACGGGTGACGATGAGGCGGATGGATGATTCGCGCAGTGCCTCGACGAAATCCAGATTCTCTTCGCCAGGTACGCCGAAGATGCTGTGCACACCTTCAGCTTCCAGTGCTTTCACGAACAGTTGCGCTGCCTTCATGCCTCGCTCCTCGCATTGAAGCGCGAAGGATGCGATACGGGTCGTTCAGGGCGCGTGAGGCGCGATAGGTGGCGAGGCGTTAGGCGTCTTTTTTGGTAACGATCAGCGGCAACTCGCCGTCGGCAAGCCGCGCACGCACGGGTGTGCCTTCGTCGATACCGGTGGCCGACCGCAGCACTTTGCCGTCCTTGTCGAAAAGGATGGAGTAGCCGCGTTCCAGGGTGGCCAGCGGGCTGATGGCGTGCAATGCACGACCCGTCTGACGGAGCAGGAGCTGATCGCGCTCCATCTTGCGTTCGATGGCGTGGCGCAGGCGTTGCATCAATTCGGCGGAGCGCCGCTGCAATAGCGTCAGGCGCAGCTTGGGATGCTGCGCCAGGAGTCGCGCGTGTGCCCGCTCCAGTTGGCTTCGGCGATGCTGAGTCTGTTCACGCTGCACGCCTAACAGGCGTCGGTGCAGATGGATCAGGCGTTCGCGATCGCGGGCCAGCCGCGCTTGCGGGCGTTGAGCCTGCAGGCGTGCGAAAAGATGATCGACGCGTTGGCTGCGCGACTGCAGTCGGCGCTGCTCCAGCGTCACCAGCCGTTGTTGTAGTTGGTGCAGGTGACGTTGCAGGGCGTGAGCATCGGGCACCAACAATTCAGCGGCAGCCGATGGCGTGGGCGCGCGCAGGTCGGCGACGAAGTCGGCGATGCTGAAGTCGATTTCGTGACCCACGGCGGAAACCACTGGCACCGCGCTGGCGTGAATGGCGCGAGCGACTTGCTCATCGTTGAAGGCCCAGAGGTCTTCCAGTGATCCACCGCCACGCGTCACTAGCAGCACGTCGTAGCGCCCACTTGCCGATGCCCGGCGCAGCATCTGCACGATGGCCGGTGGCGCCTCACGACCTTGTACGGGGACCGGCAGCACGTCCACATCGGCGAGTGGCCAGCGGCGGGACATCACGCTGAGCACGTCGCGGATGGCCGCGCCGGTGGCTGAGGTAATAACGCCGATGCGCCGTGCATAACGGGGCAGGGGGCGCTTGCGGGCGGGATCGAATAGTCCCTCCGCATCCAGGCGCGCCTTGAGTTGCTCGAACTCGCGTTGCAGGGCGCCTTCGCCTGCCGGCTCCATGTGCTCGGCCACCAGTTGGAACTCGCCGCGCGGCTCGTACAGCCCTACGCGTGCCCGCACCAATACGTGCATGCCGTCGCCGGGACGGAATTTCAGCCAGGTGGTCTTGGGGCGAAACATGGCGCAACGCACTTGGGCGTTGGCATCTTTCAGGGTGAAGTACAGGTGCCCTGAGGCGGGCCGGGCCACGTTCGACAGCTCGCCTTCAATCCAGATCAGCGGCAGTGCGTCTTCCAGCAGATCCCGCACCAGTCGGTTGAGCGAACTGGGCGTCAGGATCTGGCGCGGCGGCGGGCCGGCCTGGTCGGGGCTGTAGTCGTCGGACGAGCGCATGAAGGGGCGAGCCTAGCATGGGGAATGCAGGGATTACATTCGCTTGCCCCATCAAGCGTAGTCGCGGCCTAAGGCATAGCCCCTATCTCACTGTATTTATTGGATCTTGGTGGCTATCCCGCGTCGTCGAGTCCGGCAGCGCGTCGCTTGAAGCGCCGGCGCAGACGCCAGGCCCGGGCGCTGAAGTTCATGGCGAGCCAGACCGCCAGCGCAGCCAGCGGCCAACCGATAACCGCTGGCCAGAAAATGGCCACGATGGCCAGCAGACTCAGCACGGCTGCCCCGATCAACAGCGGCCCTGTCGCGGTATCGCCCAGCACACGCCGATCAGTCAGGGCTGCGCCCACGGTATTGGCGATGCGCAGTGCGCCAGCCGCGGCACGCCCAGAACTGCCGCCCACGTGGCGCGTGCGTGGCGGTCGGCCGGTGCTGGTTTGTACGTGATCCGCATGGCGGCGCCAGCGTCCTGGAGCCAGCACGATCTCCGTGGCGTTTTCCAGGTCGCGCTCGTATTGCTCGGCAAGCTGCCGCGCAAAGCCGGTGTCTTCCACCGCCACATCGATTTCGCGATTGCTCAGCCAACTGGCAAGGTTGAGGTTGGAAGAGCCTACGCGTGCCCACAATCCATCCGCCACGGCGGTCTTGGCGTGCAGCATGGAGCCGTTCCATTCGAAGACGCGGATGCCGGCCTTGAGCAGCGGGCGGTAGCCTGCGCGTGACATCCCCGCCACCACCGGGATGTCGCTACTGCCTGGCACCAGCAGACGGACGTCCACGCCATCGCGCGCCGCCGCGGCCAGCGCCTGCACATAGGGTGCGACGCCGATGAAGTAGGCGTCAGTGAGCCATAGCGTCTTGCGTGCCATGGCGGCAATGAGCTGATCCAGGCGGTACATGCCGGCGGTGGCTGGCTGCGTGGCGATGACGCGTAGCGCCACGCTACCCGTGTTGTCGCCCACCAATGTTGCCAATGGAGAGAGTGGCGTGCCGATATTGGCCCAACTCTCGACGAAGGCGTGTTCCAGTTCGGCGACCGCGGGGCCGAGCAAGGCCACTCCCGTGTCGCGCCACGGGGCGATGCCCTTGGCGGGCTCGCCCAGCCACTTTTCGCTGATGCATACGCCGGAGAGAAACCCTTGCGTGCCGTCGACCACCAGCAGCTTGCGGTGGTCGCGGCTTATCCAGCCGAACGGTTGTCCGAACTGGGGTGGATTGAAAGCACGCACCTGGCCGCCGGCGGCACGCAACGGTGCCCAGAAACGGTCTCTCGACTGCCCCTTGCAGCCGAGCCAGTCGTAGACCACGGCCACGAACACGCCACGTTTCGCGCACTCGACCAGGGCCTCGCGAAAGGCCAGGCCAACAGCGTCGTCGCGGATGATGTAGTTCTCCAGCAGCACGCGCTCCTGCGCCCCGCGGATTGCTGCCAGCCAGGCGTCATAGTGTGCGGCGGCATCGATCAACAGTTCGACGCGATTGCCTGTTAGCAGGGGTGCCCCTGCAGCTCGGCTCAATGCCTGTTCGGCGAGCAGGCGGGCATGGACGGGTGCGGCATGGTGGCTCATGGTCCGAGTGTAGGACATGGGTTCGGGGCTTCTTCAAGCCGTATTCACTTCGGGCGTGTCACCAATACGCAACATCGCCCCTGCCATGTGGCTCCATGTCGCCAGAGCAATGCCATACCGACACCGAAGCATGCGCACAACAGATCGCCGAGAGGATTGGTCCAGACCTGCGCGTGGCGGCCCCCTTGGGGCTCGGCAAACCGCATGATCTGCTCAATGCGCTCTATCGCCTGACCAAGGCGGACACGTCTCGCTCGCTGGCCCTCTACACCGCACTGTCTCTGACTCGGCCACATCCGGCACCTGGGCTGGAGGCGCGTTTCGTCGGGCCTTTCGTTGAGCGTCATTTCGGTGCAGATGCTGTCGATCCGGAATACGCGATCGATCAGGCGCGCAACCAGTTGCCATCCAATGTGGCGGTGCATGAGTTCTATATGCAATCGGGCGCGCTGTTAGGTTCGGGCAGCGCACAGCGCAATTACATCAGTCAGAACTACACGCATGTTGCGCGTGACCTTGCCGTGCAGGACATCAATCTGCTCGTGCAGCTGGTAGCTCGCCGCGAGACACCGGAGGGTGTGCGCTACAGCTTGTCATGCAACCCGGATCTGACGTTCGACTTCATTGATCGCGTGGTGCAATCGGGTAAACCCCGGCCCCTGTGCGTGGCCGTCGTCCATCCGGACCTGCCGTATATCAGTGGGCACGCCGAAGTGGAGCACGATTATTTCGACGTCGAGCTGCATACGGAAAAAGCACCCCCTTTGTTTGCCTTGCCTCGTCAGCCCATCGATCTGGTGGAGTACGCACTGGGCATGCATGCCAGTGCCTTGGTCCGCGACAGTGGCTGCCTGCAGATCGGCATCGGCGCGTTATCTGATGCTTTGGTCTATGGATTGCGCTGGCGTCAGGAGGACAACACGCAATGGCGGCGCGCACTGGTGGCGCTCGATCCGCGAGGCGGCACGCATGCCATGGCTTCCCGCATGGGTGGGCTGGCGCCGCTGCGTACGGGGTTGTATGGCGCCAGCGAGATGGTGATGGATGGCTTCATGCACCTGCAGCGTGCGGGCATCCTCAAACGTCGTGCCTGGGACAACATGGCGCTGGAGCGCGCCGCCGCCTGCGGCCGGTTGTCATCCGACACACCGGGTGGCCACTACCTGCGTGGAGCCTTCTTCCTGGGGTCGCGCGAACTGTATCAGTGGCTGGGCGAGCTCGATGCGAGCGATCCGGATGCGCTGGACATGTGTCGTGTCTCCAACGTCAACCAGCTGTATGGCGATCACCAGATGCTCGCCTCGCTGCAACGTCGCGGCGCGCGCTTCTTCAACACCTGCATGATGGCGACGCTGCTGGGTTCGGCGGTGTCCGATGGGCTGGAGAACGGTGAGGTGGTCAGCGGGGTGGGTGGCCAGTACAACTTCGTAGCGATGGCGCACGAGTTGCCGGATGGTCGCTCCATCCTGATGTTGCGTGCGACCCGCCAGGGGCGCGGCGGGGTCGAGACCAATATCCGCTGGAACTACGGGCACACCACCATTCCACGCCATCTACGCGATTTGTTTGTCACCGAATACGGCGTGGCCGACCTGCGTGGCAAAACCGACAGCGAGTGCGTCGAGGCCATGCTCTCCATTGCCGATGCACGTTTCATCGACGCGCTTTGTGCGGAAGCGAAAGCACACGGCAAGTTGGCTGCGGATTTCCAGATTCCCGAGCGATGGCGGAACAATCGTCCCGAGCATCTGAAGCAGGCGCTTGCGCCCTGGCGGGCTAAAGGGCAGTTGCCGCCGTTTCCATTCGGAAGTGATTTCACGGAGGTCGAACAGCGGCTTTTGCCAGCGCTCGACTGGTTGAAGAAACGCAGCGTGACATGGCGCGGCAAGGCGGAAATTTTTCGCGCCGCGCTGACTCCTGGGGAAGTGGCCAGCGGCGAGGATGAGGCATTGGAGCGAATGGACCTAGCCCGGCCGGCGTCTCTTGGCGATCGTGTCCAGCAGCGCTTGCTGAGGGCTGCCCTTCGCAGGGCAGCCAAGTAGAGCAACGAGCTTAGTGCAGCAGCAACGATAGCCCCTGCTCGCGCAGCGCGGGCAGGTCGAGAATGTGCAGGCCCGTGCGGTCAGCGCGTACCCAACCGCGTTCGCGGAAACGGCCGAGCAGACGGCTGATGGTTTCGGTGGTCAGGCGCAGATGGTTGCCGATATCCGCGCGGGACATCGGTAGCGGCAGGTAGTCCGACGGCAGGCCGAGCACGGCGCGACGATCGCGCATATCAACAAGGAAAGCGGCGAAGCGTTCCTCGGCCATATAGTTGCCGCTGGTCAGCTGCAGGCGCGAAATGCGCTGGCTTGCCGACTGCACCAGATGCCACGGCACTTCCGGCTGCTGCGTGGCGACATGCCGAACGGCCGAGTAGGGGAAGCGGCAGAACTGCGTCTTGCCGAGCGCGACTACGGCGTTGTCGTGCACTTCACGCTCCATGGCATCCAGGCCGATCATTTCGCCTGGCAGGTGGAAGGCGAGCACCTGCTCACGCCCCGCCACGTCCACCGCCACGGTCTTGGCCATGCCGATCTGCACCGCATAGAGCGCACGAAACGGCGACATGGGGCGATAGAGGTATTCGCCCGTACGCATAGGGCCGACGCGTTCAGCTATATGACGCAGGCCTGACAATTCGGCGCGGTCATAACCGCTGGCCTGGCAGACGGCGGCGTGGCCGCAGCCTGCGCAGGAAGGCGAGGGCTGCATGCGTGGGGCGCCGTCCTGGCGGGTGGTCTGAAGCATGGGGATGCACTCCTGTTTCCGTGCGTTTGGGGCAGGGCTTCATGATCCACGCTCAAGTCTTCAGAATGGGTTCAATGCGCGGTTTTGCCGCATAGCGCAAGGCGGCGCGGCGCTTGCTAGGGAGTGTCCGGTGGTTCGGGTATCCTTGCCCCGTTGCCGTCACACATCGCGATCTCACTACATGAGCGACACGACTCTTTCTCCGCGTCCCGCCCAGCCCGCCCCCCGCCGCCCTGGCGTGGGCGTCAAGATTGGCAAGATCACGGTGGGTGGTGGTGCACCCATCGTGGTGCAGTCGATGACCAATACCGATACGGAAGATCCGGCCAGCACCGCCAAACAGATTGCTGAGCTGGCGCGTGCCGGTTCCGAGCTGGTACGCATTACGGTGAATACGCCGGCCGCTGCAGCCGCGGTGCCGCGCATCCGCGACAAGCTGGCGATGATGGGCGTGGAGGTGCCGATCATTGGCGACTTCCACTACAACGGCCATCAGCTGCTCGAAGCCGAACCCGCCTGTGCCGAGGCGCTGGCCAAGTACCGTATCAACCCGGGCAATGTCGGTTTCGGCAAGAAGAAGGACACGCAGTTCGCCTCCATCATCGAGATGGCGCTGCGCTATGAAAAGCCCGTGCGCATTGGCGCCAACTGGGGCTCGCTTGATCAAAGCATGGTGGCCACGCTGATGGACGAAAACCATCAGCGCGCCGTGCCGTGGGATGCGTCGCACGTGGCGCGTGAAGCGCTGATCCGTTCGGCGCTCGACTCGGCCAAGCGGGCCGAGGAGATCGGCTTGCCGCGCGACCGCATCATTCTCTCCTGCAAGGTGTCGGGTGTGCAGGAGTTGATCGCGGTGTACCGCGACATCGCCGCACGCTGCGACTATGCATTGCATCTGGGGTTGACCGAGGCAGGTATGGGCTCCAAGGGCATCACCGCCTCGTCGGCGGCGCTTGCGGTGCTGTTGCAGGAGGGTATTGGCGACACCATTCGCATTTCGCTCACACCGGAACCAGGCGCTTCGCGCACGGGCGAGGTCATCGTGGCGCAGGAGCTGCTGCAGACCATGGGCCTGCGCGCGTTCACTCCGCTGGTGACGGCGTGCCCTGGTTGCGGTCGCACCACCAGTGAATTCTTCCAGGTGCTCGCCCGTACCGTGCAGGACCACGTGCGCGAGCAGATGCCCCTGTGGCGTGTGAAATACGACGGCGTGGAGAACCTCACGCTCGCCGTGATGGGCTGCGTGGTGAATGGCCCGGGTGAATCCAAGCACGCCAATATCGGCATTTCGCTGCCGGGCAATGGCGAGGCGCCGTCCGCGCCGGTGTTCATCGACGGGCAGAAGGCGATGACGCTGCGTGGCGACAATATCGCCCATGAATTCATCGGCATTCTCGACAATTACGTGGCGTCCAAGTACGCCAGTCGCGCGGGCTGAAGCCTGGATGCAGGCCAGCGCGGACGAGGCACTGATTCTCGACGCCTGGCAGGCCAATGCGCAGGCTTGGGAACAGGCCGTACGCGAAGGCCGCATCGAGAGCCGAAAGCTGGTGACCGACCAGGCCATCGTCGATGCCGTGCTTGCGCATACGCCGCGCACGGTGATCGACGTGGGTTGCGGCGAAGGTTGGCTGGCCCGGGCGCTGGCTGCGGCGGGCGTGAAGGTCATTGGGGTAGATGTTGTCCCGGCCTTGATCGAGTCGGCCAGTTCGAAGAGCGGCGGCGATTTTCGCGTGCTGTCCTACGAGGACATGGCCACCGGGGCGTTGGCTGAGCGGGCAGACGTGGTGGTATGCAACTTCTCCCTGCTGGGGCGGGAGTCCGTCGATGGCCTGCTTGCCGCCATGCCTGAGCTACTCGAGCCGAATGGCACCCTGATCATCCAGACGTTGCACCCTCTGTTGGCCGCCGAACCCTATGTCGACGGTTGGCGCGAGGGCTCCTGGGTGGGTTGCGGTACTGGCTTCAGTCAGGCCGCGCCGTGGTACTTCCGCACGCTGGGCAGCTGGGTGTCTGCCTTGGAACGGGCTGGTCTGAGCCTGAGGTGCATCAAGGAACCGATTCATCCTCACACCGGACGCCCGGCCTCCGTTATCTTCATGGCAGGCTCTAACCAGGGGAACGGGGATGAACAGGCATCGCGCCGTAGCATTTCGCGCCACCGTACATAACGACCAGCGGCCGTGGTTGGTGCCGCTACCGTTCGATCCAGTCAGTCAATGGTCCACGCCGGCAAGGCCGCTGTGGAAATGTGGGCACGGTCACCGCGTCCGCGGCAGCCTCAATGGGCAGGATTTTCGTGGCGCTGTCGTCGAGCGAGCGGGATCGTTCTGGCTGCAACTCGAGGAAACCACGGCCGCTGCCGCCGGCCTGGGCACCTTGAGTGCAGGCGATTGGGTGGACGTGCTGATCGAACCGGAAGACGCCTGAGCGTTGCCAACCGGGTAACAGCATGTGGCATGTTGATCTGGTTATGCTCCGTCGTGCCCTGCGTGCGCCGGATAGCCGGTGATGATGTGGATGGGAGGCACGGTGACGGTCAAACCCCAATTTCGCATTGTTGCCATCTATGTATCGGTGGCCCTGCTGTGGGTACTCTTTTCCGATCGCCTGCTTTTTTCGCTCACGGCGGATACCCGCACGCTGAGCCTGCTGCACACGATCAAGGGCTGCATCTATGTGGTGGTGACCGGCGGCCTGCTGTATTGGCTGATCGGCCGTGACGTCCGCCGCATGGATCGTCTCAATCACCTGCTACTGACCGGCAACGAGCAATCGTTGCGTGCGCTGGTGTCAGCGATTGACGTTCGCCACAAGGAAACGCGCGACCATTCCGAGCGCGTCATGCGTATGACGGTGGCGTTGGCGCGCCGCGTGGGGTTGGAGGGCGATGCGCTTCGGCATGTACGTTTCGGTGCCTTGCTGCACGACATCGGCAAGCTGGCCTTGCCCGATGCAGTGCTGATCAAGCCTGGGCCGTTGACGCCCGATGAGATGACCTTGATGCGCACGCACCCGGTACTGGGTAGGGACCTGCTTATGCGGACCGCGTTTCTGCGTCCGGCCATCGATATTCCCTATGCGCACCACGAACGTTGGGATGGTACGGGCTATCCACGCGGCCTGATGGGCGAGGAGATACCGCTGGCTGCACGCATCTTCAGTGTCGTCGATGTATGGGATGCATTGAGCTTTCCTCGCGTCTACAAGCCGGCGTGGCCTGAGGTGGAGGTCATGGACTATTTGCGCAACGCCGCCGGTGGACAGCTCGACCCCGGTGTCGTGGGGCTGTTCCTGGAGCACTACGATGAGTTGAAGGCGATTGGCCTTGGGCAATCGCCGGATTGAAGCAACGCGTACGTTACACTGCGGCGTTGCCCGGGATGGGCTGACTACATGGGGAATGGGATGTTGCCGGATCTTTCCACGCTGCCTGCGTTTGCTGCGTATTTTGGGTTAGGTGTCCTTTTTCTTGCCATCTTCTGCACGGTGCACATCTGGCTGACACCGCAGCGCGAGATGGCGCTCATTCGCCATGGCAACCAGGCCGCAGCGATCAGTCTTGGTGGCGCCCTGATCGGCTTCATTGCACCGCTCGTCAGTGCGATGTCGCACAGCGTGAACCTGCTGGACCTCGCCTTGTGGGGGCTGGTGGCGCTCATCGTGCAATGGCTGGCGCATCAGGCCATCCATCTGCTGATTCGCGACCTTGCGACGCAGATCGAAGAAGACAACCGCGCGGTGGCCATCTTCGCCGCGGTGATCGCGATCGCCGTGGGTCTGGTGAACGCCGCGGCGATGACGTGGTGACGTGCGATGAGCACAATCGACAAGAAGCCTTCGCGCGAACTTCGGCCTGGCGTGAAACCTCAGCAGCGTCGCGATGCGCAGTTCCGGCCCGTGCCTCCGCGTAACCAGAAACGCTCGCTGGCCGTGCCGCTGATCGCTCTGGGTGGCGCCACGCTGGTTGGCCTGTCCATGCTCGGTCGTGGGCAGGATGTGCAGCGCAACCGGTACGACAGTTACGAAGACTGCGTGCACGACTACTCCAGCGGGCAGTGCCAGATCGATGGCCCGGTAAGTGGCGGTTCCTACAGCAGCGGCTTGCACTACTATGGCCCCTGGTATCGCAGTGGCGGCGGCAGTGGTGGTGCGGATGACCCGGGCCCGGGACGTGCAATGGCGGCGGGTGGACGAGTCAGTGGCAGCGATGGCGGCAGCGGACCACGCGGTGTTGAACTGGGAACACGCGGCGGATTCGGTTCCAGCGGCCGCGTATCCGCGCGGGGTGGTTGACGATGCGACGCGTGACGAGCACGCCCCGTGCCGATTGGCAGGCGCGGCTGGAGTCGCAGGGTTTTGCCTTTCACACCATCGATGGCCAGCCGTACTGGCGTGAAGACATCTGCTACGTATTCGACGAAGCGCAGATCGACGAATTGGAAGCAGCGACGAATGAGCTGCACAGCCTTTGTCTGGATGCTGTCGATCGTGTCGTGCGTGGTGGACGCTATGCGGATCTGGGGCTGGACGAACGCGCCGCGACGCTGATCGAGCGCAGTTGGTGGGATCGAGAGCCAGCGCTTTACGGTCGCATGGACCTTTCGTATGACGGCTTGTCACCGCCGCGCCTGCTGGAATACAACGCGGACACACCTACAGCGTTGTTCGAGGCATCCGTGGCGCAGTGGTACTGGCTACAAGACGTGGCCTCCGATGCTGATCAGTTCAACTCTATCCATGAGGCGCTGGTCGAGCGCTGGCGCACGCTGCCTCCGGCGTCCCATGTGCATTTCGCCGCCTGCTACGACAGCACCGAAGATGCATTGACCTGCGACTACCTCGTCGACACCTGCATGCAAGCAGGGCATCGCGCGACGGCGCTGGATGTGGAGCAGATCGGGTGGTCGGGCAAGGATTTCATTGATCTCGAAAATGCTCCCATCGAACGGCTGTTCAAGCTTTATCCTTGGGAATGGATGTTGTCCGAGCCCTTCGCGGCACACCTGCCGCAGACGCGGCTACGCTGGTTCGAGCCGGCATGGAAGATGGTGCTGTCGAACAAGGCCATCCTGCCGTTGCTGTGGGAGTTCTTCCCAGGGCATCCGAACCTCCTCCCGGCCAGTCGCCGTCGTGCGGATGTCGCGGGCGCCGTGGTGCGCAAGCCGTACTGGGGCAGGGAAGGCGCCGGGGTGACGGTGCTGGAGCCGGGGCAGGACGAGGGGTCGGTCACCGAGTCGTGCATCTATCAAGCGCTGGCGCCGCTGCCGGTGTTTGATGGCCGACATGCACTCGTGGGCTCCTGGGTCGTGGGTAGTAACGCTGTGGGCATCGGCATGCGAGAGGATGCCGATCGCATCACGCGCAACACGAGCTGCTTTGTGCCGCACTTGTTCCGCTGAGCGCTGTCTGACGGAACGTCAGAGCGGGTAGTCTTGGCGTACGCCGCAGGATAAGGATGCTTATGCCCGCCTTCCTCGATTACGTCGCGTTCGGCCTGCTCGGGCTGCTGCCCATCGCCAATCCATTGACTAGCGCCACCGTGCTGCTGGCGCTCACGGGGCGTTATCCCGATGCGGAGCGCAACCGGCAGATCAACCGGGCGACGATGTTCGTCTCTATCGTGCTGCTCATCTGCTTCTATGCGGGTAACGCGGTCATCAGCGGCTTTGGTATTTCGATTCCGGGTCTACGCCTGGCCGGTGGCCTGATCGTGAGCTACATTGGCTTCGGCATGCTGTTTCCGCCGGCGCACGCCTCGGAGGGCGAGGTGCAGGCGGAAATGGCAGGTGAGGAGTCGAGTGCCAAGTTGCCGGACGTGTCGTTTATCCCACTGACCATGCCTTGTACCACGGGGCCAGGCACCATCGCGTTCATCATCAGTGCGGCGTCGTCGATTCCCGGTGGCAAGCTGACACCGATGGTGCACGCGGTGGCATTCAGTACGACGGTGCTGTTCGCCCTGGTGTTCTGGCTCTGTCTGCGCGGCGCCACGCGGATCATGCGCTTCCTCGGGGAAACCGGTATCGACGCGCTTGCGCGCCTTATGGGCTTTCTGTTGGTGTGCATCGGGGTGCAGTTCGCCATCAACGGCGTCCACGATCTACTGACTGCGTGGGGATTCATTACGGCCTGATGCGCGCATCAGCCGGTGGCGGCTTGATCCCTCAATTGCGCCAGTGGCGTGAACTGCGCCCAGTTGCCGGGTTGCCCCGGTAGCTGGGACAGTTGCGCGACGGTGCGCAGGAACTCGGTGCGCGGATATTCCACCGCACCCAGCTGGATCAAGTGGGCATTGGTAACCTGGGCGTCGATCCAGGGAAAGTCCCAGCGCCGCAGCAATGTCGCCAGCGCCATCAGTGCGACACGGGAGCCACCGCTTTCGCGGCTGAACATGGATTCGCCGCAGAACAGTCGCCCGACCGCGATGCCGTAGATGCCACCGATCAGGCGGTCGTGTTCCCACACTTCAACGCTGTGCGCGTGACCCATGGCGTGCAGTTGTTCGTAGGCCGAGATCATGGCGGGAACGATCCAGGTGCCGCTTTGACCGGGGCGTGGCGCGGCACATGCCTCGACCACATCGTGGAAGGCATGGTCGACGGTGATAACCCAGTCCACCTGAGCGAGACGTCGCCGCAGGCTGCGATTGGGAACCAGTGCATTCGTGTGGAACACGCAGCGCGGGTCGGGGGACCACCACAGCAGCGGCTCGTCCTCGTTGAACCAGGGGAAGATGCCCTGTGCGTAGGCGGCCAGCAGGCGACGCGGCGACAGATCACCGCCGAACGCCAGCAGGCCGTTCGGATCGTTCAACGCCTTACGCGGATCAGGGAAATGCTCTGGCCTGGTCGCGTCGAGCAGTGGCAGTCGAATCATGGGTCAATCAAATAGGGCGCGCGGAGCGGTGGTCAAACCAAACCAGGATGTTCGGTACATGCTACTGGCATGAGGATGTGGTTAGCATGCCTCACCTCAACGAGTCCATGGATCTGGCATGCGTCGTCGCTTCTTGTGGTGGATGGTTTTTCTGGCCCCGGCAGCGGTCGCTGCATCGCCCGGCATGGATCCCGCGCTGGCCAAGCGTATCGACAGCGATGCACAGACCGTATTGCAGCGCACGGATACCCCGGGCGCGACCATCGCGATCTATCGCGACGGCAAGCCGCTCTATGTTCACGCTTACGGCTTGAGCGATCGCGAGCGCAAGACGCCGGCCACGGCGTCGACCTATTACGAGATCGGCTCCATTACCAAGCAATTCACCGTGGCCGCCATCCTGCAGCTGCAGGAGGCGGGGAAGCTGGACATCAACGCCAAGCTGGCGACCTATCTACCCGACGCGCCGCACGCGAAAGAAGTGACGCTGAAGCAATTGATGTCCCATACCAGCGGCATGCCGGAGTATCTGGATGGGCCGGACGTCGAGCAGTGGGCGGTGAAGCCTGCCACCTTCGACCAGATCATGGCGCGCATCAAGGACAAGCCACTGGATTTCCCGCCGGGTAGCCGCTGGTCCTATTCCAATAGCGGCTATGCGTTGCTAGGCCGGGTGATTGAGGTGACGTCGCACGAGTCTTACCTGCACTATGTGAAGACGCACCTGCTGGCGCCGGCCGGCATGACCCATACCTATACGGTGGACGACGAATCCCGTCTGCCGGGCATGGCGAAGGGCTACCGACATACGAACGGGAAGCTGGAAGCTGCGCCTACCATCCATGCCACGGTCGGCTGGGCGGCAGGTGTCCTGGTTTCCACCGTGGACGATCTGGAGCGCTGGAATGTCGCGCTTAGCGGCGGGAAGATCGTTCGTCCCGCGGACTACGTATTGATGACGACGCCGGCGGAGGGTAGCAACGACTACGGCCTTGGCCTGTTCGTCGACACGTTGGACGACCAGCCGCGCATCGGCCACACCGGCGGGTCGTTCGGGTTCACCACCTCGAATCAGTATTTCCCGAAGCAAGGCATCCAGGTCATTGCCTTCACCAACGTGGGCGACAATCCGGAGCCGGGCCAGATGCTGGTCACTGCCACGTTCGAGGCCTTGTATCCGGACGTTGCGGCGGCGGCGCGTAAGCCCGCAGCAGGAGAGGACGCGGCAGTAACCGCAGCTGCACGCAAGGCCTTTGCGCAGATGCAGAAGGGAAATGAAGACGCTTCGATGTTCGGCGACAAGCTGAAGGCCAAGATGGCCGCGGGCCTGTCCGGTCGCCTGGCCAAGCAGTTGTCCCCGTTCGGTGAGCCGTCTTCCTTTATCTTCAAAGGGAAGCGCCCAGACAAGGACAAGACCTGGAACGACTACGTGATCCAGTTTGGTCCGGGCAACTATCTGGAGTTCGGTGTGGAGCTGGACACCGAGGGCAAGGTGGCCGGCATCTCGCTGGGTTGAATCAAGGGGCGTGCGCGTAGGGGCTGTGCTGTAACAGCTCCTGTGCGTAGTCATCCATGGCCTCTGCTTCGCTGGCCAACGCCTGCCGCACAGCGTCGCGAAAACTGCGATTGACCAGGTAATGCCGGGAGTGGGTTCGCACGGGAAGAAATCCCCGCGCCAGCTTATGCTCGCCCTGTGCGCCAGGTTCAAAGCGTTGCAGGCCATGACGGATGGCGTACTCAATGCCCTGGTAGTAGCAGAGTTCGAAGTGCAGGCCCGGCACGTCGACCTCTGCGCCCCAGTAGCGCCCGTATAGCGTGTCGCTGCTTTTGAGGAATAGCGCCATGGCGATGATGCGGCCTTCGTGGCGTGCGAGTGACACCTGCACGTGCTCGCCGAGGATGTCGCCCATGCCGGTGAACATCGATCGCGTCAGGGCGGCATGGTTGCCCTTGGCGTCAAAGGTGGCTTCGTACAACGCGTGGATCTGTTGCCACTCGTCTCGGCTGAGTGTGTCGCCGCCACGCATTTCGATAGCCAGGCCCGCTTGGGCGACATGGCTGCGTTCCTGACGGATGTTTTTCCGCTTCTTGTGGTTCAGCGCGGCGAGGAATTGCCCAAAGTCGGCGTAGTCATGGTTATGCCAGTGGAACTGCACGTCCGAGCGGTCCAGCCACGGACCATCGAAGGCAGCCAATTCGTCGTCACGCAGAAAGTTGGCGTGCGCGGAGGAAAGGTTCATGCGCTCAGCAAAGCTGCGCATCGCCGTTGTCAGGTCCCGCTGTCGTTCGGCGGTATGCGCGCCCATGCCTGCCAGTAGGCGTGGCCCGGGCACGGGCGAGTAGGGCACGGCATTGAGCAGCTTGGGGTAGTAGTCGCCACCGGCACGCTCCCAGGCACTGGCCCAGCTCCAGTCGAACACGAACTCGCCGTGGGAATTGCCTTTCAGATACAGCGGCGCGGCGGCAACGAGTTCGTCATCTTCGTAGAGGCCGAGATGATGGGCTTGCCAGCCCCAGTCTGGACGGACACATCCCGTGCGCTCCAGCAGCGCCAGAAAGGCGTGCGAGACAAACGGGTTGTCGTCCGGGCGAAGCGCATCCCATGCCGCAGCAGGGATGCGTTCGATGCTGTCGTGGAAGCGAGCTTCGATCACGTCAATCCGGAGAGTTGCAACAGGACTTTCAGCTTGCCTAGCACTTCATTCTCGTCATTCCGGCGCACCCCAAAAAGGGGGGCGAGGGCCGGAATCCAGTTTCCATAGTGATCGGTCGTCGCCCCGGACTCGATGGTTAGAGTCATCGCGACAATCGAGCCTCATCGCCACTGGATTCCGGCCTGCGCCGGAATGACGGTCAAGAGCTTGCGGCCAAAACTCAGCTCGCCGGACCCTGCTGGTCCAGCCAGCGCTCCGCGTCCAGCGCCGCCATGCAGCCAAAGCCGGCCGACGTGACAGCCTGACGGTACACGTGGTCCGCCACGTCCCCCGCGGCGAACACGCCTTGCACCGAGGTCATGGTCGCCATGCCGCCAAGTCCGCTGCGGATCTTGATGTAGCCGTCGTGCATATCCAGTTGGCCATCGAAGATGCCCGTGTTGGGCGTATGGCCGATGGCGACGAAGAAGCCCGTCACTGGAATCTCGCGCGTCACGCCGGAGTTCACGTCCTTCACGCGCACACCGGTCACGCCGGAGTTGTCGCCCAGCACTTCATCCACGGCGTGATTCCACACCAGCTCGATCTTGCCGGCGGCAGCCTTCTCGAACAGCTTGTCCTGCATGATCTTCTCGGCGCGCAGCTTGTCGCGGCGGTGGACGAGATAGACCTTGCTGCAGATGTTGGACAGGTACAGTGCCTCTTCCACGGCGGTGTTGCCGCCGCCGATCACGGCCACTTCCTGCTCACGGAAGAAGAAGCCGTCGCAGGTGGCGCAGGCGGACACGCCCTTACCCTTGAAGTGCTCCTCGCTGGCGATGCCCAGATACTTCGCCGTCGCACCGGTGGTGATGATCAGCGCGTCGCAGGTGTACTCACCGGAGTCGCCTTTCAGGCGGAACGGGCGCTGCTTGAGGTCCACGCTGTGAATGTGGTCGAACACCATCTGCGTCTCGAAACGCTCAGCGTGCTGCGCCATGCGCTGCATCAGTTCCGGACCTTGCACGCCCTTGTCGTCACCCGGCCAGTTATCCACCTCGGTGGTTGTCATCAGCTGGCCGCCCTGCTGCAGGCCGGTGATCATCATCGGCTTGAGATTGGCGCGGGCAGCGTAGACGGCGGCGGTGTAGCCGGCGGGGCCGCTGCCCAGGATCAGCAGGCGACTGTGCTTGGTGGGTGCGTTCATGCGTTCCTTCTATCCGCCTTGTCGGCGGTGGTCTTCGTGGAGGGTGGAATGCCGATTCCGCCGCTTCGGCCATGCTTGGGCGCATGGTTGTCCGGCGATCGCCCTTATATGTGGGCTGTCAGCTGGTTTTCAGCAGGATGGGCTGTATCCCTTTGACTTTGCTGCAACTGCGCAAAGGTGGTCTGCTCGCGCGGCGTTGCGGGAATGTGAAAACGGCCTGCCCATCATGGTTATAATCCTTCGGGTTTGCTGGCGACTTGTTGAGTCATTCGCTCCGTCACGTGCGGCGGTTTCATGCCACTGCACGGCAACAACGGAGCGAGGCGTCCGAACCCGGAAGCATGGGGAAGACGCGGGGACGATTCAAGGCTGCCGGCACAGGTATTGCCGGGCCAGTTGCGGCCCGGCGTCGTTGCCACCTTGCTTTCCCATCAGGATCTACTCCCCATGCGTATCGGTATCCCTTCCGAAACCAAGACCCTTGAAGGTCGTGTTGCCCTCATTCCCGCCGCTGCCTCCGATCTGGTGCGCCGTGGCCACGAGGTGTTCATCCAGTCCGGCGCAGGCGAGAAGAGCGGCTTCTCCGACGAGGCCTATGCCAAGGTCGGCGTGAAGGTCGTTGCCGATGCCGCCGCCCTGTATGACGCCGGCGAGCTGATCGTGAAGGTCAAGGAGCCGATCGCTGGCGACTTGGCCCTGCTCAAGAAGCACCACCTGCTGTTCTGCTACCTGCACCTGGCTGCCGAGCCGGCGCTGACCAAGAGCCTGCTCGACATCGGCCTGACCGGCGTGGCGTTCGAGTCGGTGGAAGAGAACGGCGGCCTGCCGCTGCTGTTGCCGATGTCGGTCATTGCCGGCCGCATCGCCACCCAGATCGGCACCACGCTGCTGCATCGTCCGCAGGGTGGCAAGGGCAAGCTGCTGGGCGGCATGGCCTCCACGCCGCGCGGCAAGGTGGTGGTGCTGGGCGCAGGCGCTGCCGGTGGCAACGCTGCCGCGCTGGCCGCCGCTGCTGGCGCCAATGTGGTGGTGTTCGACAAGCGCCAGGATCGCCTGGCCGAAATGATGGCCATGGGCCCGAACGTCACCGCGCTGTATGCCTATGAGTCCAGCGTGGCCGAAGAAGTCGCCACGGCCGACCTCGTGGTCGGCGCCGTGCTGATCCCGAGCGCCAAGGCGCCGCGCGTGGTCACCGAAGAGATGGTCAAGACCATGGAGAAGGGCAGCGTGCTGGTGGATATCTCCATCGACCAGGGCGGCTGCTTCGAGACCTCGCGTCCGACCACCTGGAAGGAGCCGACCTACGACGTTCACGGCGTGACCCACTTCTGCGTCACGAATATGCCGGGTGCCGTGCCGCAGACCTCGTCGGTGGCGATTTCTGCCGCTATCCTGCCGTACGTGCAGCGTCTGGCCGCCGGCAACGAATGGCGCCAGTTCGAACCGCTGCGCGGGGGCATCAACGTCGACGGCGGCGAGCTGGTTCATCCGGCGCTCAAGGGCATGATCTAAGGTCTTGCCTGCCGCTTCGGCGGATGTAACACCGTCCGGCCGCCCCTGGCGGCCGGACTCATGCTTGAAGATAGGATAAGGATCACGGTGCCGCGTACCGCGAACGTCAAGAAAGACAACAACAAAGAGCGCGAAGGCCTCAGTGAAGAACTGAAGCGCCGTCTGCGCGAAGCCGGCGCGCTGCTGCTGTTGCCGCTGGCGCTGTATCTGCTGGTCTGCCTGTTCAGCTACAACGATCAGGATCCCAGCTGGGGTCATGCTGGCACCGTCGAGCATGCCCGCAATTTCGGCGGCGAGGTCGGCGCGAACATTGCCAACGTCCTGCGCTACATCTTTGGTCTGGTTTCGTATTTCTTCCCGCTGCTGTTGCTGTTCCTGGGCGTGCAGGTGCTGCGCCATCGCGGCGAGCGCACCGTGCAGCCGTGGGAGCCGTCACTGCGCCTGATCGGCTCAGTGTTCTTCTTCATCACCCTGCCGGCGCTGCTCTATCTCAATATCGACGAGCCGATCCTCCCGCAGGGTGTGGGCGGCATCATCGGCATGTGGGTCGGCCGGGGGTTGGCGCATGCACTGGGCGGCGGGGCGTCCCTGCTGCTGCTGGCGCTGTTCCTTATCGCGGTGACGCTGGCGACCGGCCTGTCGTGGTTCAAGGTGGCCGATCTCACCGGCCAGGGCGTGCTGAAGATCGCCGGCTGGTTCGGCGGCAAGTTGCGCGAGGCGCCGGAAGTGCTGGCTGCGCGTCAGGCGCGCGCTGAGCGTGAGGTGGTCAAGAAGACCGAGGCCGTCAAACAGGCCAAGCGCGAACCCGTGCGCATCGAGACGGCACCCTCTCCTGTGGTGAAGAGCGAACGCGCCAAGCTGGAAACGCAGATTCCGCTATTCACCGGTGCTTCCGCGCCGGGCGAACTGCCGCCGCTGTCGCTGCTGGATGAAGCACCGGAGCAGGGCCCCGGTTATTCGGAAGAAACGCTCGAGGTGCTGTCGCGCCAGGTCGAGCTGAAGCTCAAGGATTTCCGCATCGAGGCGAAGGTGGTCGGCGTCTATCCAGGCCCGGTCATCACGCGCTTCGAGCTGGAGCCCGCCGCTGGCGTGCGCGGCTCGCAGGTGTCGAGCCTGGACAAGGACATCGCACGTGGCCTGTCGGTGGTCAGTGTGCGCGTGGTTGACGTGATTCCGGGCAAGAACGTGATCGGCCTGGAAATCCCCAATACGCGCAAGCAGATCGTCTATCTCTCCGAAATTCTCCGTTCCGACAAATACGACGCCATGAAGTCGCCGCTGGCGTTGGCGTTGGGCAAGGACATCGCCGGCCGCCCCGTGGTGGCCGATCTCGCCAAGATGCCGCATTTGCTGGTGGCGGGTACCACGGGCTCGGGTAAATCCGTTGCCGTGAACGCCATGGTGCTGAGCCTGTTGTACAAGGCCAGCGCCAAGGACGTGCGCATGATCATGATCGATCCGAAGATGCTGGAGCTTTCGGTTTACGAGGGCATTCCGCATCTGCTCGCGCCGGTGGTGACCGACATGAAGGAAGCCGCCAATGCGCTGCGCTGGTGCGTGGCCGAAATGGAGCGCCGCTACAAGCTCATGGCTGCGGTGGGCGTGCGTAACCTTGCCGGCTTCAACAAGAAGGTGAAGGACGCCGAGAACGCAGGCCAGCCGCTGCTCGACCCGCTGTTCCGCCCGAACCCCGAGATGCCGAACCTGGCCGCTGAGCCGCTGGAGCCGCTGCCCTACATCGTGATCATCATCGACGAATTCGCCGACATGATGATGATCGTCGGCAAGAAGGTCGAAGAGCTGATCGCACGTCTCGCACAGAAGGCGCGTGCGGCTGGTGTGCACCTGGTACTGGCGACGCAGCGCCCGTCGGTGGATGTGATTACCGGTCTGATCAAGGCCAATATCCCGACCCGCATCGCTTTCCAGGTATCTAGCAAGATCGACTCGCGCACCATCCTCGACCAGTCAGGCGCCGAAGCGCTGCTGGGCCACGGTGACATGCTCTACCTGCCGCCGGGTACGGCGACGCCGGAGCGTGTGCATGGCGCCTTCGTGGACGACCACGAGGTGCACGGCGTGGTGAACTGGCTCAGGGCGCAGGGTTCCCCGCAATACATCGAGGGCGTGCTGGAAGAAGTCCAGGCGACCAGCGACGGCAAGTTCATCAACGACTCCGGCTTGCCGCAGGATGGCGAAGAAGGCGGCGATGCCGACGCCCAGCTGTATGACAGAGCAGTTCGGATTGTCACCGAGACGCGGCGTGCGTCGATTTCCGGCGTGCAGCGCCATCTGCGGATTGGCTATAACCGTGCGGCCCGCCTGATCGAGCAGATGGAGCAGGATGGCGTGGTCAGTGCACCGCAGCACAACGGCAACCGCGAGGTGTTGGCTCCGCCGCCGCCGAAGAATTGATCGGTTTTGCTCGTCATTCCGGCGTAGGCCGGAATCCAGTTGCGATGTGGTTGGGGTGTCGCGATGAAGTCCTTCATCCGGGCCGGTGCGAAAATCGCATGCATCCTCTACTGGATTCCGGCCTGCGCCGGAATGACGAGTAAAAAGTTACCAGCGGCTTGCCATTAAGCCGCGACAGCCCAAAATTCACCTGTCCGCCTCACTCACAGGGCACCCATGAAACGCTTGCTTCTCCTGGCTGCAGCCACCGCCGCGCTCTCCATCAGCAGCCTCGCCATGGCCGCTGGCCCGGCACGCAGCAAACTCGACGCCTTCACCAACGGCATGCATTCGCTGACCGGCAACTTCTCGCAAACGCTGAAGGACGCCAACGGCAACTCGGGCAAGCCGAGCAATGGCACGCTGGCGCTCGAAGCGCCGCGGCAATTCCGCTGGGAAACACTGGCGCCGTCCAAGCAAACCATCGTGGCCGATGGCAGTCGCGTGTGGCTGTACGATCCGGATCTGGAGCAGGTCACCGTGCGCGTGCAGAGCTCTGAGGAGTCCCATAGTCCGCTGACCGTGTTGACCGACGTGAAGCAGATGGACAAGGACTTCAATGCGGTGGAGCAGGGCGATCACGACGGCCTGAGCTGGCTGCGCCTGACCTCCAAGGCCAAGGATCCGCAGTTTGACTACGCCGACCTCGGTTTCGACGCCAATGGCTTGGCTCGCATGGTCTTCCGTGACCAGCTGGGGGCGGTGACCGATATCCGCTTCTCCAACTGGCACCGCAACGTGGCGATTCCGCCGGAAACATTCAGCTTTGTGCCGCCGCCGGGCACGGACGTGATCGGCGATGCGCCGGTGATTCAGACGCAGCCGATCAAGAACTGACCGGGACATGCTGCGCCAGCTGCCGCGCTGGGCCTGGGTGGGCGGTGGCCTGCTCGCGCTTATCGCGGGCAGTATCAACACGGTGGGGTACTTGTGTTTTCGGCATCAGCCGATCACGCATCTCACCGGCACCAGTACAGAGCTGGGTATTGCGCTGGCGCGGCTCGATGCCGCCGAAGTCCTGCACTGGGGCTTTGTGATCGGCGCCTTCCTGTTCGGTGCCATGCTCAGCGGTTTCATCGTGCAGCAGCGCACGCTGCAGTTGGGTCGCCGGTATGGCGTCGTACTGATGCTCGAATCGCTGCTGCTGTTCGTGGCGACGCCGCTAATTCACCGCGAAAATGACTTGGGTCTCTACTTTGCTTCCATGGCGTGTGGGTTGCAGAACGCCATGGTCAGCACGTACAGCGGCGCCACGCTGCGCACTACGCATCTGTCGGGCATCTTCACTGATCTGGGCATCTATCTCGGCCAGCGCTTGCGCGGCCTCGATGTGGACATGTTGCGCATCCACGTCTGCTTGCTGGTGGCTACCTGCTTCATCATTGGCGCGACGGCGGGCGCGCTGGGTTTTTCGGTGATACAGGAGCGCGTCCTGCTCGTGCCGGCAACGCTGACGGGCGTAGTGGGCCTGGGCTACGCCATCTACCGGCACCGACATTTCGGTTGAGCCATGCGCCTCAGCGCGCAGCGACGCAGCGGTTGCGTCCGCCGTGCTTGGCTTCATACAACGCGCCGTCGGCGCGGGTCAGCCATTGCGACAGGGTTTCTCCCGCGCGATACGCCGCCACACCAATGCTGACGGTGACCACGATGGTGTGCCCGTCATGGGTCAGCGGTTGCTCTGCCAGTGCACTGCGAATGCGTTCCGCGACCACCATGCCTTGTTCCAGGGTGCTCGCAGGCAGACAGGCCAGTAGCTCCTCACCGCCGTAGCGGCCGATGATGTCCGTGTCGCGGCTCTGCTCCTGCATGATCCGGCAAGCATGGCGTATCACTGCATCGCCAGCGAGGTGGCCGTAGGTATCGTTGATCCGCTTGAAACGATCCAGGTCGAGCAGGGCAATGCACGCCTGGCCGTCCGGGCTTTGTGCACGCACTTCCTCAGCCAGCTCCAAGAGTCGTCGCCGATTGCATGCGCCGGTGAGTGCATCGGTATTGGCCAGTTCGTCCAGGCGTTTGTTGGCGACCAGCAAATCCTGCGTGCGCAGGTCAATCTGGTGCTGCAGCTGCCTGGCTTGTCGGCGCAGATAGAGCGTGCGCAACTGGATGACACCGACGATTGCCACCAGGGCCAGGATGCCAGCGGCGATCAGTGCCTGGATGGTTTCATACCAGCGGGGCTCAACGTTGACGTCCACGGCCGACTCGATCAGGCGTGGCTGCATGCCGTGCGTCTGGGCGCGAAGGCGGAGCTTGTAATCGCCATGGGGCAGGTTGGTGTAGATCGCCGTAGGCAGGCCGCCGTGGGGGACGTCGATCCAGTCTTCGTCAAAGCCTTCCATGCGATAGCTGTAACTGGTTTCCGGCGGAGCCTCGTAATCGAGTAGCGCGAAATCCACACGCAGACTGCGGTTACGCGAGCGTATCGCCAGCGATTCGCCGTTCCGTGGCAGCTTGCCAAAGGCCAGCGGTGCGCCGTTCACCGCCGCATAGGTGATGGTCAGTGGTGCATCGGTTTCGTCGCGAGGCTGCCATGACGGACGCACAACGGTGAGCCCGCCCAGGCCGCCAAACATCAGCTCGCCGCCCGGCGCGCGCGCCGCTGCCGCATAGACATAGCTGGAGATGCGCAGGCCGTCGCGTACACCCAGGGTGTACACGGCATGGGTGTTGGCGTCGATCATGGCCAGCCCGTTGGGCAGGCTTACCCAAGGGTTGCCGTAGTCGTCCGGCTGCACGGCGTTGACGTTCTCACTGGGCAGGCCGTTGGTCACGCCGATGGTGGTGAAGCGGTAGGGGTCGCCCGCGCTGCGCGGCTGCAGAATCGCCAGGCCGCCGTAGGTTCCGACAAGCAGATTGCCTTGCGGGTCCATGGCAATGGAGCTGGCGAGGTTGTTCGGCAAGCTGGTGTTGTCACCAGGGCGATGGAGCAGGTTTTCGAAGCCGCGGGTCTGTAGCGGGTTGGTGGCGATGCTGATGCCTCGCCCGGTTACGTACCAGATCGCGTCGTCGATGTGCGCAATACGCCTTACCGTGTCGCTGGCGAGGCTGCCGGGGTCGTTGGCATCGTGGGTGAAATGGGCCAGTGCTCGCGTATGGGTGTCATAGCGGTAGACGCCGTCGTAGGTGGCGATGAGCAGATGGTCGTCATCGGGAAGCAGGTGCAGCACCGGCTTGTCGTCCATCTCCGGAATGGCCGAGCCGTGGACGGCCAATGTATCGGGGTCGATTTTCGCCAGCCCCTGTGTGCCTACCCAGATGGTGCCATCCGGCATTTCGGTGAAAGCCTGCACGTCGCGGCGTGTTTGCACGCCATTGAGTTCTAGATGGCGGATGGCGCCAGCGGAAAGATCGATGACGTCGATGCGTCCCGAGCTCATGCCCAGCCATATGCGTTGGCGACTGTCGACGAAGATGCCGCGCACGTTGGTGTTCGCCAGTGAACGGTCGCCACTGGTCGATGGCTGCAGCGCAAACGCTTTGCGGGCATCGGGGTCGTAGCGTGCCACGCCAAGGTCGGTGGCGACCCACACATTCCCCGAGTTGTCCTGCAGCAGATCGCGCACCGAGTCGCCGGGAAGCGAGGAGGGTCGGGCGGTGTCATGGGCGATGGGATGCAACGTGCCGGCGTTCACGTCATACGCGAGCACGCCGTCGCCATCCGTGGCGATCCACATCGTGTCGCCCGCCATTTCGTTGAAGGCGCGCACGGTGGCGCGGCGCGCGTGATCGCGCTGGTAACCACTGAAACCAGCAATGGCATGCCAATGGCCTGCGGCATCCCGATAGGCTGCGCCGGACTGCGTGCTGCCGACCCACAGCCGACCCTCGCGATCCTCGAGCAGCGCCCAAATGCCATCGCTGAGGACGGCATCGACATTGCTGTCATTGGCGGAGTGCTCGGCGCGAGCGAAATGGGTGTCACCCGCCCGCCGGACGAATAGACCGCTGTTGTTGCCCGCCCACAGGTTGCCCTCCCGATCCTGCAGGATGCCAAAGCTGCGCGGCGACATGTCGTCACTCAGCGGTACTGCCGTCATGCGGTTAGTGGCGAGGTCCAGATAATCGATGCCGCGCTCCGTGGCGATCCATACACCTCGGCTACCATCTGGCGCCATGGCGTAGATCTTCCTGTCACTGGTGCCGCCACGTCCCACCGGGTAATTGCGGAAGGTGTTGTCGAGCGGATTGAGCCGGCTCAGGCCGCCGGCATTGGTGCCCACCAGGAGGCTGCCGTCCGGCAGCGTAAGCAGGCAGCGCACGTAGGCATCCGGAATGTCAGCCTTGCCACCCGCCGCCGTGAAGACCTGCATGCGGTAGCCGTCGTAGCGCACCAGGCCGGAAAGTGTGCCAATCCAGATCAGTCCGCGCCGATCCTGCTCGATCGTCGTGGTGATGGAATGTGGCAGCCCGTCGTTGACCCCGATCCGGTCGAACCAGGGGGCATCGAACGGCGCCCACGGATCTTTATCGCTGCCCAGGCACAGTGCCGGAAGGGTCAGCAGGCAAAGCAGCACAACCGTCCACGCCATGTTCCATCGCGAACGACAGGCACCGAGGAGCGTCACGCTTCCCTGGACAATCTGCTTGCTTGCTCGCCCCGGCCGTTGCGCCACTTGCGGACTCCACCCCCGACTACGCCACGACATGATAGCCACGGCGATGGCCGTCATAGTGCAGAAATATGCGTATTTCCTGCACGAGGCGCGTTTGGGTGGCGTCACGAACGTGTCACGTGGCGAATGAAATTGTCTAACACGTGGCTTGTTGCTTAGCATTCACCCCATGTCACCTCGTTCCACGCCACTACTGAATCGCCTGCGCCGCCATCGCGGCCTGTGGGCGTTGGTGGTGGCTGTGCTGCTGATCAAGCTGGTCAGTGGTTCGGTATGCCTCGCTGATGGCGGCGAGCGCGACGCCTACCGAGCGCAGGCGCATGCCTCGGTTACTCTGTTGGTCGAGGCCACCCCAGTGCAGGGTGCCGACAGCGATTGTCTGCTGGGCGAAGGTGGATCCTGCCATTGCGCCTGTGCGCATACCGCCACGTTGCCCACGTCCATGGCACTAGCCGTGGGCATGCCTGAGGCATCGTTCGCGGCCCCTTCTGTCAACGTGGGTCGCGTGCCCGACGCGACGCGCTCGCTTCTACGCCCACCCATCGCCTGATAACGACCGTCTGACGTGCGCCCTCACGGGTGCATTCGCTGTGATCGTTTTCAGGAGATGTTTCCATGTCTTTTCTACGTGCGGCCCTCGTGGGGGCTGCCTGTTTGCTGTGTGCTTTGGCCGTCAAGGCTTCGCCCGGCGACGGCGCGACAACGCCCGTCGCCGCATCACCACTCCAGGGTGCGGTACGTGCGGTGTGGGGTGCGAGCCCTGACGTTCAGGCTGCACGCGCTGACGTTGAGGCCGCGCAGGCGCGGGTCCGCGCCGCGTCGCAGCCTGTTTACAACCCGTCATTGTCGCTTGATGCCGAGAATGCCGATGTTGATCGACGTACCGCCGGCCTTTCGCTGCCGCTGGATCTGTCGGGCAAGCGTCACGCGCGCACGTCGCAAGCGGATGCTGAATGGCGCAGCCGTGAAGCTTCCTATGAACTTCTGCGCAGAGACGTCGCGTCGCGTTGGTTGAAGGCCTGGTCCGGCGCCGCATTGGCGATCCGTCAGCGTGAATTGGGCGAACACCGTGTCGAGCTGATGCGCCGTTTCGACGCGCTCGCGGCGGAACGCCTGGCAGTCGGTGACATCAGCAGCCCGGAGCGCGATCTCGCGGCATTGGCATTGGGCGAAGCCCAGATCCAGCAAGCATCGCTGGCAGGCAATGAGGCGGCGACACTCGCATCACTGGAAGCCATTGCGGGTGATGAGGTGAAGTCATCGCCCCCTTTGCCAGCGGGGCTCCCGCCTCTGTCGAACAGCATTGTGCCGTTATCGATGGATGACCGGCCTGAGCTGATCAAAGCACGGGCTGACGAGGCGGCCGCCCAGGCGGGTATCGACGTGGCAAGGCGCGCACGTATTCCCGACCCTACCGTCAGCCTCACGGGCGGTCGCGTCCGTACCGGTGCAACGACCGATCAAGTGATCGGCCTGAGCGTCACCATTCCACTGCCCGTACTCAATAGCGGGCGCGCCGAAGTAGATGCCGCACTCGCTGAAGCCGGTGCGGCTGCGGCGACTGTACGTTCGCGGCAACTGGCAAGTCGCGCATCGCTGCGTGAGGCACAGGCGCGCTATGACGCATTGCGTGATTCGGGGCAGGCCTTCAGTCAGGGGCGTGCCGCTGCTTTCGGCGACCGCGCCGCCTTGCTGGAAAAACTCTGGCGGGCAGGGGAAATCAGTACCTCCGACTATCTCGTCCAGCTCAAGCAGAGCCTGGACACCGCGCTATCCGCGCTCGCACTGGAAAGCCAGGCCTGGCAGGCATGGTTCGATTATCTCACCGCTGCCGGCCGCCTGACGGACTGGCTCGACGGCCGCACACAGGAAGCTGCTCCATGATTCATAAATCCATCTGCGCCGCCTTCGCGCTGGCGCTGGCCGTTGCGGCTCCTAACGTCCTGGCGGAACAGGCAGCGAACCCACTCGCACTCGACGCCCGTGCCGTAAAAGAAGCTGGCATTGTGGTTTCAAAGCTGGCGACCCGCGAGCTTGCGGACGAGATCAAATCACCAGGTGAAGTAAAGGTCGACGCCTACTCAACCGTGCTGGTGTCCCCGCGGATCGAGTCGATGGTGCTGTCGCGCAAAGTAAAGCTTGGCGACGTGGTGAAAGCCGGTCAGCCGCTGGTGGTGCTGTCCAGCGTGCAAGTTGCGGAGACGCAAGGTGCGCTCATCGTAGCCGAGCAGGAATGGCGGCGCGTCTCCTCACTGGGGGCGCAGGCGGTATCGGGGCGACGCTATACCGAAGTGCAGGTGCAGCGCGATCAAGCGCGCGCTCGGCTGCGTGCTTATGGCTTGTCCGACGGGCAGATTCAGGGCGTCCTGCGCGCCGGTTCGGCGAAAGCGGATGGGAGTTATGAACTGCTTGCGCCCACCGATGGCCGCATCGCCACCGACTCCTTCCTGGTGGGCGAGCGGGTCGATGCAGGGCGCATGTTGTTCACGCTGGTGAAAGAAGACTCGGTGTGGGTAGAGGCGCGCATGCCGCCAGCAGAGGCCGAACGCGCCGCGCAAGGCGATGTGGCGCGCGTTTTGATTCACGGGCAGAGCCTGCCCGGCAAGGTCGTGCAGCGCTCGCATCAGACCGATGAAAAGACCCGCACCGTGTCCGTGCGTATTGCCGTGGACAATAGTCGCGACCTGCTGCATCCGGGTGAGTTGGTGGATGCGCGTATCGCGGTCGGTGGCCGCAGCGTTCTTGCCGTGCCGGCGGAGTCGGTGGTGTTGCTGCAGAACCAGTCCACCGTTTTCGTCACCAGCGGAAATGCGGCGTTTGAGCCGGCAGCGGTGGATGTCGGTGAAACGCGCGACGGCTGGGTAGAGATACGTCAGGGCCTGAAGCCTGGTGTTTCCTATGTAAGCAAGGGCGCTTTTGCGCTTAAGGCGCGATTGCTGCGCTCGCAGCTGGGAGAAGAATGATGCTCGCCCGTCTTGTCGACATCTCGCTGCGTTACAAATTGCTCGTCATCATCGCGTTTCTCGTCGTGGGCGTGCTCGGTTACCAGGCCGTGCGTAAGTTGCCCATCGATGCCTTTCCCGATGTCACGCCTGTGCAGGTCAACGTCTATACGGAAGCGGCCGGCCTTGCAGCCGAGGACGTGGAGCAATTGCTCACCACGCCAGTGGAATCGGCGCTGGCCGGCTTGCCGAAGGTGGAAGAAGTCCGCTCGGTAAGCCTGTTTGGCCTGTCGTATGTCTCCGTGTATTTCAGCGATGACATGGACATCTACTTTGCGCGCCAACTGGTCAACGAGCGTCTGCAGCAGGTGGGCGACCGATTGCCTGCCGGCTACGGCAAGCCGGAGATGGGGCCGAACACTTCGGGGCTGGGGCAGGTGTTCTGGTACACGGTGGAACGCGCCGACGACGCATTGAAAAACGCCCCTGACGATCGGGCGCTGCGCACCCTGCAGGACTGGACCATCCGCTTGATGTTGCGCACCGCGCCCGGCGTGGATGACGTCACCTCGTGGGGCGGACAAGAGAAGCAGTACCAGGTGCGCATCGATCCGATGAAGCTCATCGCGCATGGATTGGGCTTCAAGAACGTTATCGACGCCCTGCAAGCCAATAATGCGCAGGTCGGCGGCAACTTCGTCGACGTAGGTCGCGAGCAGTACCTAGTACGTGGGCTCGGACTGGTGCAGAACGCTCGCGACATCGGCCAGATCGTACTGAAGACAGAGGACGGCACGCCAGTCTACGTGCGCGATGTGGCCACGGTGGAAGAAGCCGGCGCACCGCGTACGGGTGCTGTCACCCGTGATGGTAAGGAAGTGGTGATGGGGCAGGCGCTGGCACGCATCGGCGAAAATGCGAAAAGCGTAGTCGATGCGGTGAAGGCCAAGCTGGACACCGTGCGGCAAGCCTTGCCGGAAGGCGTGGTGGTCAAGCCGGTGTACGAGCGTACCGATCTGGTGAACAAGGCCGTAGGTACAGCGGTGCGTGCACTGGTGGAGGGCTCCATTCTTGTTGCCATTGTGCTGTTCTTGTTCCTCGGCGAATTCCGTAGCGCGTTGGTAGTGGTCGTTGCCTTGCCGCTAGCCATGCTGATCGCCTTTATCTGCATGGAGCAGGCGGGGCTGTCGGCCAACCTGATGTCGCTCGCGGGTCTGGCCATCGGCATCGGCATGATGGTGGACGGCGCCGTGGTGATGGTGGAGAACGCGTTCCGTATCATGGCCGAGCGCAAGGCGCATGGCTTGCCGGTGGATCGCACGGCAGCCGTGCTGGCGGCAGCGCGCGAGGTCGCCACTCCCATTACGTTCGCCATCGTCATCATTATCGTGGTGTTTCTGCCGTTGTTCAGCCTGCAGGGGCTGGAGGGCAAGATGTTCAAGCCGATGGCGTTCAACATCAGCTTCGCCATGGCGGGTTCGTTGTTGCTTGCCCTGACCTTGATTCCCGTCCTTGCTGCATTGGTGCTCAAGCCGAAGGAAGAGCGCGACACGCAACTCGTGGCCTTCCTGAAAAAACACTATGGCGTGGTGCTGGCCTGGGCGTTGCGCAGGCGCGGGCTGGTGTTGGGTATCGCCGGCGGGGCATTGCTCGGCAGCCTTGCGCTGTTTCCGCTGCTGGGCAAGGAATTCATGCCCAATCTGAAGGAAGGCGCCATCATGTGGCGCATTACGTCCATTCCTTCCGCGTCATTGGATGAGTCCATCGAGATCTCGCGGCAGGTTGCCGAGCGCATCAAGGCATCGTTCCCGGAAGTGGATACCACGCTGGCCATGATCGGCCGTGCCGAGAAGGGCGAGACGGCGGATGTAAATTACATGGAGGTGTATACGCCGCTGAAACCGCGTGAGCAGTGGCGCAAGGGACAGACACTGGAGAGCATCGAGGCTGACATGCAGCGCGAGCTGTCCGATGCGTTGCCGACGGCAGTGGTGAGCTATACGCAGCCCATCCAGATGCGCATCGAGGAGCTTATTTCGGGCGTGCGCGCCACGTTGGCTCTCAAGCTGTATGGCGACGACCTTGGTGAGCTGGATCGCCAGAGTGCACGCATCAAGGATGTGCTGAGCAGCGTGCCCGGTGTGGCGGATTTGGCACTGGAAGCCAATCTGGGCAAGCCGCAGATCCGTATCCGTGTGGATCGCGAGGCGTTGGCGCGCTATGGCCTGAACGCTGACGACGTACTCACGGTGGTGCGTAACGGCATCGGCGGGGAGCCCGTCACCACGTTGATCGATGGCGTGAAGCGTTTCGACATCGCAGTGCGGCTGGACGATACGGACAAGCGCTCCATGCAGGCCATCCAGCGCATACCCATCCAATCCCCGGGTGGCGCCATCGTGCAACTCTCGCAGGTGGCGGAGGTGACGGAGGCCGAAGGGTATTCCTTCATCCGTCGCGAACAGCTGCAGCGCTATGCGGAGATCCAGATGGACGTGCGCGGCCGCGATATCGATGGCTTTGTGCGGGAGGCGAACGCAGCCATTGCGCAGAAAGTGAAGTTGCCTGCCGGTTACTACACGGAGTGGGGTGGGGCATTCGAGAACCAGCAGCGCGCCTTGAAGCGTCTGTCGTTGATCGTGCCGGCTACCATCTTCTTCATCTTTATCCTGCTTTACACAGCGTTCCACTCGATGAAGTACGCGGCGCTGATCCTTGCCAACGTGCCATTCGCCACCATCGGCGGCGTCGTGGCATTGGCGGTCACGGGGCAGTACCTGTCCGTGCCTTCAGCCATCGGTTTCATTGCGGTGTTCGGTGTGGCGATGCTCAACGGCATCGTGCTGGTGAGCTTTCTGAACGAGCAGCGCGCCAAGGGTATGGGTGTTCGTGACGCGGTGATGCGTGGTACGGCGCTGCGCCTGCGACCGGTATTGATGACGGCTAGCGTGGCCATCCTCGGGTTGGTGCCCATGCTGCTATCCAGCGGTGTGGGCGCGGAAACCCAGCGTCCCTTGGCCACAGTGGTGGTGGGTGGCCTGCTCACCTCCACGCTGCTTACTTTGTTGCTGCTCCCCGTGCTGTATGACTGGATGGAACAGCGTGCCGAGCGGCGTCAAAATGTAGGAAATATCTGATAGTCGTGACGTACATCGCCCGTAGAAGGCGTCCCTCGCGTCTTAGTACCTGGTCGACCATGGCACACTGGGGGCGTAACAACCCCTGGTGGGTGGAGACGGGCAGGCATGATCTTTCTATGGATGGTGATCGGTGCGGTGCTGGGCGGGCTGGTGTCATCAGCCAGTCTGGCTGGCATCGCGGGTGGTGCGGCGGTAGGACTGCTCTGGGGCAGGCAGATGGAGCTGTCCCATGAGTTGGGGCGCATTCGCCAGCAACTGACGGCGGCCAAGGCGGCTCAACCTGCTCCATCGCCCCAGCCACAACAGGCGCCCGCCGAGCGGCCATGGATGACCGCTGAGGAGGCCCGAGAGGCCTTGCACGAACCGGCGCCGCCCGTGGCGCCGGTTGCTGCGGTATCCCAGCCAGCTGCGCTGCCGATGGAGGACGTGCCGCCACCGGTGCCGTCCTCAGAGCCTGCACCACGGCCGACTGCACCCCCGACACCCGCCATGCCGCGTCAGCCCTCCGGGTTCGATCGCCTGATGCAGCGCGTGTGGGGCTGGTTCACCGAGGGCAATGTGCCAGTGAAGATCGGCATGCTGGTGTTGTTTGCTGGCGTAGCCGCGCTGCTCAAGTACGCCTCCGATGCCGGCATGCTGCATGTGCCGGTGGCTCTGCGTGTGTCCATGGTGGCGCTGGCCGCCACGGGTGGCCTGTTCTTTGGCTGGCACAAGCGCGAATCGCGACGCGTATTCGCCTTGTCGTTGCAAGGCGGCTCCATCGGCGTGCTGGTGATGACGGTATTTGCCGCCTTCCGCCTCTACGACCTGTTGCCCGCGGGCGCGGCGTTCGGTGTGCTGGTGGTACTGGTCGCCGGCATTGGTGTGCTGGCCGTGATGCAGGACGCATTGGCGCTCGCCGTGCTCGGCCTGATCGCGGGCTTTGCCGCACCCATTCTGGTGTCCACCGGTAACGGCAGCCACGTAGCGTTGTTCAGCTATTACGCGGTGCTGAACCTGGCCATTCTCGGCATTGCGTGGAAGCGATCGTGGCGTGTGCTCAACCTGCTGGGTTTTGTCGCCACCTTTGCCGTGGGCAGCGCGTGGGGCGTGCTGCGCTACGACCACAGTCTGTTCGCGAGCACCGAGCCGTTCCTCGTCCTCAACTTCCTGTTCTACCTGTTCATACCCTGGCTGCACGTGGTGCGCGCGCCGGTTGACCGGCGATTGGTGATCGACGGCTGCCTGATGTTTGGCAATCCCTTGATCAGCCTCCTGCTGCAGGGCGCGCTGCTGCAATGGGATGGCAAAGCCTTGGCCATCTCCACTCTGGTTGCTGCGGCGGTCTATGTGGCCGTGGCTTATCTGTCCCGCCGTCAGCCGGGCATGCGCTTGATCCGCGACACCTGGGCAATTCTGGCTGTGGCCCTGGCGACGCTTACCGTGCCGCTCGCGCTGAGTGCCGACGTTACCGGCAGCATCTTCGCGCTAGAGGGCGCGGGCTTGATCTGGTTGGGCTTGCGTCAGCAGCGCGGGTTCGCGACGTGGAGCGGTATCGCGTTGCAGGTGTTCGCAGCATGCGCGCTGCTGATTGACCGCGAGATACATGGCGGTGTTCAAGTGGCATGGCACGTGCTCAACCGCGAATGCATCAGTGCGTTGATGTTGGTGATCGCAGGTTTCGCTAGCGCCGGCCTGTTCGCGCGGCTGGGCAATGGGCGTGCACTGCATCGCGTGCTTTCGGTCGTGCTGTATGCCTGGGGCATGCTGTGGTGGGTAGTCGCCTGCGCGGAGGAGATCTCGACCTTCGTGCCGGACGAAAACGTGTTCGCCGCATGGTTTGCGTGGCTTGCCGTCACGGCCTGGGGTGCGGCGGAAGCTTCGCGGTATCGCAGTTCGCAGGAACTGGGCTTCGCGCTGCGATGGACTCCGGTGGCGTTCATGGCGTGCATGCTGGTGCTCGTCGCGCTTGTCGTCGGCAACCATCAGCAGCCGTGGCGTGGCTGGAACCTGTTGGCGGTGATTGCCGCTGCCGTGCTCGGCTGGCGCACGCTGTTGTGTCTGCGTCCTGCGGCGTGGGCTGGCCCGGCGGCGCAATGGATGTGGCTGTGGCGCTGGGTTCTGTTGGCTGGCTTCGGCGTGGCGGTGGCGCTGGATCGCTTGCGTTGGCTGTCCGGGAGCTGGGTCGCCGCCCTGAGTCTGGTGCCGTTGTTGCTGGTGTTTGCGGTAGCGCATTGGCGTCCGCGCCTGATAGCGGCACCCATGGCACAGAGCCTGTCGCGCTGGCTGCCACCGTTGAAGTATTCGTTGCTGATCGCGCTGGGTCTGGTTGGCGTGTTTGCCTTGTTCATGGATGGCGATGCCGCGCCGCTACGTTACGTGCCGCTGCTGAACCCGGTGGAGTTGCTGTTGCTCGCAATCGCCGGGATGTTCGCCGTGTGGATCACCGATCCATCGCTGCCCGCCGTGCTCCGGCATGCACGCGGCCCCGTGCTCGGCTCCATCGTGCTGGCGTTGGTCACCAGCATGACCTTGCGTGCAGTGCATCAGTTGGGTGGCGTGGCGTGGAGCGCCGATCTGGCCGATTCCAGCCTCGCGCAGATGTCACTCACCGTGGCGTGGAGCGTGCTGGGTCTGTTTGCCTGGGTGTGGGGTTCGCGGCGCGGCCATCGCCTGTTCTGGCTGGCCGGCGCCATCATCATGGGTGTGGTGCTGGCCAAGCTGATCCTGGTCGACCGTCGCCAATTGGGCAATCTATTCGGCATCGGCTCGTTCATCGCCTTCGGCCTGCTGTGCAGCGTTATTGGATACCTGGCGCCGGCTCCGCCGCGCCGTTCATCGTCTATGGAGGAGACAGGGCATGCGCCTTGACGTTCGTTGGATTGCGCTGGCCTTGATGCTGCCCGTGGCTGCAGCCCGGGCAGATACCAATGTGGAATACGCCTATGCGTTTCCGCTCGACACGAAAACCACCAGCGAGGCCTATCGGGTGGTGCTGGGGCCACAGGTGTACGCCGCCGCCAGCCAAACGGCCCACCTGCACGATGTAATCGTGGTGAATGCTGCGGGCAAACCCGTGCCATTCGCCCCGATGCCGCCGTCACCGCCGGCCAAGCACGACTTCGAGACCACGGCGCGCCTGCTGCCTGTGCCGGCCGCTGCCGCCAACAACAGCGACAGCGTGAAGGTGGAGCGCAACGCCAACGGCGGCATCGTGATCAGTCAGGACGATCGCGGTGCTACCGCGCAGCGTCCCGACAGTTGGCTGATCGATGCCGGCCGCGCTGCGAACATCGACAGCATTGAGCTGGACCCGTCGACCTTGCAGGAAGACTTCCAGATCCACGTGACCGTCGAGGGCAGCAACGATCTGCGGCAGTGGAACATGCTCGCCAGCGACGTGGGCCTGACCCGCGTGCATGGCGATCAGGATCAGGTCGAGCAGTTGAAGATCGACGCCACCAGCAGTGAACCCGAGCGCTATTTCCGCGTACGCCTGAGCGATGGTCAGGTGGACTGGAGCACGGGCCATACGCCCACCGTCAAGCTGGTCGGTAGCTATACCGATGCCGCTGCTGATCGCGCCTCGCAGCTGCAATGGCTGGAGCCGAAGCAAAACGGGCAGGTGTCGGGCGACTATGTGTATGACCTGCCGGCGGAGCTGCCGTTGATCTCGTTCAAGGTCACCTTGCCTGCGGACAACAACGCGGCGACCGTGCACCTGATTCTCGATAACGGTGACCAGACATGGTCGGAAGTCACCTCGCTCAACCTGGTGCGCACGGGCGGCAAGGGTGGCGAAGACACCGCCAACATGGATCAGCCGTATAGCACTCGGCGCATCCGTGTGCACAGCGACACGCCACTGGCCGGCGCGCCAGCCCTCAGTGTGGGTTGGCTACCGCCGCAGTACGTATTTATTCCCGAGGGCAATGCGCCGTTCCGTTTGCTGGTGGGCAGTTACTCGGCGCGGCGTGGCGAATATCCGGTCGATGAAGCACTGAGCCGCCTGCGCAGCACCAATAGTGACGACTGGCAGCCAGCGCTGGCCGAACTCGGTGCGCGCGTGGACGAGGCCGGCCCCTCCGCACTGGAAGCCCCCAAGGTGCCCTACGACTGGACCAAGCCCTTACTGTGGGTGGTGCTGGCATTGGGTGCGCTGGGCGTGGCGGCCATGGCGTTCAGCCTGTTGCGGCAGGGGCCGCGGGACGAATCCAAGTCCTGACGCGGGCAGGGCATTGGGCTCTCATGAGCCCAATGCCCTATCATTTACGCCATGTCACGCAGCGATATGTTCGACGCGCCGGGCCTGTTTGCCGAGTCCGACGATCTCAAGCCCCTGGCCGAACGCATGCGGCCACGCACCCTGGATGAAATCGTGGGCCAGCAACGCGTGCTGGCTCCCGGTAAGGCGCTGCGCCGCGCGTTGGAAGCCGGTCGCGTGCACTCCATGATCCTGTGGGGCCCGCCCGGTTGCGGTAAGACCACATTGGCCCTGCTGGTGGCGCGCTACGCCGACGCCGATTTCCGAGCCATTTCCGCCGTACTCTCCGGCCTGCCCGATGTACGCAAGGCGCTGGCCGAGGCCGAGGTGAACTTCGCGCAGGGTCGTCGCACCGTGTTGTTCGTGGACGAGGTGCATCGCTTCAACAAAGCGCAGCAGGACGCGTTCCTGCCGCACATCGAGCGCGGCGTGATCATCTTCGTCGGCGCGACCACCGAAAACCCCTCGTTCGAACTCAACTCCGCCTTGCTCTCGCGTTGCCGCGTGCATGTGCTGGAGGCGGTAACGGCCGACGACATCGCCGTAGCGCTCAAGCGCGCACTGGCAGACAGCGAGCGCGGCCTTGGCGACATGCAACTGGACGTGGCCGACGAGTCGCTCAAGTTGATTGCGCAAGCTGCGGATGGCGACGTGCGCCGCGCGCTCACGTTGCTGGAAATCGCCTCCGAGCTGGCCGAAAACCATCGCATCGACGAAACCACCCTCACGCAGGTGCTAGCCGACCGCACGCGCCGCTTCGACAAAGGCGGCGAACAGTTCTACGACCAGATTTCGGCGCTACACAAATCCGTGCGCTCGTCCGATCCGGACGCCGCCGTGTACTGGCTCACCCGCATGCTCGACGGTGGTGTCGACCCGCTCTACCTCGCCCGCCGCATGACGCGCATGGCCGTGGAAGACGTGGGCCTGGCCGAGCCGCGTGCCTGGCGCATGGCACTGGACGCATGGGACACCTACGAACGCCTCGGCAGCCCCGAAGGCGAACTCGGCCTGGCCCAGCTCGCCATCTGGCTGGCCATCGCACCCAAGAGCAACGCCGCCTATAAGGCCTACAACGCCGCCCGCGCCCTGGTGCAGCAAACGGGCACGCTGGACGTGCCCATGCACTTGCGCAACGCACCGACCAAGCTCATGAAAGGCCTGGGTTACGGGCAGGGTTACCAGTACGACCATGACAGCGAAGGTGGCGTAGCGCTCGATCAGCAACTGCTGCCGGATGCGATCGACGGCACCGTGTTCTACGAACCGGTGGAGCGTGGGCTGGAACTGAAACTGCGCGAGAAGCTGTTGAGCCTGCGCGAAGCACGCCGTGAGGCGCGCGAGCGTAAGCGATAGTAGCTATCAGCCCGTTCAACTTTCGCCCCCATGTTTGCCTATATGTAGAAGGTCGCGTTAATCAGTAATGGATACTGAGGCGAGTTGATGGGTCCACTTTCAGCATATCGGTATGTCGCGTCGCGTATGGCGCTTATATCTTTGGCGCCGGCATTTGCGTATTGGTTTGTCGCAGATTTTTGGGTCGGCCTGAAGATGTTTCTTGGTATACAGGTGGTCATGCAGTCCACTTTCGCCTGGATCTTTCGACGTGACTTGATCGCCGCTTTCCGTCGAGACCGCTCGCGCTGATGCACTAGCCTTTTCATGGGGCGCGGCGGAACGGGCGTTAGTCCTTTTGCCCAGCTTGCGACGCACTTCACGACAGGCTTAGAGTCATCGCCGCGCACAATCAATTACGGGGAGGCACGGTCATGCGAGTACTCGTTGCAGCATTGATGGGTGGCATCGTGATGTTCATCTGGGGTGCCGTAGCGCACATGGCGCTTGGCCTGGGCGACATCGGCATGCATCAACCGGTAGCAGAAGACACTGTTCTCGTCAGCTTGCGGCCCGGCCTGGGCGAGCAGGCGGGCGTGTTTCTTCTGCCTTCGGTTGACCCCGCCAAGATGGGCGACAAGACCGTTATGGCGGCCTATTCGACCAAGGCCAAAGCCTCGCCCTATGCCTTTATGGTCTATATGCCACAGGGTGACGACCTGTCTGACATGAGCGGACGGCTGCCCCGGGAATGGGCCTCGGACACCTTGTCGGCCTTGATGCTCGCCTTCGTCATGGGGCTGGCTGCCTTTAGCTTTATGACGCGCCTGAGCATTGCGCTGGCTGCCAGCGTGTTCGCCTGGCTCAGCACCATGGTGCCGTACTGGAATTGGTATCTGTTTCCTACCAACTTCACGGTGGCGGCGCTGGTGGAGCAGGTCATTGGATGGTTGCTGGCAGGCGCGGTCATGGCGTGGTGGCTTGGGCGGAGCAAGCGGCGCACGCTTTGAATTACAGGTGATTGATCACACTGCCGGTGTCGCGCGTTTACTCGCGCGCCGCCGTGTGCTCTCGCGCGTACCGTGCCGGTGGCAGGCCGACGTGTCGGGTAAACGCCACGCTGAAGGTGCTCGCCGAGCTGTAGCCGACACGCTCCGCTACGTCGGCGATGCCTGCACCATCGCGTTGCAGCAAGCGCTTAGCCAGCGCCATGCGCCACGCAAGCAGGTACTCCATCGGCGGCATGCCTACGGCACGGCTGAAGCGCTCAAAGAACGCCGAGCGCGACAGCGCCGCTTCCTTCGCCAATTGCGCCACCGTCCATGCGCGGGTCGGGCTTTCATGCATGCACCGTATCGCGGAAGCGAGTCGCGCATCGGCCAGTCCATTCAACAGGCCCGGCGAGGCCGTGGTGCCGGTGGTGGATCGCAAGGCCTCGATCAGCAATACCTCCAGCAACCGCGAAAGAATCACCTCGCGGGCAGGGCGGTGCGTGCGTGATTCCTCGATCACCAGTTGCACCAGCGTGGATAGTCGTTGCTCGCCGCGAACATGTACGAGTTCCGGCAGCAGCGACACCAGCAACGCGGCATCGGGCGAACCAAACGTGCAGTAGCCCACCAGCATGCGAACGTCTGGCGGGCCGTCCGGGTGGCCGAGTCGGTACTCGCCGCCGGGCAGCATCGTGGGCACGGAGTCGACGTCGCGCGCCGGTGGCGGTGTGCTCGACATGGCAAAGCCGGAGGAGGCCGGAATCAGCAGGAAATCACCCGCCTCGAGAATCAGCGGTTCACGCCCTTCGATCGCAAGGCGGCATGCGCCCTCCAGAATCACGCCGTAGAACGGCCGCCCCGCTTCGACGCGGCGCACTTGCCAGGGGCCGGCAGCGCTGGAGATCTTGGAGAACGCAGCCTCTGGCTGGAGCAGGGTGACGATTTCCGAGAGTGGGTCAGTCATTGCTGGACTATAGCCAATAAAAGATGGACTTTGGATGGTAGTGAGTCCGGTCACCAGCTCCTATCGTGGACATATTCGTTGTTCACCCCACGCCTGGAGTCCCATGAAAACCATCCTGATTACCGGCTGCTCGTCCGGTTTTGGTCTTGAGATCGCCCGCGATTTCCTTGAGCGCGGCTGGAATGTCATCGCCACCATGCGCACGCCGCGCGAAGACCTGCTGCCGCCTTCTGAGCACCTCCGCGTGCTGCCGCTCGACGTCACCGATCCGCAAAGTATTCACCGGCTTATCGACGCTGCGGGCCCCATCGACGCGCTCGTCAACAACGCAGGCATCGGGCTGCTCAATGCACTGGAGGGCACCTCCATGGACGCCGCGCGCGAGCTGTTTGAGACCAACACCCTGGGCACCATCGCCATGACGCAGGCGGTATTGCCGCAGTTTCGCGAGCGTGCGGGTGGCGTCATCGTCAACGTTACCTCCACGGTCACGCTGAGGCCTTTGCACTTGCTGTCCGTGTACACCGCCACCAAGGCCGCGGTGAACGCGTTCACCGAATCGCTGGCGTTGGAGCTGGAGCCCTTTGGCATCCGGGTGCGGCTGGTGCTGCCCGGGCGTGCGCCCGAGACTCGCTTTGGTGAGAACGCGCGATCCCGCATGAGTGCGGGTTTCCCCGAGGCGTATACCGGGCTGGCTCAGGGCGTCATGAATGGCTGGGCCCAGTCGACCGACCCGGTGACCCATGCGGCTGACGTCGCCGAGGCCGTGTGGCATGCGGTCACCGACCCCGCCAGCCCCATGCGCCTGCCGGCAGGTGCGGATGCCGTGGCCTGGGCTGCTGCCTGAGGCGTTGCTCAAAGTGGCACGCCTGCCGTGTTCCACAGGGCAGGCGTGCTCCCCGGGTCTGAGCATGCACCGCATTGCCCCTCCGGCGTTGCCGCGGTGATAATCCAAGGTTCCAAGTCATTTATCTGGACCCGACATGCTGGACCCCGCACTACTGCGCTCGCGCTTGGCCGAAACCGCCGCGCGCCTCAAGGAGACCCGTGGCTACGAACTCGACGTGGCCGCCATCGAGTCACTGGAAAGCCAGCGCAAGCAGCTGTCCACCGAGACGCAGGAGCTGCAGAACCTGCGCAACACGCGGTCCAAGGCCATCGGCCAGGCCAAGGCCAAGGGCGAAGACGTCGCCCCGTTGATGGCCGAAGTCGCCGGCATCGGCGACAAGCTCAAGGCCAACGAACAAGCGCTGGCCGACGTGCAAGCCAAGCTGGCCGATATCACGCTGGGCGTTCCCAACATCCCGCATGAGTCTGTGCCGCTGGGCAGCGACGAAACCCAGAACGCCGAACAGCTGCGCTGGGGTACCCCGCGTACGTTCGACTTCGACGTGAAAGACCACGTCGACCTCGGCGCTCGCCACGGCTGGCTCGATGCCGACGACGGCGCCAAGCTTTCTGGCGCACGCTTCACCGTGCTGCGCGGCCAGCTCGCGCACCTGCACCGCGCACTCGCGCAGTTCATGCTCGACCTGCAGACCGGCGAGCACGGCTACCTCGAATGCAACGTGCCGCTGATCGTCAACGCGGAAACGATGAAGGGTACCGGCCAGTTGCCCAAGTTCGAGGAGGACCTGTTCTCCACCGAGGTCAACGAAGCCAAGCGCTACCTCATCCCCACGGCAGAAGTGGCGTTGACCAACCTCGTCGCCGACAGCATCGTCGAAGCCGACACACTGCCCATGCGCCTCACCGCGCACAGCATGTGCTTCCGCGCCGAAGCCGGCAGCTACGGCCGCGACACGCGCGGCATGATCCGTCAGCACCAGTTCGAAAAAGTCGAAATGGTGCAGATCGCCACGCCGGAGCAGTCGCACGCCCAGCTGGAAGAAATGGTCAGCCACGCCGAAAAGGTGCTGCAGCTACTCAAACTGCCGTATCGCAAAGTGCTGCTGTGCACCGGCGACATGGGCTTCTCCGCCATCAAGACCTACGACCTGGAAGTGTGGCTGCCCAGCCAGAACACCTACCGCGAGATCTCCTCGTGCTCCAACTGCGGTGACTTCCAGGCCCGCCGCATGCAGGCCCGCTGGCGCAACCCCGCCACCGGCAAACCGGAGCTGGTGCACACCTTGAACGGCTCCGGCCTGGCCGTGGGCCGCACCCTGGTCGCCGTGATGGAGAACTACCAGAACGCCGACGGCACCATCACCGTGCCTGACGCTCTGCGCCCCTACCTGCGCGGCCAAGAGCAGCTCGCCTAAGGCTATGACCATGAGCAGCACGCGCTGGGACAAGGTTGAACTCACTGCCAGCTACGCGCTGCTGACCATCCTTGCCACCGAGCTGCTCACGCGTCTGGGGCTGGTCACCATGTTCCCCATACCCACGGTGGACCTGGTGCTCAGCCTCATCGCCACCGTGCTGGTCATCGGTGCCTTCTGGTTCGCCCGGCAAAGCCGCGCACTGCGCTTCGGGATCATTGCCTTCGCCGCGGCCACCCAGTTGGTGCCCATGGTCATCCGCTCCCCCGTACTGCTGCTTCCGCTGGTCGGCGCGGCGGTTCCGGTGGGCATCATGTTGTGGGCGATGTTTGCCTTGTCGAAAAAAGGGCGGGGAACGGCGAGCCATTCCTGATAAGATTCGCACCTTGTCATTCCGGTGAAGGCCGGAATCCAGTGCCTCTTAAAGAGGCCGGCCTCTGTCCCTGGATACAACCGGGAACGCAAAGATGGCCGAGTGGTTTAAGGCAGCAGTCTTGACGCGAAGGCAGGATGCCGAAGCGAACATCGACAAAGTCGATGGCCCCGAAGGGGCGGAGGGCAGGATGCCCGGAGTCAAACTGCCGTAGTGGTGCGCGTTGCGCACCTGCTCGTGGCGACAATTCGGAGAGATGGCCGAGTGGTTTAAGGCAGCAGTCTTGAAAACTGCCGTAGGTGTAAGCCTACCGTGGGTTCGAATCCCACTCTCTCCGCCAGATTTGCAAATAGGCCCATTTTTGTGGGCTTTTTTGTGGGCTGGGAGAAACGGCGCTTGGTCAAGTTGGTTGGTCAACAACCATGCGACTTGCACACCATCTTTTGCGTCACGCCTCGGGCGTTTTCCACTTTCGGCTTGTGGTCCCCAGAGACCTTCAAAGCCTCTTTGGGGTCCGGATCATCAAGCGATCCCTTCGCACACGTGACCCGTCCGTGGCGCGGCTGGGGGCTTACACGTTGAGCGCCCACTATGCTCAAATCTTCGCCAATATCCGACGCAAGGGGGCGGCGATGGCTAAGGACGGCAGCGAGGGGCACGACAAGCCCCGCAAGCGGGTGGTGGTTCTTCGCACGGGGGCGGGTAACGAACCCGTCGATTACGCCTGCAAGATCAACGCGGATGGCTCCGCGAGTATCGAGGCGAATGGCCCAGAAGATCACGCCCGCGCCATGGAGGCGTTTGCGGAGATGGCGAAGACGATGCCGGCATTTCGTCAACGAGAGATACCGAAGGTCAACCCTGAGCCCGAGCCCGAAGAGGGGATCCGTTCGGTGCTGGAAGCGCTTGGGGCATCACTCCAACGGTCTTTCTCTGTGCAAGCGGCTTTACCCGCGCCCTCCCGCCCACGTGCGATCGGCAAGTCTGCTGATGCTTGGTTGAAAAGCATCGAAGCGGACACCCTGAAAAAGACGCTGATTATCAAGGCAGCGGCGATCAATGGGTTTGCCCAGCATGTCGGCGTCAAGACGATGCTGCACGAGGTGCAACGCGAGGATGTTTCTGCCTGGGTTGAGGCGCTCCGCACCAGCGGGTTGCAGACCCCAACCCTGATCAACAAGACCTCCTATCTGCGGGGCTTTTTCAACTGGGCTGTGTCCGCCGGTGCCTATCCCAAGTTTCCCAAAGACGAGAACCCTGCGGCTGGGCATGTCATCTACCGCAAGCAGGAAAAGAAGAAGCGCCGGGCGTTCGGCTTCAAGGCCTTCACCCTTGAACAGATCCAAGCGCTTTATGCCCCTGATGCGCTCGCCAACCTGAGCGAAGGGGCGCGCTGGGGTGCAGTGATCGGGCTTTATACCGGTGCGCGTGTTTCCGAGGTGGGCCAGTTGGCGTTGGTGGACTTCACGACGGTGGATGGTGTGCCATGCATGACGATCACTGACGAAGGTGAAGGTCAGAGTGTGAAGAACGAGCCCAGCCTACGGACCATTCCGATCCATCCTGATCTGATCACCCTGGGTCTGATGGAGCGCGTGGAAAGGCTTAGGGGACAGGGCGAAAAACGACTGTTTCCGAAGATCAAAGTTGGATCTGTGAATGGCCAGGGAGACTGGCTCTCGAAGGCCTACGGTCGGCACATCGAGGCGGTCGGAATCACGAAGCCAGACAAGGGCAAGTATGGGTTCCATTCCCTGCGTAAGACCGCGATCCAGTCGATGAAGACAGCAAAAGTGCCGTTGGAGTGGCGGTGCGCTTACGTGGGGCACGATCTTGATGAGGAGCACGTGGAGATTTACAGCGGTGAATACGGGCCGCGGGAGATGCTCGGCATTGTGGCGCCAGGCTTGAACTGGGGCTTAAGGCTTTCGGACGCCCGTGAGGTTCTGTGGAAGGGTTGAACCTTGCCTAAAAGTGTTGTTTACGGGGTGGCTGACTTTGTATTACTGCTAGGGGATTGGGAATGAGCGAAATCATTAAGATTTTCAAGATTTTTGAAGGTGATATTTTCTACACAATCGGCCTTCTGGTCGTTGCTGGATGTGTTGTTAGCTTCTTTAAGGCGAAGAATAAAGCAGTGAAGATCGGTGCCCTTGTTGTGATCGTCGTAGTGTTGGCCGTTGGCGGATACAGCATTGTTCGCACCCTCAATGACACGGGGCAGAGCACGGACCCTTCATTTCAAAAATATAATCCAGTGGGTAGCTAGAACTAACCCCATAATCATGAAGATGATCGCTTGGTAGTCATCCGCCGTCATCGTCGAGGTCAGTTTTGCTACAACTGATTTTTTGTGCCTCTTGCGCATAGTGATCTCACAACAGAGTTTGGGTTGCTATTGATCTAGCAAAAAAATTAGAGAGCGCAAGCCGGGGCGAAGGGCAGCGATGGCGCGTCTAGGTATTGTGCCAATACGCCGCTCAGAGCAGAGGCAACGCCTACGCGTTACCTCCTAACCTAAGAGCAACGCCAAAGCGGTCAAGCATCCATAACTTGATGTCCATCTCAAAATGCATGGATAGGTGTTCGCCGCAGCCTTGACGGCGTTTGGCTATCTGCTTGGATGGTTGCGTGGGGCGAGCAGACACAGGAGGTCGGCAGCCGCTGCGTGTTTTCCCGGTCATGGATGACCACAGGCCACGCCTCGGCCGGGGGCGTGGTTGATGCCACAAGGATGAGGAATGGTTCCACATGCTCGCCCCCACCTCCAAGTTCACAGTCGAAGGAAAAGCCACTCCGCGATTGCGGGCGTGGCCTACCGCTTAGGCTTGCGGCTCTACGACGCGCGCACCGGAATTTGGCATGACTATCGAAAACGCCAAGTGGGTGAGGAAATCATCCGCGCGTTGACCCTGGCGCCGCCGGGTGCACCGGCGTGGGCCTCGGATCCGCACGAACTCTGGTCGCGGGCAGAAACGGCGGAAAAGAGAAAGGACGCTGCGGTTGCCAGGGACTACCGCATTCCGATCCCTTTGGGACTTTCGGACACCGCAGCCGGTGACATGGCCGAAGCCATGGCCCACTACATCGTGGACCGGCTCAGCGTGCCGGTCTCGATTGGTGTGCACCGGGACAACGCGGTGGATGCCATCGGCGAAGCCAAGCCTCCGGAAAAGATCGGGGCGCATGCTCATTTGTATTTCCCAACGCGATCGCTGGAACAAATGGAGGGCGAGGACGGCACCTCCGAATGGGCCTTTGGGCCCAAGCTTGTTCTGTTGGCCAGTAAGCGTGAGGGCAGTGCGTTCGTTGACCAACTCAACGCACACTGGGCGATGTTGGCAAATCAGTTCACCCAGGAAGCGGGTTTGGTCTCGGACTACGACCACCGCAGTTACAAGCGGATCGGCATAGATACCACCCCACAACCAAAACTGGGTGCGGCGGTCGTCGCGATGGAGCGCAAGGGCTTCTTCACCAGAATGGGCGATGCCTTGCGTGGCGACATCATCTTGCCGTCCCGTCTTTATGAAGCCACTCAGGCCGTGGTCTTGGCAGAGCAGCAGGCACGCGCGCAAGCAGATGTGGTCCGGGAGGCAAACAGCGCACAGGTTCCGAATGCCGAACTTGCGACGACCACTTTGCCGCCGGCGGCAAAGCCGGCACCTTCACCAGACAACAAGGCAGCGCCGGAGGCTTTGGCCGTCGAGCCGGAACCTCGGGCCCCCGAACAGCCATGGCCGGCCCTTCCAGACGATGCGCCGGGGTCGTTGCTCATGCGGTTCCGGGCCGTGGCTCCGATCCCGGAAACCTTGGAAGCCCACCGGGTGCTGATCAAGGTGGCCCGGTTGGTGCAAGTCATCGGGCGGCTTCTCGGGTTCCTGTCTGAATTGGCGGACCGGCTCCGGATCCATGAAGAGGACTGGGGGCGACGAATGGCAGCCAAACTCGATAACGATTTCCAGCTGGACCGAGCCCGTGCCCGCCGGACAAAGGCGCGGCAGCGATTGGATCAATGGGAGGCGGCCCATCCATTGAAAATGTGGGCCGCGAAAGCGGCGGGGAGCGAGGACGGCAAACCGGTGGAATGGCGGGTGTTGCATCAAGAGGCTGCGGCGCTGGATCGGCGCGTGCAGGAAATCAAAGGATCACGCCAACGGCACCAGGAGTATCTGGAAGCCTTTGATCAGGAAGCCGTGGCATTGAAGCAACAAAAAGAGGGTAAAGAAAACCAAATGGCTGACGCCTTTGGACAGGTCCACTCGGAAAGCCAAATCTTGGCTGCCACGTTGATGTCTGTGGTCAACGAGGAAGAAAAGGTGCTGGTCGGCAACACCATGCCAACAAGTGGTGGGCCGTCCATCCCCCACGTCGAGAAGATTTCACCTCCCGATGTGTCTCTTTCACTGCGACCTCGGGTTGTGCGCCATCCATGAAATGCCAGTGACAACCAGTCATTCCAGCTACGGGCGTCATCAGAAAGATTGGTCTATCGCGATCAAGGCTTCAACGATCCGGCGCACGGTGGGTGCCTCGAAATCTTCCCGGTCTTCTTCCTCGTGGGTGCCCTTGTTGAGAGACAGCCAAGCACGTGAGTTGACCTTGGCTTTCAAGATGGCATCGAGTTGGTCACGCCGACCGTTCCATGGTTCTTTGAGTGTGCCGGCAGCCAGGGCTTTCGTGATGGTGCTGAGCAAAACGTCGGCCACGTTTCGTGCGTCTGGCGGTGCTTCTGGCCCCCGCAATGGCAGAGTAAAGCGGGCAAGATCTGGGGCCTCGCTGCCCAATTTCTTCCACATTCGATTGATCTGCCCTTCAAGCGCTTGGCGGGAATGGGAAAGGGCTCCACGAAGGTCGTTTTCAGCGAAGCAGCCTTGGGCCTGCTCGATGTAATTGCGCGTGTTGCCCCCACTGACCTGAGGGTGGTGATCACCGTTGTGATGCCGAAGGACGTAGAGAGGGGCCTTGGGTGCATAGACGTTGTGGATGTCCTTGATGAACTCGGGGCTGTGGCAGGTGATGATGAGTTGCTTCTTCACCAATTCTGGGTGGGTGAACAACGTGGTGCGGATGCCTTCCCGGTGGTCGTGATCAATCGCGTTGACCGCATCGTCCAGCAACAATGTGGGCAGCCCGAGCTTGATGTTTTTTGCCAAGAGAATGGCGAGACCAAGGCATCGCACATGCCCTTCACTCAGGATGGCCAGCGCATCGCGCCAGTGGTCAGGCGCCCCACGGAATTTGACTTGTATGGGATCGCCGCCGCGGAGCGGTAGCCGCAGTTCTTGGAACAGGTCACTGGGGTGATCTCCGGCGTTGAACCAGTTGTAGAGGTCCAGCGTGATGTCGTTGAGATCCGCCAAAAGTTGTTCGGGCAGACCATCCCGATAACCTTTTAGTTCTTCCAGAAAGCCCGCATAGGCATCCCGGATTTGAACTTGGACCTGGTGCTCGGCAGCTTCCGTCGCGACCTCCTCCAGGAGCCCGGCATTCTCTTGCTCGAACGCGGCCAACCGGTCACGTGCTGCCGTCACGTCTGCATCAAACTGGTTTTGCCTCCCTTGGATGCCGGCCAGTTCGGTCCGAGCGCCTTGCAGTTTTTCTGCTTCGGCGGCCAACTCATCGCGTCGGGCCTGTTCGGTCACCAAATTCGCGTCTTGTTGTTCCAACAGCCGGGCGGCCGCCAAAACCTGGTGCCATTCGTTCGAGCCATAGGCACTTAAAGGATGATCCAACGCGGCCAATCGCTGTTCTTCACCCAGCCGGCTGGTGTGTTGTATGGCTTGGCGGAGGGCTTCTTCAAGACCATCCTGGCTTCGAGTGGATCGGCGTTCGAGATCCGAGGCCTCACCTTCCAGTCGGGCAAGCTCCCGCAACGCTTGGAGGCCATCGGTGGCTCGGCGGAAAGGATTGGTGACCACCTGGTCCAACGGAGTTTCGCAGGCCGGGCACCGATCAGCATGGGTTGCTTCAAGTGCGGTCACGGCCTGATAGAGGCCTCGGAAGGACACCTCGCGGCTTCGGGCTTCGAGCTTCGAGCGCCGCCCGCACCTGGCTGAGCTGCCGTCCCAGGTCACGTGCGTTTCTCCGGAGCGTGACCAGGTTGGCAGCCCGGGCCCCTGTGGGTGCAGGCAGTGGGGTCGCCAAAAGGGCGTGGATTTCTTGGAGACGACCAGGAGCAGCCTTCGTGCCGATTCTTGCTTTGAGGTTGGCGTAACTCAGGCCGGCCTCGAACCTCTCAGCGACCTCGGTTCTCTCTCGGTCGAACTGGGCATGGGCCACGGCGATCGAGGCCACCTTGGCTTGATCCGCCTGGGTGGCGGCGCGGCGCAATGCCAAAGCCTCGGCCTTGGGAAGGGCGAAGTTCAGTTGGGTCAGGGTCGCGGCGAACCCGCTGACGAAGTCGTTGAAGGCGGTGAGGCCGAACAAGGCTGCCAGCATCTTGGTGGCTTCGGCGGGGCGACGGGCACCGATGCGGGCAAACCCCTCGATCCGGTTACGTTCAACGATGATGAAACGGTAAAACTCTTCGTCGGGTGCAATCGGTGTCGGTGCACCCTTTACCCGTCCCCGAAGCACGGGCTGTTCGTAACCGCCCTCATGGGCATTGCTGAGGTAATTCCGAGCTGCCAAGCCGCGCTCGTCCGCCTCCTCGATGCGGCCCAGGAGGGCCAGTTCCATGGCCTCACACAGGCTGCTCTTGCCTGTCCCGTTGCCCCCAAGGATGAGGACGGTAGGGAAACCTAAGTCAAAGGTTTCTTTGCGCCGGAAACCTCGGAAGGGGCCCACTTCAAGACTGGCCAAACGATCCCAGGCAATCTCGGCTTCGACGTGAGCGGCGGCTTGGTCGGCGGGCAGCGCCTGGTCCATGCCCGCACGGAGCAGGGGAACCAGGAGACGTGAGCGTTGGCCACCAGCGTGGGTGGTCTCAGCAATCCGGGCCAGGTTGGCTTCAATGACCGCACAAATTTTGAGCACGGCTTCAGAAGGCTGGCGGGCGCGCAGCCATTGCTTGAACCGTGCGAAGTCGCTGTTCAGTGCCATCTTGGCCCCCTATTCCTGTGAGCCAAGGGTAAGGCATCCTCACTGGTCATGAGATAGGTGAATGCATTCCAGCTTGTCTCACCACTTCCATCATGGTGGCCGAGCGGGTGGTGGCTGCTCAGTCACCCTGCCTATGCCATAAACTTTGACCTTCAATCAGGGAGGGTAGGGGCGTGTTTAATCTCTTGATGTCGGGCGGTGGCTGGGCGGCAAACCGGGATACTTTCGGCGCCAGTCGCGTTCTCGAACACACCGCCGACACTGTTACCGCCCAGTTCTGCCCGGGAGGCAATCTGGATTTGGATGCCGTGACCCGCATTCCGGCACTCTTCGCCAGCGAAACCAGGTATGACGGTGGACAAGACCCGGCTAGGGTCGGACGTCTGCTTCGTGTCAGTCGTCAAGGCCGGGCCGACTATCAATTGGAATACATGTTCGATCCGCACATCCCAGCCATTCCAAATAGCACTTTGGAAGATCTGGCCCGGGATCTGGGGATTGGTCAGTTCGAATTTAGCCGCACCCACTGGGCGATTAAGGAGGCAGACCTTTTCGAAGTCCTGTATCGGTCGCAGCTGGTTGCTCGCCCCCAGCCAAGAGTATTCCGGATCGGCGATGGTGCCGTGGATGCGTCTTTGATCGCCGTGATGATGCCGTTTGCCGCTGAGTTCAATGCTGTGTATGGAGCGTTGCAAAAGGCTGCCGCAGACACTGGGATGCACTGCAAGCGTGCCGATGACATCTGGTCAAACGACCACATCATTCAGGACATCGTTGACTTGGTTTCCGAGGCCAGCGTAGTGATATGTGATCTCACTGGCCGTAATGCCAACGTGTTTTATGAAATGGGCATGGCCCACACATTGGGCAAAGACGTCATCATCGTTACCCAGTCCGCGCAGGACGTGCCCTTTGATGTCCAGGGGATCCGTTACATCAAATACCTTGCGAATGGAGAAGGGCTTGGAAGGCTGGCCGCAGACGTTGCTGGTCGCCTGACGACGCTTCGTCAACGACGTTAGCCCGCATATGGATGACCAACGGCCAGCCCATTCAATAATGGTGACCAGTCTGTCTCAGACCGGGGCTCGACCTGTTGAAGATTTTCCAGATGGATATTCTGATCTGCCTTGCTGCTCAGTCTGCAACAGCCTTGTTGCCTACCCATCAAACCGCACCAGAGAGCCATTTTGCTCTCCGGCGGTGCTCTGGTTAGGAGCCGGGTAACTATTGGTAACTGGGGCACTGGCTGATTGCCAGTCTGCAACAACCTGACCATCAGAATGGTTCTAGGAGCACCCTGCGCGAAGCCAAGCGGGGCGCGGCCTCGGGCCTTCGCACGGAGGGGCTGGAAATGGTCCACCTTCGGCCAGACTGGGCAGTCAACCTGTCCAGACTTGGAGAAACGGAAGCGGCCCAGGCCTAGCGGGTGGGCCGTTCCAGGGTAATGCGCTGGGAGCGTTCGAGCACTCGGCCAAAGATGGCCTCGGCGGCGGTCGGGTCGTCAAAGAGCCCGTCCCAGTCTTCCGGTGCATTCGGTGAGGCAATCAGCACCGCGCTGCCATGGCGTCGGCGCAGGTCCAGGATTTCCCGCAGGGCATGGCTTTGCTGGCTGTCGGCGCGTTCGAGGGCGAAGTCGTCCAGCACCAGCAGTTTCATCCGACCCAGTCGTTTCAGAAATGCCAGCCATGTGCCGCGTTTTTTCTCCATGGTGCACTCGGCCAGGAGTTCCGGCGTGCGACGGTAGGACACCGACCACCGCTGTAAGGTGGCCTCCCGTGCCAGGGCCGCCGCCAAGTAGGTTTTGCCAACTTGGGTCTCCCCAGTGATCAAAAGGGTGTGCCCGCGCTGAATCCAATCGCCCGTGGCTAGGTTGGCTAAGAGCTGCGAGGGCAACCCGCGCGCGGCGCTGGGCTGGATGTCGGCCAGCGTGATGGTCAACGGAAGATCCGCTTGGGCCAGGAAGCGCTTGGCGCGCTTCGTTGCGGTGGCCTGGGTCTGAGCGTCCACCAGGGCCAGGATGCAATCGACATGGGATCGGCTGAGGTGGGCCGGATCCTCGGCCCAATGTTCCAGGCACGCGGCCATGGGGCCGAGCTTCAAGCCTTTGAGGGCCGCCACGGCGCGCTGCTGATCGCTCAACATGGCGTGTCCTCGGTCTGTTGAGCGTGGTAACGGGCCCCGCGCGCATAGGAGGTTCGAGGAGCCGAGGACGCCGGGGCGCCTTGCGCTGCGGTCTGGTTGTCGAGCACCCGTTTCAACGTGGTGATGCGCGGTGAGCCCAGTTCAAACGTGACTTTGGCGGCCTGATCCAGGGCGGCCGTGCCATGTTTGCGCACGAGTGATCGCAACACATCGCACGCCGGCAATCCCAGGAAGGGTTGGGCACGGTTGAGCTGGTGCCGGACGAAGCGAAGGACGTGTGGGCCGACCTCCTTGGCCCAGGTGACCATGCCTTCTGGCGTGCGCCCGGCTTGGGCGCGATGGGCCTCGGGCTGGTGCGCGGCGGACGTGGTATGTCCTCCCACCACGTTGCTGCGGGGATGGTGGGCCACGGTCTTCTGTCGGTGGCGCACTTCCACGGTGTCCTCGGTCACGCGAACTTCCACCCGCTCACCGATCAGGGTGTGGGGCACCGAATAGAAATGTCCGTTGACTGGGATGTGGTAGTCCTTGGGCACCGTCGGCACGACGATCCAATCCGCATAGACATAGGGCTCCGGCGGCAAGGGACGAAGCGCCGCGCGTTCCAACTGGTCGAAGCGTTGGCGCCGGCTGAGACTGTCCTTGACCATGGGACGATCATTGGCCTCATCCAGCAAGGTCGCCACAGCGGCGTTGAGTTCGTCCAGCGAATAAAAGTGCTGGTGGCGCAAGCGGGCCAGGATGCGTTGCTGGGCGAATTTCACTCCGGTTTCCACCGAGGCCTTGTCGCGTGGACGCGAGGGGCGTGTCGGCAGCACCGCCAGGCCGTAGTGCCGGGCCAGGTCCGCGTAGGCGCGCTGGATCTTCGGCGTCTTGCCGGCGGTGGTCACCGCTGATTTCAGGTTGTCCGGGACCAACACTTGGGGCAGGCCGCCGAAATACTCGAACATCGCCACGTGGGCGCGGAGGAAGTCGGGCACCTGCTGCGTGGCCGTGCACAGGGCGAACATCAACGAACTGGCACCCAACACGCCGACGAACAGCTCCACCGGCACCTTCTTGCCGGTGGGATCGAGGTAGTGCGGTCGCAGGCCCGAGTAGTCCACGAATACCCGCTCACCGGGCGCGTGGTGCTGGCGCATCACTGTCGGCAATGTGTCGCGGTAGCTCCGCAGCTGGGCCGCCAGGTGCGAGTAGGACAACGCCGTGTCAGGGTTTTCCCGCTTGTAGTCTTCCCACAGCAGTTGAAGCGTCATGCCCTTGGCGTGCAACTGGTCGTGGATCAGCGAGAGGTCCGGGGTTTCTTTCCGTCGGCCACCCGAACGCGGCCGGTTCAATCGTTCGTGGAGTGCTTGTGGCCCCAGTGTTGCCACGTCATCCCAGACCAAGGCCTTCGCTCGGGCGAGTTGGCGATAGCGGCTCACGGTCGTCTTCGAGACGCCGGCCGCCAGGGCGATCTCATGATTTTTTAAGCTGGTGGTCAGGACCAAGCGCACCACATCGAACGTCTGCATCAGCAACTCCATCGGGAAGAAGGGGCGCTGTTTTAGGCCGGGTTAGAGGGCTGTCAAGTGCGAAGATCAGAATCGAGCCGGTGCTTGGCTTGGGCCTGCAAACCGCATCACATCAAGGCATTTCCTGGACCCTTTTACGATACGCGAGGATGCCAAAAGGGATGTCTGGATGGCTCAAAAAGAAAGGCCGCCCCCAATGGAGGCGGCCCCCAGGTTTGCGGTGCATCGGCGTGGTTCGCCTGACTTCCCGTGTCACCCAAGCCTTGCAAGGAATGCGGAGGTCATGCTTTCAGCATCGCGGTCAGGCGAGCGTGCCACTCCTGGGCGAGCTCATGCTTGAAGTGACCGCCCATCGAAATCTTGTGGGTGGGATGATCCACGTCGTTCGTTGTGATGATCAAACAGTTGTCGTTGTGCCAGATCTTGCCGTAGACATTGGGTTGATCCACCCACTCATGTTTCCAACGGCGGATGTCCTCACGGTCAAGAAGCCATTCCCTGCTCTTAGTGTCGCGGAACCAGACTTGCCCCGTCGTAGCGTTGATGGCGACATTTTTGGTGTGGTGCGTCGCGTGGAAGGACTGACCGTTGACCTGCAACGTGGCCGGTCCAGATCCGGCGGCGTTGGGCTGGGTTTTGAACGCAGGGAAGAGCCGAGGCAGCAGTAACCAGGCTGCCCCCATGCACAAAGGAACCAGCAGGCCAGGGGGCAGGAAGCGAAGCCCCAACCCGAAAAACAGGAGCCAGCCGGCGACGACGGCCACAACGATGCGCCCCATTTGGATCAGGATGCCCATGTTCAGCCCCCCGCTTTCTGTTCAAGCATCACCTGGCCCTGTGCATCGAGCACCTGCACTTTGGCGATCTGGACAAACAGGGTCTGCGTGATGCCGCGGACTTTCTCGCCCCCCTGCACATAGGCCCAGACCTTCACCTGAGGGATCCACCCCGCCGAAAGCTGGGCCTGGATCGCCTTGGCCTGGGTTTCGTCCGGCACACGCAGCCATTGGAAGGCGGCGGCATTCGTGGGGGCGACATCAATGAGACTGACCCCGGCGATTTGCCCGTGCGACACACCGGCCTGAGGGTTCATCAGGGCCGAGGCGAAGCCAAAAGCCTTGTGATCGAAATCGTAGGGAGCCAGTCGGCTGGATCGGTCCACGAAGGTGATGTAGCGGTGATCTTTGGCCGCCGCCATTTCTGCGGTGAGCTGCGGAAGCAGCCGGGTCTCCTTGTCGCGCTTCTGGAACGGATCGGCCCCCATCAAGGTGGGGTCAATGGCCCAGAGCATCATGTCGGACGGTTTGTCCCCGGAGAGGGCGTCATACATCACCCAGACCTGGCGAGCCTGGGTGACCGGGACGTAAGCGCTGTCGGGGGTGCTCAGGTCGGCGGTCGGCAGATCCGAGGAGCCACCGGGGGCAGCGGACACACCGCCGGGGGACTTCGAGCAGGCGGCAAGAGCAACGGCCAAGAACAAGGCAAGGGTGCGCTTCATGGGCGATCCCTCACTGGTTCGACTGGGTGTTTTCAGCCCGCAGGTAGCGCCCGGACTTATCGAAGTAGAGGTAGCTGTCCTTGCTGCCCGTGTTGGCACTCTTGGGGGCAAACGGCACGTAGTCGCTCACGCTCCCCTTGGCCACGACGTATTGGTAGTGGAGGCGGGTGGTGCCATCACTCTCGGTTTCGCGCTCCTGGGGTTGGCCGAGGGCGGTGATGACCTGATCCATCGTGGTCTGGTGAGGCACAAACTGTCCGACTTTGGCTTGGTCGTAATCCTTGCCAATCGTTGTCGCACACCCAGTAACCGCCAGCATGAACACGATGGCGACGGCGAGTTGCAGACTGTTCTTCATGTTGAACCCCTGTCCAGATGAGTAGGTGAGTTAGGCCGTTGTCCGTCTCGGTCAGCTGCGTTGATCGAGGCGGAGCGAGAATACCGTCAAATAGTGAAACATTGGGTAAACGAAAACACAAAGCCGGTGTATTGAAGGTTGGGTTATAGGTTGGGAGCCCGACTGGCTTTGGAGTGCGGGCGATGGCAAGAGCTCGGGAGCCGGAAGAGCGGGCACCTAAGTCGCTCTACCGGCCGGAAAATCAGGTGTTTCTCACGACGCTGCGGACGTTGCGGAAACGCCAGGAACTTACCCAGGTCGAACTGGCCGAACGGCTGGGGCGCTCCCAGAACTACGTGACCTCAGCGGAGCGCGGCGTGATCCGCTTGGATGGGTTGCAGCTGCGAGACTGGTGCCGCGCCTGTGGCACAGATCTGATTGCCTGGGCCACCGAGGTTGAAAAATCCCTGGGCGGCGGACGTAAGCCTGGTGGTCGCAAGGGAACGGCATAAGCGGAAACCTTCCCTCCGGGCAGGCCAACGCCGAACACCGGGCGTCACCGGTGCTCGCCATTGGCCATCATGGAGACACTTAAACTTTCTCGACGGCGCCGGCGGCTTGTGCCAGCGCGCGCTGGGCTGCATCACCTTTCCGTTCGCTGTAACGGTTGACCAGATAGTCACTGCGCCCGCGCACCATCAGGGTGAACTTCATGAGTTCTTCCATGACGTCCACCACGCGGTCATAAAACGCGGAAGGCTTCATGCGGCCGTGTTCGTCGAATTCCTGCCAAGCCTTGGCCACGGATGATTGGTTGGGGATGGTGACCATGCGCATCCATCGGCCGAGCACCCGCAAGGCGTTCACCACGTTGAAGGACTGAGAGCCGCCGCAGACCTGCATGACGGCCAGGGTGCGGCCCTGGGTCGGACGCACGCTGCCATCTTCCAGGGGCAGCCAATCAATCTGGTTCTTGAAGACACCGGTGATGGTGCCGTGCCGCTCGGGGCTCACCCACACCTGGCCCTCCGACCAGTTCGACCATTCCCGCAACCGCTGCACCTCAGGATGGGGGGCCGGCACGCTGTCGAGCAGCGGCAGCTGATGGGGATCGAAGACGCGGGTTTCAGCGCCCAGGTGCCGGAGGATCCGCTCCGCTTCCAGGGCCAGCTTCCGAGAGAAGGATTGGGGGCGCAGGGAACCGTAGAGGATCAGGATGCGGGGTGGATGATCGTTGCCGGAACAAGTCAGCTGGGCGAGATCGGGGGCCGGCAGAAAATCAAGATCGAGGTGGGGAAGGTCGGGGCTCATGGGCTTGCTCAGAATCCAATGTTTCCACTATTCTAGTTTTATGGAAACAATTGACGCAATCGCCGCCTTGACCGCACTGGGCCACGCCAAACGCTTGGCCATCTTCCGCCTGCTGGTGGTCGCCGGTCCTGCCGGTCGCATGGCCGGGGACATCGGGGACGAACTGGGCGTGCCCGGCGCCACGCTGTCCTTCCACCTGAAAGAACTGGTGCACGCCGGCCTGATCACGGCGGAACCCCAAGGCCGCTTCGTCTGCTACCGCGCCGAGTTCGAGGCCATGAACGGCCTGATCGCCTACCTGACCCACAACTGTTGCGCGGGCAGTCCGCAAGCCGAGTGTGCCCCGGTGGCCGCCGCTTGCTCGCCCGGCGATGCCTGCTGCTGACCTTTTGAGGATCCCCCGTGACCCATCGCGTTCTGTTCGTTTGCACCGGCAATTCCGCCCGCAGTGTCTTGGCGGAGGCCACCTTACGCGCCTGGGGTGGCGGGCGGTTTGAGGCATTCAGTGCCGGCAGCCAGCCCACCGGCCGGATCAACCCTTACGCGCTCGACACGCTGGCCGCGGCGGGCATGCCGACCGCCGGCCTGCGCAGCAAATCCTGGGACGAGTTCTCTGGGGAGGGGGCGCAACCGATTGACCTGGTGGTGACGGTTTGCGACAGCGCCGCCTCGGAGCCGTGCCCGGTGTTCTTCGGGGATTTTGTGCGCACCCATTGGGGCCTGCCCGATCCGGCGGCGGTGGAGGGCAGTGACACCGACAAGCGGGCGGCCTTTGCGCAGGCCCACGCCACCATCCAGGCGCGCCTCATGGCTTTCCTCACCTTGTCGCCGGAAACCTGGGCGGACCGGGAGGTCTTGAAGGTGGCCCTGGATCGCATCGGGTTCATCCAATCCGAGGATGCCGCCCATGTCTGAGGCGGCGGCTCGTCCGGCGATCGGGTTCTTTGAGCGTTACCTGACGCTCTGGGTGGCGGCGTGCATCGTGCTGGGCACGGCGTTGGGCCATTGGATGCCGGGACCGTTTGCGATGCTGGGGGCCATGGAGGTGGCCAAGGTGAATCTTCCCATTGCGGTGCTGATCTGGCTGATGATCGTGCCCATGCTGCTGCGGATTGACCTGGGCGCGATGCGCCAGGTTGGCCGCCACTGGAAGGGCATCGGCGTCACGCTTTTCATCAACTGGGCCGTGAAGCCGTTTTCGATGGCGTTGCTGTCGTGGGTGTTTCTGCGGCACGTCTTTGCCGGGCATCTGCCAGTGGAGCAGGTGGACAGTTATGTGGCCGGGTTGATCTTGCTGGCGGCGGCGCCGTGCACCGCGATGGTGTTTGTGTGGAGCAACCTGTGTCAGGGCGAACCCAACTTCACCCTCAGCCAGGTGGCCATCAATGACAGCATCATGGTGGTGGCCTTCGCGCCCTTGGTTGCACTTCTGCTCGGCGTGTCGGCGATCACGGTGCCCTGGGCCACCTTGGTGCTGTCGGTGGGGCTTTACATCGTGGTGCCTGTCATGGGGGCCGCGTTGTTGCGCCGGTTGATCCTGGCGCGTGGCGGTGAGGTGGCATTGGCCGAATGGTTGCGACGCCTGGGGCCCGTGTCGTTGGGTGCGTTGCTGATCACGTTGACGCTGTTGTTTGGTTTTCAGGGCAAACAGATCCTGGCCCAACCCCTGATCATCGCCATGTTGGCGGTGCCGATCCTGGTGCAGGTGTATTTCACCTCAGGGCTCGCTTATCTGTTGAACCGCTGGTTGGGTGTGGAGCACTGCGTGGCCGGTCCCTCGGCGTTGATCGGCGCCAGCAACTTCTTTGAGTTGGCTGTGGCGGCTGCGGTCAGCTTGTTCGGTTTGAACTCGGGCGCAGCGTTGGCCACGGTGGTGGGCGTGCTGGTTGAGGTGCCGGTGATGTTGTCGGTGGTGCGGATCGTGAACCGCTCCAAGGGCTGGTATGAGCGCGGTGCTGGCGAGAGGTTGCTCAACCAAGTGGAAGAACGATAACGTTCCCGAACTTGGTCAACTTCGGAGGTCAAACTTTCCGACCTGACCAGGCGTCGCGGGCGTTGGTGGAGCGAGAAGTTACTCACTCACCACTCTCTCCGCCAGAAACGAAAGCGCCCCCGCATGGGGGCGTTTTCGTTTCTGACTGAGCGACTGGGTGAGAACCCACCCGGGTTCGACAAATTCGTCAGGAACGAATTTGAACAGCCGCAGGCTGGCCCTGGAGCGCGTAGCGCGAAAGGGTGAAGCCCATGGATGGGCCGAACAATCCCACCCTCGGCCAAAAACGAAGTCTCCTTAGTGGGGCGTTTTGCGTATCTGGTGGTTGCGTCTTTCAAATAAAGTGCACTCTGATCCCAGTTTTTGTTTTTCGTTTTTCACATCTTTGGTTTTTTGCTTGTTGTGACACGTGAAATCAGGGCTTCACATACAATGCATTAATCAAAGAGATCGCGCGATTGGTGTGTTTTAAGCTTGAAACAATCTTTGATCGAAGCTGTTTTTCTAGGGTGGCCTGATTGTCACCACCAGAGTGCATGAGATCGATTTCAATGGTTGTTAGAAGTTGACTTACATCTTCGGCATGTGCGGTCGCGAGAAGAGCATCATCCGCGGCCTCTCCAAGTTCGTGAAAACGTGCATAGTGTTCTGCGATTCCTTTGGGAAACTTGAACTCCTCAAAAATCTCGCGCCTCCCACCTTCGCCAAGATCAATCATCATTGGGGCGCCTGTCCCTTCGGGCCATTGATTTAGGATTCGCGTGAGAGGCCATTTAATCCGTTGAAGCTCGAAACGCACGGCTAATCCCATGGCCATTGCCTTTCTGTGATCTTCGGCCTCTCTTACGTTGGCGGCCTTCGCAGCCAAGCGATACGGTACCCATATCGCCACTCCAATGGCTGCGATCGATCCAATGGCCTGGACCCAGGCCGCCCATTCTGAGGCTGTCATAGCTGAACCCTTCATCTTGTTGATAAGCACATGGTCCACATCCCTGCAACTAACCGCAAGGAGGGTGGCTCGCTTCCGGGTCATGAGGGACTATTAGATTGGAGCGGAGCTAGAAAATAGAGATAGGTTCACCGATAGGTCGTCAAGAAGTGCGTGTAACCTTCATTTGAGCCTGTCTTGTATTCGAGCAAATGCAGCATTTGAGTTTGAGTGGGATTGATCAAACAAGGGGAGACTATGGATTGGTATTTCAAATGTCCGCTCTGTGCAAAGGAGAGGCGCACGGATTGGGGAAACGTAGGTGAGCTGATTAGGTGCGGCCTGTGCAAGAAGAGCCGGAAAGTGCCGGGGCCATCCGATCAGCCTGATGCGTATGTCGGCGACCATAGCTGGCCTATCGACATGGAGAGGGAGGTATTTCGGATCAAGGGCAAGGATTGCATTATCGATGGCTGTCGAGATAAAGAAATAACGCTTGACCACATCAAGGCGCACAGCAAGGGAGGCAGAACCTCGGTTGGGAACCTTCAGCCCATGTGCAAGTCCCACAACAGCTCTAAGAATGACTCAGACTTCTACATCTGGTTGAGAGAGAACAGGCTTAAGGCGCGCCAATAACTATTATTTGATGTAGCGCTGAGTTTAAGCTGGGTGTGGTGTGGCGGGCTCTATACCCGCTACGCTACAGGGGCCAAAGGCGAGGTCAGTATTCGCCTCTCAAAACAGAATAGTAAATGAACCTCGCTCAGCTCCGAGCATCTGATCAAGTTGACCGCAATCAAGCCCGCATCACAGGCCCTTGCTGCTGACTAACCTGCTGCGCCTGATTCTCCTGCCGCGCCTGCGCCTGCTGTTGAACTTGTTGCCCTTGTTCCGCCGCCTGCTGCCAATTGGCGCTGCTTTGCGCGAGTGGTGTATTCAACGCTTCCACGGTCTGCATGCTGACCATCTGTCGATCCATGCCGTGGAGACTATTCACGTTGCCTTGCACCGCAAACACCTTGTCGCCCTCCGGGCTGAGCATGACGTGATCGATGCGATCGAGGCCGCCAGCCTTGGCGTTGGTGGCGATGGATGCCGCGAAGTCCATGTCACGGTCTGATGCGGGCACTTGATGCTGGGCGTTGAGTTTCGCTACGCCTTCATGCGCCTGCTTGTACATGGCATTGCCGGGGTGGGACGGATCGTCCAGCGGGATGTCGCTGAGCAGCCACTGCTTGAAGTCCCGGGATGGCATGGGATTGGTGTGCTCTTTGTTGAGCGGGCTGCCTGGAACCGGATCTTTGATGCTTTTGACGTCGTCAATGTTCTGGGTGGGGCGTAGTGCACTTTTGCCCTCGCTGGTGCCGGGTAGAGGGATGCGCCCACCAGCAGGGGACAGGTCGACGTGGTTTTGATGTTGGATGCCAGCGTGGTTGAGTGCTGCCCAAGTGAAATCGACGCAGTTGTTACGGACATCCTTGTATTGCATGTCGAACCCGTGTTGCTTTGGATCATCGCCGAATGCAGTCAATTTGTCGTACTGCTCCTTGGATATCTCCATGGTGCGGGAATACAGGGGGTCCTTGTAGTTCTGCAGATCGTTTCGAGGTGTGAAGCCCTGGCCATCTATGCTGCCGTGATCGACAGGCGCAAACCCGTAGCTACGAGGACCTTTGACGCCATCGTTGACTACGTAGAACATGTGCCCTGGCGTTGACTTGTCACCAGGATGCTCTTCGAGCAAGGGCGTGCCAGGGGCGGCTATATAAACCGTCAAGGTGTATTTCTGCGCGTCGGCCATTGGCGTACTCCTTTACTCGCCGGTGTTATAGAAGGTCGCGACCTTTACTGTCGTCGCAATACCGGCGAACAGCGGTTCGTCTCGGACTGTCTTGATGGTCACCGTGTAACGCCCCGGTTTTGGAGGAAGAAAGCCGGCGATCAGGACAAATGCCGTTTCAGCATCTGTGCCATAGAGGTTCAGGCGCGCAAGATGGTCGTCGGTGCGCTTCTCTGACGGGTGGAGCAGCGCCTCGTTGTCCTGAGTAAGAACTGGCGTGGATAGACCGTCGTGGACATAGTCGACTTCTATGAAAACTGGCGTGTCATTCTGTAGAAGGGTGTTTTCCAGCTTCCGGCCATCGGTAAGTGGAAAGTTCAGGGCCACCATCAGGCGGCGACCGGTGGCAACATGTGCCTGTGTGACATTGAAGTCGACACTGACGGAAGCGCCAGCCTTGTCCATGGCCAATGGAGTGGAAGCAAGTACTTCGGATGGCCGCGAGGAGTTGGAGCAGCCGGCCTGAAACATCACTCCGATAGCCAGTGCAGCCAAAGCCAAGACCTTCAATGTGCGTCGCTTCATGCGATAGTTCCTTGTTTGTCTCGCCGAGTGTATTTGTGCGAACCGATCGCGGGGTACCCCTTACTCGCCCGTGTTGTAGAACGGCTCAACACGGATGATCGTGTTCACCCCGTCAAATAGAGGTTGATCCCGGACGGCCTTGACGGTCGCTCGATAGTGCCCGGTTTGCGTGGGATAAAAGCCGCCGATAAGCACGTATGAGGTATGCGCATCGGTGCTGTACATGTTCAGCATGGCGGTGTCAGGTGCGGCGCGCTTGAGAGTCGGATCAAGGATCTGTGCGTTGTCCTGAACAAGGACGGGCGTAGGCTGACCATCGTGCAAGTATTCAACTTTCACGGAAACCGGGATGTCTTTCTGATGAAGCGTGTCCTCGAGCTTGAAGCTTGAGGTCATCGGGAAATTCATGGACACCATTAACCGCCGTTTGGTCGCAAGCTGTTCTGCGGTAACGTCAAAATCAAGCTGGACTGACGCGCCGGCTTTATTCATGGGCATCGGGGCCGATGCCCATGCCTTAGGTACCGACGGGTCGTAGCAGGCGGTGAGCAGGAGCATCCCGATCACGAGTGCAGCGTATGGCTGTCCACGGTATTTGCTTGGATTGATCATGCCGCTCACTCGCCCGTGTTGTAGTACTGCTCAACCTTAATGATGCTATCGACGCCCTCAAAAAGAGGCTGGTCTTCAATAGTCTTAACGGTTGCTCTGTAGCTTCCTGGTTTCGGTGGGTAGAAGCCGGCGATCAACACGAGCGAAGAGTCGGCGTCCGCGCCGTACAGGTTCAGATTCGCAATAGCGTTGCCGATATGTCGCGAGCCGTCGCGGTTGGCGTCGTAGTCCTGTGTGGCTATCGGAATGCTTTGTCCGTCATGGATCTGGACAACTTCCACTTCCATCGACACCTTCTTGTTCCGAATTGCGTCTTCCAGCTTCCTGTCATTGGTCTTTGGAAAGTTCAAGGCCACCATCAGGCGGCGATACTTGGCGATATGCGCTTCTGTGACAGTGAAGTCGACGCTTGTGGTGGCACCTGCCTTATCCATGGTCAGTGGCGCTGAGGCGAGCACTTCGGGCAATCCTGAGGAGCTGGAGCACGCGGCCTGGAGCGCGAGTCCGATAGCTAGTGCTGCCAGGGTGAAGGTCTTTGATAAGCGTCGCTTCATGCGTGATTCCCTTTCGGCATCCATGGACATCCACGCGGATGGTTTGCGCAGAGAGGAGGGGCCTGCACGGTCGCTCGTGCATTCCTAGTGCGGGCCGAAAAAACATACTGTTGGCCACGGGCTGATTCAATCAGCGAAACCCTACACGCCCATAGATGGCGGACCTTGTTCAGGTGGGGATTTATGTACTTTTGGGGGCGGTCGCTTAGCAGCGCGTGCCATGTTTCCGGAAACCGTTGCCGGCTTCCTCCGGGCTGCTAGGTGTGGCGCGTCGGACTCAAAATCCGCCACGCCACAGGGGCAATCATCAGACTCGCTACAACCTCATGTCGGCACGTGGCCGACTATCCCGACGCTCCAACATCGCAACCTGCGTGGGTCGCTCCAGCCGTCCGTAGTGGCTTTGCTCCATGACGATCCGTCCGTCTCTGGGTGCCGTCCATGTCACGGCACGCAGAGCCACGCCTTGCGGTCGACGCGCGAGGGTGTCTCCAGCTAAACGGGTCATGGATGCGGGCAGGGCATCGCGCACGCGGGTGCGCTGTCGGATTCGCTCTATGCGAACTGTCGGGGAAGGATGAGAGGTTGTCGTCTTGTGTAAAAGACAGACGTGCATATGTCTTATGATCCGGCGTAGCCATGATCAACTCCATGATAGTTGTTGATGGTCAGCGGGTCGTAGGTGTTGGTAGCACCTGCGGCCCGCGCTACTCACGACACTGCTGCCGTGGCTGCTCGCAAACCCCGTCCGAAGACCCCGCGAGCAACGCCACCAACTTAGCAAACAACCAGACGACGATCTGTAGGGTTTTATCCACGACTGTGCGTCGGGAATGTCCTTAGTGCGTGGGGCATGTCGTTTTGACTACTGCCCTGCAGTTACCCAGTCATTGTCATTCGGCTTGTAGTTGCCGAAGTCTTCATGGTCGAAGCCGGAGCTAGAGCTTGAGCTTGAGCCGGATCTAGAGCTGGAACTCAAGCTTCCCATTTCACGCCATTCGATCTTGTTTTGCCACGTAGCGAGTTGAACACCCAGCTTCTCGAATATGTCGAAGGCAAGCCGATAGAAAGCGCCCAATGATCCTGTATCGATCGCAAGGCTCTGTCCTATTTTGACCATCGGCAAGGGCTTGGATATGCCGCCGCCCAGAATGCCCACCAGTTGGCCGTTATCGAGATAGACCGGGCCGCCTGAGTCGCCGGGGCGTGTGGGGCGTTCTTCAAAAGCGTACCGCCCATTCATGATGTCCTTGGCGGCGATAACACCAAACTGCGAGTTGTAGGAGAAGCTGTCTACATTCGTCGCCGCCAACTGGCCGGATGTTTTGCCCTCGTGCCATACCATGTAGTGCAAGGCTTCAATACGCCTGCGGTCCGGCGAGGTTGCCGGCTGGTCCTTTGCGGCTCGAATGGGGCTGGGATCGAACACGCTTTGCAGTTTGATGCACTCGGCGCCCCTGTGGATTTTGAATGAGTTCTTGTCGATCCCGCTGGCAGCTGTCGAGTTGAGCTTCACCAGCGAGGCGTCGAGCTCGGCATCGGTCATGTCCACGACGCTTCCGATGGCGGTTCGGTCGTGTAGAACGACATCACCTTGCTTGAAGGCGTGCTGGGAGACGATGGCATAGAGGCCTCGCTCGCCGGGCTTGTGGACGAAGCAACCCAGCGTGGCCGTTCGAGTGCTTGAAGTCAGTTCGCTACCGATCTGCATGACTGGTTCTCCCCGTAGCCCATGGTCGAGGCGCGCGCCTCGCGTCGCAGGTGCCCGTGACGATAGAGGCCTCATCGTTACCGAAGCGCCCTCGGAAAGTACTGCGAAATCGGCAACGGGCATAGCGGTCGCCTTGCGGGTGCCGAGGTTCGCGGCTTGAATGTAAGCAATTGATTGTCCTGATCATTATATCGGCTTGCTGGGGGCGAGGTCTGGTTCGCCGCCCTGTGCAAGCATGCGGCTGGCATCTTTTGTCCCGGTCTTCGCTCGGGCTGCACGGTGGTGCTCGGCGTAGCTGGCTTGCCGCTCATTCACCGCTGGCGTCAACGGGGCGATATCCCAATCGTTTTTGCTCGGTGATACCGAGACATCGGCGTGCCCGCGAAGGCATTCGCTGGCTCCGCGCACGACAACCCTCCGAGCAAGGCCCCGGTTCATTCGCGATGACGACCCCATCCATCTACATTTGTACCGTCCACTACAGGACCGAGCGATGGATCAGGCCGCAGCTGTTCTTTTTGAAGAAGAACGTTGGTGCTGATTGCAAGGTGTTCGCATGTGTGCCGCCGTCGCGGAAGAGAAAAGATTTCCACCTGGAAAGCAGCTATGCGCCGAGCAGCTCCGGTGGCCAGAACCATGCGGACAAGTTGAATTATCTCGCCCGGCTGGTTTGTGAAGAGGCGAGTGATAACGACATTCTCGTTTTCCTCGACGGCGATGCTTTTCCGATTGCACCTGTCGCCCCCTTTCTGTCGGAGGCGCTTCGCACGCATCCGTTCGTAGCGGTGCAGCGATTGGAGAATGGCGGGGACGATCACCCGCATCCTTCTTTTGCGGCGACTACCGTCGGTTTCTGGAAGGCGATCAACGGTGACTGGTCCGTGGCGTCCTACATGAATAGTCAGGGGACGGAAGTTACCGATACGGGTGGTGCGCTGTTCAACAATCTGGTGGCGCGCCAGATGCCATGGCGCGCGATGCTGCGGTCAAACAAGCGCAATCTGCACCCCTTGTGGTACGGCATCTACGCGGATGTGGTTTATCACCACGGCGCAGGGTATCGCGCACCGGTATCGCGGATTGATTCGATAACGTCTGGCAAGCGCGAAGATGCGTTTATGGCGAGCACCGCCTACAAGAAGAACAAGAAGATGCATAAGCGGATGCTTTTCAGCATCCGCTACAACCCCTGGTTTTATCGCAAGCTGATTTGACGCCTTTGCGCTGGGATTATCAGGTCGTGCGTACCGTTGCTTCTGCGCCGGCAACAATGAGTTTCATACTTTCTTTGTAGCGTCGATCAAACTGATCGAACAGCACGGGCCCGGCCTTTCGCATAAAGGGCAGCTTGGCCGCATCAAGTTGTTTGTTGCGTTCTTCCATGTCGTAGTCGGGTGATCGTTCGCCGGGGCGGGGGAATACGGCCTGTTCCTCCACCACAAAGCTCAGCGTGAACATGTAGACAGTGCTCATGAGCACCACGGCTTGTCGGTGCGTGAGACCTGATTTGAGCAGATGCGCACCGATGTTCTCGGTGGTTTCCTGAAATAGCGCGTTGGTCAGGCGCGAGCCTTCGACCATGCGTCCGCCATCTCGGTATTTGAGCAGGTTCTTCCGGATGCCTTGGCCGAAGGCCATGACCCATGCTGTCCAATCGTCGGTGTCTTTGGTGGGCACGAGATCGCTACTGGCCCCGGCCAGGACGAGGGTGGCCATGTCGTTGATCAGCGACTCTTTACTTTTGAAGTGCCAATACAGCGTGGGCGCTTGTATGCCTAGACGCGTTGCCAACTGACGGAGCGTGAGCGCTTCCAGCCCGATTTCGTCGAGCAGCTCCAGGGCAGTGCGGACGATCAGTTCACGGTTCACTTTCATGGTCAGCAGGCTCCGGGTTGCAAACGAAATCTAACATGGTTAGAGTAAATCTAACAACGTTAGAGTTTGATAAGAGGTAGATCATGAAAGCAGCGGTGGTATTCCAGGCAGGTCAGACCCCGCAATTTGCGGATTTCCGGGAGCCTGTGGCGGGCGCGGGTGAGGAACTCGTCGCGGTACGCGTATCGGCATTGAGTCAGTTCACCCGCTCACGGGCGGCTGGTACGCATTACAGCGCCAAGGCCCAGTTTCCCCTGATTGCTGGGTCGGACGGTGTGGGCGTGACGGCGGATGGGCGGCGTGTTTATTTCGCCCTGCCAGAGGCGCCTTTTGGCGGCATGGCGGAACGTACCGTGGTGCAGACGGCACGCTGCGTGGAGGTGCCTGAGGGTATTGATGATGTAACGGCAGCGGCTATCGCCAACCCGGGTATGTCTGCTTGGGCTGCGCTGGTGAATCGGGCCGGTATCAAGGCGGGTGATGTGGTGTTGATCAACGGCGCCACCGGCAGCGCGGGAACGCTCGCTGTGCAGTTGGCCAAGTATCTGGGCGCGTCCAAGGTCATTGCTACTGGCCGCAACAAAACGGCACTGCAGAGCGTGAAGGCTCTAGGTGCCGATGTGGCGATTGCGTTTGACCTTGAAGGTGAGGCGACTGGAGCGCACGCGTTCGAAGAGGCATTGAAGCAGGAGTTCGCCCATGGCGTGGATATCGTTATCGATTACCTGTGGGGCAAGAGTGCCGAGATCATCATGATGGCGATTGCCAAGGCAGCGGAGGACGGTAGGGCGGTGCGTTTCGTCCATGTCGGCGCATCGAGCGGCGCGGATATCGTCCTGCCTGGCGCGGCTTTGCGTTCGTCGTCCATCGTGTTGATGGGGAGTGGGATTAAAAGTGTTTCGTTGACTGATCTGTTGGCCGCCGTTGGTGGCGTCTACGAGGCGTACGGCGTGGCGCGGCTTCAGATGGCGACGCATGCGGTGCCGTTGGCGCAGGTGCAGGAGGCGTGGGACGCAGATACTGGCCGGGCCAGAACGGTGTTTGTTGTTTGATCGGCGTGCGGTTTGGGAAGCTCGCCACCACGGTGCGCCGGGTTACGCAGTGCGCTCGCGCGCTTCCCGAAGCTTTTCACTATCCAGAATCTCAATCGCGCCACGGTTCCGCTGGATGGCTCCCAGCGTCTCAAGTTCACGCAAAGACTGATTCACCGTCTGGCGTGACAACGACAGCATGAGCCCGAGTTGCTCCTGCGACACGCCAATGATCCGTTTGCTGCGGTCCGACCAGGTCCCGTAGCCGCTGGCAATGGTGAGGAGGCGGGCGGCGACGCGGGGCGTGGCCGGCAGCAGGGTGATTTCCTCGACGGCCAGGAAGGTCATGCGTAGCTTTTGCGTGAGCAGGCGCCCCAGTTCCCGCCAACCTTCCGGGTAGTGCGCGATGGCGTTCAACACGGAGGGTTGAGGAATGCGGAGGAGCTCGCATTCGCCCTCAGCCCAGGCGTCGTGCGTGCGCGGTGCGCCGTCGAAGAGGGCGATCTCGCCGAACCACTGCGGCGCCTCGAGCATGGCCAGCAAGGCCTCCTGGCCGCCTTGGGTGATGCCGGTGATACGAATGACACCCCGGAGCACGCAGTAGATGCCATCCGGCGCATCGCCGCGAGCAAAGAGTTGCTGACCCGGAGCAAGGGTCAGCAGCCGGGCATTGGCTAGCAGTGCAGCGGCGAACTCGGCAGGCAGGCTGGCGAACCAAGCCCCCGAGCGGACTATGCGTTCCCAGTCGTCCTTGAGCGGTTGCGCATGGGGCATGGTGTTTCCTCCGGCCGGCATGGGTCTTGTGTCATTTACCCGACACAGGGCGCGATGTCACCTCCGGACAATAACGGCACCGTCTCCGGAGAGCTCTGATGAAAACGCTCGAAGACCAACTGGCCTCGTATGCGGCCTACCACCGCGATTCGCGCAATATCGCCACCCATTTCGTGGGTATCCCGATGATCGTGGTTGCGGTGGCGGTATTGCTCTCACGCCCGGTGTTGGAAGTGGCGGGATTTCCGCTGTCGCCAGCCGTCGTGGTGGTAGCCCTTTTGGCGCTTTACTACCTGCGGCTCAGTCTGGGGCTCGGGTTGCTGATGACCGCGCTACTGGCGCTTGCTGTCTGGTTCGGTGCTTGGGTGGCCGGGCTGCCAAGGTCCACCTGGCTTGGCGTAGGTGTCGGTGGCTTCGTGGTCGGGTGGGTTTTTCAGTTCGTGGGTCACTATTGGGAGGGCCGCAAACCCGCCTTCGTGGACGACCTGACGGGGCTGGCGATTGGCCCGCTGTTTGTGGTGACGGAGGCGATCTTTATGGCGGGGCGTTTGCCGGAACTGATGCACGCGGTCGAGGCGCGTGCTGGCAAGGTGCGTCGCGGTGGCGCACATGTGACCCATTGACGGGACATCGAATCACGGGCTCCTTTAGAGGCTTCACCTTGCATTGTCAGCACGGCGGGAAACAATGTTCTCCGTGGTCTTCGCATATCCGGTCAACGATGATTCTGATGGCTGACCCTGCGGGCACAGCTAAGCATGCCTTAATGGCTTGCTCCTTTTGGAATACGTCGCCAATCAATATGGGGTAGCGACTGTCGCGGCTCGTCTGAAACTCGATGACTTTCACCCCGCAGACCAGGTGCGGATAGATCATTCCGCCATTCGGTTCCATGCCGCGGTTCGTAATGTGCAGCTCGTTCATGCAATAGCGCATCCTGTTGTTCTCGGCCAAAGCACTGGGCGTGACAGCCGATAGGATGAGTAGTGCGGTCGATGCCGCCACGCTGGATCTATGCGTCATGGGATTCTCCGGCGTGCCTGGAAGCCGTAAGCACTCCCATGAACAACGAAGCGAAAAGGCGACTGTGACATTCAGCCTTGGCCTGGCTGGGTCGGGTGACTACCTTTCCTGCACGCTGAGGGCAGATAACCACTGCGACTCAGCTCACAGGAATCGCAAGTTATTCCAGCTCCAGCCGCAAAGTCATAGACCTGACATCCACCGTCAGTAGGTTCCTGCGAACCACTTATTGACGGGGAACACCATGTCACGCTTTGGCGGTTGGCTGATTGCGGTCTGTTTCTTCGTGTCTGGCGGTGCGTTTGCCGGCACAGCGTGTCCTAACTTTTTCATCGCCGGCTCCGCGCCCACATTGGATGCATCGTTGCTGAGTCGCACGACAGAGGTGTGCCATACCGAGTACGTGCTTTTCGCCTCGGGCGTGACCAAGGGGCCGCTGTATTCGGCCGAGCATCTGACCGCCGCGCAGATCGCTGGCGCCAACTCGATCAGTCGCAGCGGTTCGTGGCATCAGGAAACCGGCATCCCGACGGCAGATCGCTCGCAGTCATCGGATTACACCAACAGTGGTTACGACCGCGGCCACATGACCCCGGCGGGCGATGCGTCGACGCTGGCCTCTGAGAGTGAAACCTTCTCGATGGCCAATGTCGTGCCGCAATTGCACGTGTTGAATGCAGGTGAGTGGGAGAAGATCGAGAACTACGTGCGTAATCTCGCGACGCAGCAGGGCGAGGTGTACGTGGTGACGGGCCCCGCTTTTGACCCCAACACCATCCCGACCATTGGCAAGGACAAGGTGGCTGTGCCGGCCTATACCTGGAAGGCGGTATACGAGCCGGGCGTTGGTGCAGCGGCCTTCCTCTGCACCAACGAGACCAACTACACCTGCGCCGTGGTGTCTGTGGACGATGTGAAGACTATGTCCGGCGTCGATCCGTTCCCGGCCTTGTCGGCCGCGATGAAGTCGAGCCCGATCAATCTGACGCTTCCGTAAGGTCGGCGCAAGATCGATGTCCGTGAGGCGCTTGAGGTGTGCTTAAGCGCCCTGAGGCGGGTCAATGAAACTGGCCGTACCACGGCTCGCTCAGCTCCGGCATGGACGGCCAGTGGATTCGGTGCAGGAGGTCGGTTCGGGCGGCCAGGGCGCATTTGACGGTGAGGAGCATGCCGCCCAGGTCGTTGCCGCTCTGATTAAGTCGACGATCAGGTCGTCCACCCATCAAGCCGCGGCGTACTCGCCGAGACGGGCAAGCGGTTGTACCGTGACCGTGGTTTCCCGATCCATCAGCTGTATTTCGCCGTCCTGGATCAGGCACTGCAGGCGCATGCCGCGATTGAGCAGGGTGGTCAGTTCTTGCACCGTGGCTTCGGGAATGTCGAGCACGGCGAGGTTCTTGCTGCGGCCGAGCGAGCTGGCCGCCTTGTTCCACCAGATATCCGCACTGCGGCCGCCGTAGTTGATCACTGTCACTTGCCGCGCCCGACCGCAGGCCTTGCGGATGCGTGCTTCGTCCGGCTGGCCTACGTCGATCCACTGCTCGATCTCGTCGGTGTACGCCTTGCGCCAAAGCGCGGGCTCGTCCTCATCGCTCAGGCCCTTGCCGAATTCCAGTCGGTCGTCGGCGTACAGCGCGAATGCGAGCAGGCGCACCATCAAGCGCGCCTCGGTCTCTGACGGATGTCTCGCCAGCGTCAATGCATGGGTGGCGTAGTAGTGCCGGTCCATGTCGCTGATCTGTAGCTCGACTTTATAGATGGTGGCATTGAGTGCCATGAGCGTGCCTGGAAAAGGTAGCCGCCCATTATACGCCCCGGATTGACCCAAACCCGGAGATGGAGCGATGGCGCCGTGGATCGATTCGAATGGCGTGAATGAATGTATTTCTCGGGATCATAGTGTTGCAGCGGCCTGTCGCTCTGGAGGGCGGCGCCCGATAAGATCCTGTCCGAAGCCATCTGACTGTGGGAAGGAACCCATGCGTGTCGAGAACATTGAGGAACTGAAGGATCGCATGCGAACGCTTTTCGGCGAGCCCGGCTTGGTCTTTAACGATTACCAGAGCCATGGCGTGGTGTTCGATCGCATGGGCAAGGCGAAGGCGTTGATGCTGGAGCTTCAGAAAAAGACAGGGGTGTCGTCCTGGGACGGCGAGGCAGGGCATTGGTTCTACCGGAATGACGACGAGAACTGGGCGCTGATGCTGCGCTCTATTCCGCATAGCGTATGGTGCATGGCCACCATTACGAGCCTGCACCAGGCCTACTTGCAGCGACACATTGACGAGTTCCTGGCGCATAACGCCGAGTAGGTGCGTCGGGGGCATCGCCTGACCGATACCCGTTTCACATGGCCGTGGATTCACGCGCAGGCTCCTGCGGTGCCTGCCGGGTCGTCGAGAAGCGGGCGGCTCAAAGGCAGATTTTCTTCATGGAACCCGGACACGACACGGCGTCATAATGCGCGCCAGCGTTGGCCCGGGGCGGGTGGCCCTGGCAGGGGGAAGGGTGGCTCGGAAATTTGGCCCAATATTCTGGTCGGCAGCCGTGCTGGTGCTGTCGTGGGGCATCACTGCCGCTGCGTGTTGGCAGCTGCTGGCCAGCAACCATCGCGCGGTTGAGCAGCGGTTGAATCTCACCGCTGATCAGATATCCCGGGATCTTGAGGCGCGTTTCCGCCTCTACGACTACGGCCTTCGGGGTGTTCGCGCGGCGATCATCGCGGCGGGCTTCAATGAGGTCAGTCGCGACACCTTTACGCGCGCCATGCAGTCGCGAGACTTCGACACCGAGTTTCCGGGTTCGCGCGGCTTTGGCTACATCGTGAGAGTGCATGAGGGCGATCTCACCCGGTTCGTGGCCAAAGCGCAGACGGACCGTCGTGGGCCTTTTCATATTCGCGAATTGACCCCCACGACGGGTGATCGATTCATCATCCAGTACATCGAGCCGGAATCGCCTAACGAAGCGGCGATCGGACTCGATATTGCATCCGACCCCAATCGACGGGCGGCTGCATTGAGCTCCATGGCATCGGCGCGTGCGACGCTCACCGGACCTATTACGTTGGTCCAGGCTACCGGGGCCAAGAATCGTGGAGCTCTGTTTCTGCTGCCGATCTATCGGGCGTCGCAACTGCCGTCGCCCGCACAGCGCGATACGGACCTGGTGGGTTGGGTCTATACGCCCCTGGTGACCGACGAGATCCTGGCGACCTTTTCGCGCTCCTATCCCGACATGTCGCTCAATATCGCCGACGTGTCCGGTGGCGGGGGTGCGGAAAGCGTATTCACCTCGACGCCAATGCGAACCCGCGGGAAGGCGGAGCACGAGATCGCCCGCGATATCTCGATATACGGCCGCACGTGGCGCCTGGCCATTGCCCCCAGTCCTGATTTCATCGAAGGCATGGGGTTGCCGGATCCGGTCACGCAGACGGTGTGGATGGCATTGGGTGGCGCGTTGCTCGCGGTGATCGCGGCGCTGGTGGCATACACCACGTCGCGGCGGCGGCGCGCGCTGGCGCAGCGAGCGCGATTGGCCACGATCGTCGAGGACTCGCACGATGCCATCATCGGCACGGCTCTCGATGGCACCATCATCGAGTGGAATCGCGGGGCTACGCGTCATTTCGGCCATGACGCGGAAGATGTCATGGGTAAATCCCTCGCCGATCTGATTGTTCCCCGTCGGTACCTGGACGAGGACAAGGACATACTGCGGCGGGTGTCCGCGGGCGAAAGCGTTGCGATCGGCGACTCCGTGCGCAAGCACAGCGACGGTTCGACGCTGTACGTCGAAATTTCAGCATCTCCAATTCGCGACGAACGGCAACAGGTGGTCGGCGTGGCCACCACTTTGCGTAACGTTACCGATCGCAAGGCTGTCGAGCGCCAGGTGCGCGAGCTCAACGCCACGCTGGAGCAGCAGGTTCAGCAGCGTACCCGAGAGTTGAAGGCGGTCTCCTCGCTGCATAAGGCGATCCTGTCGAACGCGGGGTTCGCAATCTTCGCGACGGATGCCCACGGGAAGATCACGCTGGTCAACCCGGCAGCCGAGGCCATGCTCGGCTATAGCGCGCGCGAGCTGGTTGGCGAGGGCTCACCCCTGCAGTTTCATGACGACACGGAGATCATTCTTCGCGCCGAGGAGTTGGAGGCGGAGCTGGGTCGGCCGGTTCGCGCAGGTTTCGAGGCGCTGATCGCCAAGGCGCAACACGCGCCCGACGTCCACGAATGGACCTTTGTAAAGAAGAGTGGCAAGCGCCTCCCGGTGTTGCTCAACATCAGCGCCATGCGGCGCGAGGATGGCTCGATCGAGGGGTATCTGGGTGTGGCCGCCAGCCTTGAGGAGCTGAAGCGGCGCGAAAACGCGCTGGCCGTCAATCAGCGCAAGCTGCGCGGCTTGTTTGAGCTTTCTCCTTTGGGCATCGCGCTGACGGACGAGTCAGGCAAGTTGGTGGAGTTCAATCAGTCGTATCGCAACCTAACTGGCTACAGCGACACCGAGCTGATGGAGATGGACTACTGGCGACTGACTCCATCGGAGTATCTGCCGCAAGAGCAGAACATCATCACGGCGCTGGAGCAGACGGGGCGGTACGGGCCGTACGACAAGCACTACATACGCAAGGACGGCCACCGTGTGCCGATTCGACTGAACGGTGTGGCGCTCCGTATCGACGACAAGCCGTATGTGTGGTCCATCGTCGAAGACACCACCGACCAACGTCTGGCCGAGGCAGCCATGGTCAATGCCATTGCTGCGGCTGAGGCGGCCAGTCAGGCGAAGAGTGACTTCCTGGCCAACATGAGCCACGAGATCCGCACGCCGATGAATGCCATCCTGGGCATGTTGCAGTTGCTGCAGAAAACGTCCATGGATACCAAGCAACGGGACTACACGCAGAAGACCGAGACGGCCGCCACTACACTGCTGACCTTGCTCAACGACATTCTCGATTTCTCCAAGATCGAAGCGGGACGCCTAACGCTTGAGTTGCACGAGTTCGACCTCGACAAACTGTTGAGGGAGATTGCCGTCATCGTGAGCGCGAATGTCGGTCACAAGGATATCGAGGTCGTTTTCGATATCGATCCCAGTATTCCGAGCTGGCTGGTGGGTGACTCGTTGCGCCTGCAGCAGGTGCTTATCAATCTCGCCGGCAATGCGGTCAAGTTCACCGAGGTTGGCGAGGTACGGCTTCAGGCCCGGCTGGTGCGCCGAACCGGCGGCAATGTCGGTGTGCATTTTGAGGTTCAGGATACCGGCATCGGCATTGCTGAGGAAAAGCTCTCGTCCATTTTTGAAGGGTTCTCACAAGCCGAGGCATCGACCACACGTCGTTTCGGTGGCAGCGGGCTTGGCTTGGCCATTTGCCGCCGCCTCGTCGAGATGATGGGCGGCGAGCTGCAGGTAGAAAGCCAGCTCGGCGTGGGCAGTCGGTTCTACTTCAACGTAGATGTGCAGACGACGGAGCGGCCGATCAGTGTATCGGCGGAAGTCATGGGGCAGCTGCGCGAACTCAAGGTGCTGGTGGTCGACGATAACGCCAGTGCACGCACCATTCTGGCCGAGATCGCCACGTCGCTTGGATGGCAGTGCGATGTGGTCGCCAATGGTGCGGAGGCGCTTCGGCAAGTAGCTGGTAGCGACGATCAGGCCGTGAACTATGACGTGATCCTGATGGACTGGTCGATGCCGGGTATGGACGGTTGGGAAGCAGGCCGTCGCATTCGCGATATCTGTCCGCCCGACCAATGCCCGCTGATCGTGATGGTGACCATGCACGAGCGGGAAGCGGTAGCCCAGCAGATGTCCTCGGCAAGCGTCGTGATGGATGGCTTCCTGGTCAAGCCGGTGACCTCATCCATGCTGCTCGACGCCGTGGCCGATGCGCTGGCTTCGCGGACGCCCGCCCAGGCGGCACAGCATGACACCGTTTGGCGAGAGCAATTGCGTGGCCGCCTGGAAGGATTAAGCATCCTGGTGGTCGAAGACAACGCGACCAATCAGCAAGTGGCGAAGGAGCTTCTGGAGTTTGAGGGCGCTGACGTCGATGTCGCGAGCAGTGGTTTGGACGCGCTCAAGATGCTCGATGCAGACATGCGGCCGTACGATGTCGTGCTGATGGATATCCAGATGCCAGGCATGGACGGCTTTACTGCGACCCGTCATATACGGGCAACGCCTGGCATGGAGATGCTTCCCATCATTGCCATGACGGCGAACGTGCTTGAATCGGATCGTCTTGCATGCCTTGAGGTCGGTATGAACGATCACTTGGGCAAGCCGTTCGATATCGACGTGCTGGTCAGCACGATCCTTCATTGGACGAAAGGCCGCGAATCGGTTGCGGCCAGGGGTGTCTCTCCACCGCCGAAGCCGGCGACAAATGGGTGGGTCGACGCAGATCTCGACTATGCCGGAACGCTCGCGCGCTTCGGTGGGCGTGAAGCGTCCTATCAGGCGGCACTGAAAACCTTCGAGCGCTCGGTGCAGGATGCCCTTCAGAATCTCACCATCGCACTGCAAAACAACGACGCCAACGACGCGGCTGGCATGCTCCATGCGCTCAAAGGCGTAGCTGCAACCATCGGGGCCAATCGCCTGTCTGCCATCGCCGGCTCTTACGAGCGCGAAGCATTGGCCGGGTCGCCCCAGTGGAGTGAGAGTGCCGTTGTCGATCACCTGAGGGAGTTGGCTGAGCGCGCCATTGCGGCGATTCGTCAGGTATTGGGGGAGCCAAAGGGGGCGACGGAGTCGCCCGTCGGACAACCCCTGAATCGTCAGGCACTCACTGAATTTGCGGCGCTATTGGCAGCGTCCAACATGTCCGCCATCGATCATTACGAGGGGATGAGAGGCCAGCTGGCATCGGCACACCCTGATATCCGACAGCAGTTGGACGACGCCATGTCGATGCTGGACTTGAAGACAGGCTTGCGTATCTGCAACGCATTGCTTGAGGTGGAGAACAAGGATCGCCCCCATGAATGACACTTATGGTTCCGCGCAACCTCGGCCCGTCGTTGCGATAGTCAGGCCAAAGCTGCTTATCGTTGATGATCAGCCAGTGAATATTCGCGCACTGCACCAGATCTTTTCGGACGACCACGACGTTTTCATGGCTACCAATGGGGCGGACGCCATTGCGTTCTGCGAGGCATCGCAACCTGATCTGGTTCTGTTGGACGTCGTCATGCCTGCGCTGAGTGGCCTGGATGTCTGTCGAGCGCTCAAGGGCAATCCAGCGACCGCTGACATTCCGGTGATCTTTGTGACATCGCTCAATGAGCCCGAAGAAGAGGGGGCGTGTTGGGATGTGGGTGGGGTGGATTTCATTACCAAGCCCATCAATGCCAAGACAACCCGCAATCGGGTGCGTGCCCACCTCACGCTGAAGCATCAGGCGGACCTGCTCCGCCAACTGGCATGGGTGGATGGCCTGACGGGCATCCCCAACAAACGACAAGTCGATGCACGCTCGGAAGAAGAGTTCCGGCGCTGCAAGCGCGACGCCTTGCCGCTGGCGGTGGCCATTGTCGATATCGATTATTTCAAGGCTTTCAACGACACCTACGGCCATCTGGCTGGCGATGATTGTCTGCGCAGCGTGGCTCAGGCTATTCAATCATCCTTGCAGCGCCCCGGTGATTTCGCGGGTCGTATGGGCGGTGAGGAATTCATTGGCATCTTCCCGGCGACGGGCTTGCAGGAGGCGACGGAGCTGGTGCGCCGGATAGATAGCGCCATACGCGCGCTTCGCATACCCCATGTTGGCGGTATCGATGGCGAGGTGACTGTATCCATTGGCGTGGTCAGCGCCACCCCGCGCGGCGACGTGTCCGTGGCCGCATTTGTCGAGCAGGCGGATAGGGCGCTTTATCAAGCCAAGCAGCAGGGTCGTGCGCGGGTGCACGCGGTTGAAGGTGACGTATCGGCAAATGACGTGTCGAGCGTGGCCTGAGCAGAGAGCTCTTGGCTTCGGCCACCCTCAGCCAAATCGGCCTGTTCGTTTGATTTCACCGCCAAGAAGCACCACGGCGAGACAACCCAATCCCACGGGCAGAACGCCGAGTATCGAACCCCACAGCGCAAAGAACGTATCGGCGCGCGCCGAGTCAGCCGGGTCGTTCGGATCATAGGCGACAGGCATCGGCGCACCGGGCTTGCCTAATGCCCCTCCATTCTGGACAAACTGGACGGACGCACCGGCCTGCGTCGTGAAGCGTATGAGCGGATGGCCGGAGTTCTCGATGATCACGCCGGTCGTGCGGTTGCATCGCGCCAGAAAAGCCGCGGTTTGCAGTGCCCATGCGAGCACCAGCGCGCCGATCAGGGTGACCACCACCTTCTCCAGGCTCCGTAGTGGTCGCCAGTCGTTCCGGGGTGTGGTCATGCGATCGCTTCTTTGTTGATCGGTCCGCTCATCTGACTGCCCTTCGCCCCGGCGTATTTGTATCCACCACCGCACCGCGCGCAGTATAGGCGAGGTCGGTGATGACACTTTCACGTTTGACTATCAGGAGTACTGATCCGGTGAATCCGTCAGAACGCATTGATCAACTGATTGCGAGTATCGAAGACTGGCGCGGCGAAACGCTGGCCAGTCTCCGTGAGACCATCCTCGCAGCCGACAAGGCCGTGATCGAGGAGTGGAAGTGGATGGGAAGCCCGGTCTGGTCGTGCGACGGCATGATTGCCGTGGCGAATGCGCATAAGGGAAAGGTCAAGATGACCTTTATGCATGGCGCTCAGCTTGAGGATCCCGACGGGTTGTTCAACGCAGGGCTCGACGGTGGCAAGTGGCGGGCGATCGATCTGCACGAAGGTGATGCGATCAACAAGCGTGCATTGAAAGCGCTTGTGCGCACCGCTATTGCCTATAACCGTGCGCACCTGAAGAAGAATGCGCCGGCACGACGCGGGACAAAAGCGGAGAAGGGCGCCTGAGTGGCGCGGCCCTTACTTCACGCCGCGGTCGAGGCTCTTGAGGTAGGCGCAGAACATACCCGCCATGGCTTCTGAGTATGCGTCGATCTCTCCCTTGGAGCGTGGCTGCTCCGAGAACTCCTTTCCGACAGCGCAGAGTGTTCGGGTGATCAGGTCGGCGGCCAGTGCCTGCGTCGAT
>NZ_JAELTQ010000099.1 GCF_016428905.1 Dyella sp. ASV24 | reverse complement strand
GTTCTACCCCGACCATGTCGAAGTTTCGACTGGCCACGTACACATTGATCAGTTCGACAGCGGCGAGATGCCATCCACCACCTCGTTCGACTTCGTGCAGAAGCAAGGCAAGTGGTACGTGACCAAGGCAACGCGCGACACGTACGAGGCAGGCGAAGGCGACCCGCGCCGGGAGAAGCTGGCCATTCCCGCATCCGGCCTGGTTCAGGACATGGATGGCCGCTGGAGCGTGCCTACCTACTACTCCGCCCTGGCGGTGAACGACGCGACCGGAAAGTTTGCGTTCGAGCACGGCGCGACCACGTTGCAGCAACTCCAGAAGAGCATCGCCGAAGACTGCCAGGGCCCGGGTTGTCGCGTCCTGGTCCAGCAGCAGGATGGTTGCATGTCTCTCGTGCACGACAGCAGCGGTAAGTCGTTCGGTGCTGGCGTTGCCGATCATGAAGCGAAAACCGACGCTGTCGCCAAGGCCATGTCCGCATGCAAGGCGGGTGGCGGCAACGCCTGTAAGGAAGTCAGGACGGATTGCAGCAAAGGCATTCTTTGACGGCTGATCGCCGTCATCCATCAAGGAGACAAACATGGACGTCGTGTCAGACAAGAAGATCGACAAACTGGTCGCCACGCAGGGCATGACCCGCGTGTACGAACTGGAAGACGGCAGCTGGCTCACCGCACGGGGTGGCACGGTGGCCTGGCGCAACAACAACCCTGGCAACCTCAAGTTCGGTTTCAAAGATAGCGTCGACACGCCAGAGAACCGCCTCCCGCGCACCAAGGAGCAGGCGCTGCACAGCGCGCAGACCAACTACAAGGGTGTCGTTGCCCTGGACCAGTGGGGCAACGCCGTCTTCGAAAGCTACGAGGCCGGACGCGAAGCGCAGAAATCCCTCCTGGTCCACCGCATGGGCGACAAGACGGTCGACGAACTGGTCAAGTCCTATTCCACCAAGGATTACAGTGGTGAAGCGCACCACGCCAACCAGATAAAGACCATCTACAGCACCGCGGCGGCCGAAGGCTTCGATCTTCACGGCAAGAAGGTGAAGGAGATGAGCACGGATGAGCTCAACGCGCTGGCCGATGGTGTATCCAAGGCCGAATCCTGGAAAGCCGGCACGGTTGAGAAAACGCCGCCACTCAATGAAGAACAATTGCGCGCAGCGCTAGGCCCCCATGCCGCCGCCAAGGAGCAGCCCCATAGCACAAAGGCCGCGCAACCCCACGCTCACACGCATGCCCTCCGCAAGGGCGATCACAGCGCAGCCGTCGGCCAGTTGCAGCAGGACCTGGCCGCACTTGGCGTGACCTCCAAGGACGGCCACGCCATCAAGCCCGACCAGCATTTCGGCCAGCGCACGCATGAGGCCGTGGAAGCCTTTCAGCGCGCGCACGACCTTAAGCCGGATGGCGTCGCCGGCCCAGCCACGCTGGCCGCCATGACGCAGGCAAAGGCCGCGACGCAAGCCCACACGCCCAACCTGCTCGACGCACAGCACCCCGCACACGGCATGTATCAGCAGGCCTACCAGTGCGTGGCACGCCTGGATGAAACGCAGGGCCGCGCTCCCGGCGCACACACGCAGATGTTTGCCGGCAGCCTGACCAGTGCCGCCGTCGGTGCAGGTATGAGCCAGATCGATCACGTCGTACTGTCGGATGATGCCAGCCGTGGCTTTGCCGTGCAGGGCGCGCTCAACTCGCCATTCAAGCAGTACGCCAGCGTCAACGTCATGGACGCCATCCAGACACCACTCGACCAGAGCAGCCAGCAAGCCGCTTCGCAGATGAGCGCAACACCGACGGCTCCGCCACCGAGCCAGAATCTGACTGCCCAGCAGCAGGTGGCTGGCCCCAGCTTGTAACGGAATAATCCACGCGGTGACCAAGTAAAAAGCGCTGAAGAAGGGTCGGGGTGCACGTCTCTCAGAACGAGCCCCCCTGACCCTTTCATCGCTCCTTTTCTCGCTCGTCGCCCCTGGCTACGGATCTGCGCCAAACAGCTGTCGATAGACCTTCCGCTCCGCCGTCAGCATGTTTCGCACCTGGGCCTCACTGAGCGTCCGCCACGTCCAGTCGATCTGAAGAGGCGCACCTCCCCAGGTGAAGAGATCCCCATCACCCGCCTCCCGAACGCCTTGAGCGATCGCTACGACGTACCGCCCATCCTCCGCTCGGCATAACCAGTTGGCATCGACCTGAATCAGGTCGCCATAGCGGGTTCGCATGGTGTTGTTGGGCCAACGGTGGAGCACTGACAACCGTGATGCCGGGACCTGCGCACCATTCACTGGTGCCACCTCTTCCTCAAAAGAGCGTTGGAGCAGCTTGTCGGCACTTCTCGCACGACCGGTTAGCTGCAGCAAAGGCAGCATCACTATCGCCACTAAAATCAAAGCAATCAACGGCCCCAACGCGTTCTCCACAAACGGTCACGCGACTCTGGAAAGAGTGCAGGGTGGGTCGCGGAGCTGTATTGGACAACGTACGTCACCCTGAAGGAAAGCACCCTGCCCCTGGTTTGCTCGACCGCCCCAGCGATTGCCGGCACACCGGTCCGCCAGTAAGGTCCGACCACGCTCACCACCATGGAAGAGATACCCGTATGTCATGGAAGCCAACACTTTTGCTCTGCGCATTGCTGATCCCCGCCGTCGTACTCAGCCCATCGGCGGCGGCGGACACCTACGGCCCCGACATGTCCCATGTGTACGGCCTGCGCCCTAGTTACGACGTCTGCCTGGGCAAAGCCAGCGACGATACGGCCGCCATCCTGGCGTGCGCGCGGGCGGAACTCGTTTATCAGGACAAGCGCCTCAACGACGCTTATGCCGCACTGATGGCAAGGCTCGACCCCGAGCGTCAGGCCAAGCTCAAAGCCGAAGAGCTCCGCTGGATACAGTTCCGCAACGACCGGTGCGCCAACACCATCGACGGATTGCAGGTTCCCGAGTACCAGGCACCCACGTGCCGAGTCGAGGAATCCGGTAGGCAGGCGAACCTGCTCGAGCTAAGGGCACGGCTTGCCGAGTAGCCCGCTGCGACCCAAGTTTTTTCGCTACCGCCCAACTTTTTACGAGTTCTAAAGATTCCCCTGATGGGGATACAACAATTGATCGCTTAATCTGAGCCTGCTCCTGAGTCATATCGGTGACTCCCTAGAGTAAGCGACCGCCCTGCTGGCGGAGCACCAACAGCCGACTGAACATGGCTGGATGGACAGATGGGCGGCCGCGCAAGCGCCGCCCATTTCCTTTTGTAGCCTCGGCAAATGCCTTCCCTTTTCGCCACTGCCTGCCATGTGGCTGGCAACCAGGCCAGATGCATTCGCAGACTAAGGACCGGCCATACCCGGCCTTGGCGAAGGTGTCAGGACACCGGCGCACCGATCCTTGGCATCGATCTCACCGCAACTGGGAAACGAGTGCGACACGGCCTGCGTGAACACTGACCCAGCCGAGTCGGAATCCAACGTCCAACCCAATGGCGCCATGTCCAATTGCCTCTTGAGGTTCGCGCGACTCCTGTGCACATCCCAACGAGCGAAAAACCCGTGGCCCGCATCAGCCTTGTCATCAAGGTAACGTTTCTGCCAGAACTGGAGGGATCGCTCCTGCGTCAGATCCCATCGTAGAAAATGTTTACCCGCCAGCTTCTTCTCGACGATATCGGCAAGCATGGTAGAGCGGCCAGCGCGGGCGCTCTCCATGACATAAGCAGGCGCAAGCGTTTCCGCGAGCAGGCGACCATTGTCAAACCGAGTACCTTCTTTGACTCCGATGTTCTCGGTCGGGTCGCTGGAAATGGCAATGACATAAATCTTGTCCAACCCAACCCCGTTGGCCACGAGCTTGTCCACGATGTCGTTGATTGACGCCAATCCGGAATTGTCGGCATAGCCGCCATCCGCCACGGCGATGCGATGGTAGCCGTCGGGGCACACGCCCCGGTCCGTCTCCATGGACACATCCGACTTGGCACACGTGGCGCCCACAGGGCTGACCAATGCAAATCGTGCGCTATCCAGCACGGCGTCCGTAACTTTCGCGTCCCCTCGCGCTAGCCAAGCGCCGGTAAAGCCTGCGGCGACAGAGCTGTAGACCACCCGTCGACCATCGGAAGCGGACGTTGCATTGAAGATCATCATCGGCAGATGCGCGGGATCATCCCTAAGGGACGAAAGCTCTGCGTTGAATACATCGTGCACCCCAGCCCCCGAATCGTACGTCTGAACCAGGGATCGCCACCCATCCTCCCACGCATGCACCAACACTTGATCGCGCGTCGAGTGCCCCGTCACCAAGGGCATCGCGCTGGTTAGAAAGTCCCCGACAAGCATGCGCTGGACAACGGGTGAAACGAAATCGTTCGAATAGTAGTTCGCGAGCCGCCACGCTCCGGGAAGTAGTGACATATCGGTATCGCGAGGTTTGTCCGGGTTGAGGATGCCCGCACGCCTTGCCGCCACCCATGACCACACACCTAGCGAACCGCCTGACACCGCACTCACAGCGAACACTCGGGAACCGAACGCCCCCTTGGTCACATCGTCCATGGCCGCAAGGGCAATCGCTGAATGCTCGGCAGCACGGATGCCACCGCCTGCCGCCGCCACCAAGACGATGACGCCATGGTCCGCCCTGGTCTCTCCGCGCGCCTTGAGCCAGCTATCGTAAAAATCAGCAAACTGCTCATCACCGGCGCTTGCTGGTCGGAGAGCGGGCGACACAGGCTTCTCGAGATCAATGGCGGGACTCAGCTGATAGATGGCAATGAGAAACGCGACCGCCCCGCCAACAGAGAACATCCAAACCACCATGCGCCGCCGACTGAATCGTGTAAGCAAATAGCCTGCAAAAAGCACGACGGATGCAACGATGCAAAGAAACGACACGGCCGTTTGTCTGCGCCCCAAGAACAAACATGCGCAAAGCACCACCGCCACACAGACGAATACCATCCATGGCCGAGGCGCGCGTTGCCTCGTCGTGCACCATGCCGCGATGGTCACAAGAGCCGCAGGCAACAACCACCACACGGCCAGCAGTATGGGTGTTGGCGATTGCCGATGGTGACCGTAGATATAGGGCTCCATGACCGGATCAAGAGCCAGCGTGCCAAAGAGTATGGCGGCCACCCCGGCCAGATACACTGCCAATCGCAACCCTCGCCGTCCCCAATCCCGAATCATTTCGTCGCGCCCCGGCTTTTTTCCTTTTTTCCTTAGGTACTCGATGAGGAGATCCACAGCGCAAGTTCCAATCACCACTATCAGCACCCAACGAGGTTCGTCGTACCAAGCGCACGCCATCGTAGTGAGCAGAAAAGCCAGTGCCCCAAGAAGGCCTTTCCATCCATGCAGATAAGTGAAGTACGCCAGGATCCCCAAAGGCCCGATCAGGATCAGGTAGGCATAGACGCTCCACAAGTCGACGGAAACCTGGACGACAACAGGGAAAAGAAGAAGGGGATAAATAAGCAGTAGATAGGCGACGACCCTCCCCCATCGCTCCCAAGGTTTCTGGTTCGCCACGGGTGCGGCACCGATGCCAAAGCACCAGAGCACCACGGCCAACGACGTAGCGCAGACCACCCAGGAAGCAAACCCCCAGAAATCGCAGACGAATCCATGATTGGGCGTCTGAAGCCCAGTGTCATGGAGATAGGCAGAAATCGACCTGCCAAGCGCAACCGATTGATCCGACGCGTAGAGCAATAGCAGGCAGATCACCATCACCACGACCGAGAATCCGAACTTGGTCACATCCGCCGACCCAGCCCACTTGTCCGGCGTGGCCGCAGACGGCGCTTGCCGCGCTATCCGCCCTATGTTTACTGCGCCAATGGTGTCTTCCGACTCCGCGGTATGGTCGTTCGCCATGCTCCCTCCCTGTGCTGATGGTCTATCCCGTCGTCAATGCGCGAACAACATGCGAATGTCGCCCGGATGCATCGCATCGGTGGCAGGTCGAGTAACGACGCGCCTGACTAGCCTCGCTCCGGTGTCAGGGACACCGTCCATGACCGACACGATGACGGGTTATCGGCCGTGCGATGAAATTATGTTGGGCGAAGATCGAAAATGCGGAGCGGGATGGTCCGGCTTGCCTGGGCAGACGCCCTCTCCTACTCGTCGCGACGTCGTGAAGATCCTTAAAGAGGCAACGCCGTAGCCCACCCTGAGAAGGTGCATAACAACAGACAGTCGGCCTAACCCCGCCTTCCGAGCCACTGACACCCCACAGGATCACGCTGCAAACACACGCGCAGGAAACAATGGCGACCACCTGCTTACTCGCATGATCGGAGGGCAACGCTATGTGGCGACTTCCCACCCTCGCGCTGATGCTGCTGGCGACCCTGGCCAGCCACGCACAAACCGTGAAGCTGTGGCCCGGCGTAGCGCCAGGCTCGGAGCACTGGACGCAGAAGGAACAGGTGGAGAAGAACACGCCCGTCGGCACGGTGATCATCAACGTGGTCGAGCCGACCCTCACGGCTTATCTGCCAGAACCCGGCAAAGCCACGGGCACAGGCGTGGTCATCGCACCCGGTGGCGCGTTCGTGGCGCTGGCCATTGATCGGGAAGGCAACGACGTTGCGCGCTGGCTGCAAAGCAAAGGCATCGCCGCCTTCGTGCTCAAGTACCGCACGATGGAGAAGCGCCAGCCCGGCATCCCAGCCAACATGGATATGGATGCGGCAGCGACCTACGGTATTGCCGATGGCATCCAGGCCATCAAGCTCGTTCGCCAGCACGCCGCCGAATGGCACGTAGCACCCGACAAAGTAGGCATCGTCGGCTTCTCCGCTGGGGGCATGCTGGCGAGTGAAGTACTGCTACAAGACGACGCCAGCGCCCGCCCCAACTTCGCCGCACTCATCTACGGCGCACCCTTTGGGCGCATGCCCAGCATCCCCGCCAAGCTGCCACCCGTGTTCATTGCCTGGGCACAGGACGATCCGATGGCACGAGATGATGTCGCCAAGTTCTACGGTGCCTTGCTCGCTGCCGGCAACAAACCTGAAGCGCATATCTACAGCGCTGGCGGGCATGGCTTTGGCATGAAACAGCAGGGCACGACCAGTGACACGTGGATCGATGCGTTTTATGCGTGGATGGTGACGCAGGCGTTCACAGGTGCTGGCTCGGGACAAGGGCGCTGACGGCTTTCTTGCTCGCCGCACGGCGGCCTAAAAAGTGCGCTCTGATCCCGGCTTAAGTCAGTCAGAGTCAAGAACTACGAGCTCAGAACTGAAGAATGTCCTCGCCAAGTAGCTGACAGTCCTCAAGGGATCCCTTTCTTCAAAGAGTCTCCTGACATGGACCACACCTTCCGGCGACTTAATGAGCAAACCAAGATTAGATCTTGCGTCAATAACGTCAAGCATCCTCTTGCTCAGAAGCTGCAATCCCTCCCTGCCGAATGGCCTGGGCTCTATCCCTTTCTGTCTCAACACTTTGCCTAGGCCATCGCGTAGATCCGTGCGACGGACTTCTACCGGCTCGTCCGAACAACGATATCCAACTGGAGATCCACGCCTAAAGACCACATAGTGGTCATCACCATCAGGAAGCGCACCGATATCCGACGGACTAAACGCAGCGGAATTCGCGACGACGGAACCGCTCAAGTAGTGTCCATCGAGCTCGTCTGGTCGATGAAATTCAGGCGCGATGTAAAAGACGCACTCGCCCGTCGCCTCTAAATCCAATAGAAGTTGATGTTGATCTGAATGCCTTAAAGGACGCAGATGCATGCGGTAGTAGGGAACCGCAATCAGGCCCGATTCCTTCGCGTATGACCGCGTAAGGTAGTCGCTCAGCTTGAACTGAAGAAAGACAGGGATACCCTTGACAGGAATCTTTACATCGTAGCCACCTCCGCTCTTCCCTTCCTCGTATAGAGAAGGGAAGTGAGGCGCCGCGACAATTCTAGCTCGCCACCGTGCAACCAGCTCCTCGGTTACGGCGTACCCATACGAGAACTCCGATACATCAGGCTTCATTTTGGCGCTCCAAGCTTCGGGTAAAACTCCAACAAAAATGGTGCCAGATTCACTTTTCAGCAGGCAAGAAATGAACCGGACGTCGTTTGCTCGACTTCCCGTTTCACTGTTGCGCTAAGCCCAGTATTCAAGATCGGGAAGAATTTGCGCATCGAGAGGCCCCTCAATGACAAAAGCCATAAGAAGAAGATTCACACCGCCGAGATATGCACTGACCACGCGGTGATTCCCATCCAAGAGAAGTACGCCGCCATCTGGAAGGCCATAGGCTGGAGCCACCACCACTGTCGGCGCACCATGCTGGTAATGAAACCCATGGCGTTTCTTGAGTGCTTCGCTTTGCGCCGCTGATGAAACGTTCTGCGGCACGGCACCTTGATCGAAATAGTTGCAGGCTGCTCCGCTGCCATCGAGGTACCACGGAGTAAAGATGCGGCCGGCATCTCCCGGCAACTGAAGCTGTTGCAGTTTGATGCTTGCGTTCGATTCGCTGAGAAGCTGCCAGTTGAGTGACACTCGAATAGGCTGCCCGAAGTGATACTTGAATTCAGCGATGTTCATGCACCATCCAAGGTTCTCGCTGCAATGACGGCGTGTAGAGAGCACCCGCTCCCTTCTTCCTACTTGATGCCTTTGCGCTGGCCAAGAAGTAAACCCGACTCCGTTAGCTCTAATAGGAAAAACAGGGATCAGAGGGGCGCGTACTTTGGGTGCCTGCAGGCGCGTTTTCGCTGCAATGAGGGCAGGCAGAAAAACTCCCCGTTCAGCTGCCCTCACTGTCCGAGTGCTTCACCAGAGAGCTCTCCTCAGATCCTTCGAAGCCGTTGTCGACTCCCCCTGCTTCGGATTGAAGATACCGACGACGTGCAGGTCACGGAGGAATCTTGTCTCTTTGTTGTTGACCAAGTCGGGGTTCTTCTCGATAGCGGCCGCAATCAACCATTTTTCAAGAAAGGTAATCGACGGAAGACCTCCTTTCTCCGACGCCGGCCGCTTGCGCAACTTTCCACCGCGAGTACGCGCAGGAATGACGAACAGCAATGGAGTCCCCTTGTCGTCATCCAACACGCCGTTGTACTTCGTGATGTTGTCGGGGTTCAGCGCCTCTTTCAGCATCGGGCGCTTGCATGCCTGACCCACATACCACGGCGTGATGCCCCCACCCGCTCGCTTGGCAAACACATAGCAACCGCAGGATTCCGATAGCCCCTCTTCCCGCTCTTCCATTTGGGCAGACAACTGGACCAGAGATTCCTTCGTTATGTTTCGCTTCTTGCCATGCCTGGGTATTTCGAATGGGCCGGCCACGTCAAAACGCATCACGACTCCCGAAAGTTGAATTTGTTTTCACCCCTAAGCGGGGTCCGCAAGAACGTTCATCTTTTGCCAGCTGAGAAGTGAACTTGATCCGTTAGGCTAGGGATCGCTGACGACGGCAAAAGGTGCACTCTGCCCCTCTGTCTTCGCCCCTTCTTTCGGTCCGTGCCTCAAGTGCCTATGAAGGCGTCACTCCTCATAAACCATCTTGATGGACGCCCTTCCGAAGATGTGCATGCCACAGTTGGCCTCCACATATTCCAGCGGGCCTTGCGTCCCTTCAGTTAGCTCCTCCCATCGCTGCGACAGGTCACGCCGAGAGCCGGCCGCAATCTTCTTCACGTCATACCAGCGATAGAGTTCGCTCCATAGAATGAAAGAATGCCCTTCGTCAGCGGCCTGCTCGAGCCTATTGGTCAGCAACTCATCATGCCTCTTCTGCACAAAACGTCCTTTTTTCAATTGATGGTTTATTTGAAACTAAATTTTTAGTTTTGTCAATTGGCGGTATTTAACTGGCTCCGCACACTGTCGACGCCCCGTTCTTGATCGGAGGCAACGGTTCGGGAGGCGCGCGGACGCGAATGACGCCAAGGCCAGTGTGGTACGCGTGGGGGCTTACGGAGGCGTGTTGGTTTGGTCTGACTACGACTGGCAGCGGTGTTGAGGCCGTAACAAACGGGGCCTAACAAACGGGGTCAGGTTCACTTCCGCACGGGCGAGAAGTGAACCTGACCCCGTTAGCTGCAAACCTGACCTCGTTAGCTAATAACTACCTTAGGCTGCCGGCACTCCTGTTGACCGGCGCGGCAGGCGGAGGTGGTGGCGCAACGGGCGGCCCGGAGGTGCGGAAAGGCAAGCTTGCCGTTCCAGTTTGTGCATTGAATCTGATCGCCATGGCGAAAGGCCGAGGGCCACTCCACGAAGGAAAGGTCGCGTGCCCCAGGCTGTGCGCAAAGCACGTCGTCAGCTCATTCTGGGGCGCAACAAGCACGTTGGAAGGCAACCCGTCTGCGGAAACCAAAGCCAGAACCGTGAACTCAGGGGTGTTGTCGCTGGGAGAAGAACCAAGGCATTTTCGCAACGCACCTTTGAGCCCGGCTAGAGCGGGGCTTCGCAAGAGCGCGTCGTTGTACCGGCCACCATCGGTCGTCACGTCCATGATCTGGGCCATGGCGTTCAACTGGGCGTGGGTGAGCGGATGAACTGGCGCTTCGGCTGATCCAGCCGTCGGCATATACATGAAGGCTGCGAAAGCCGCACAACATGACAGCGCAGTGCCGACTCGTTTGGCAGACTTCATATGGCCCCTTGTCTTAGATGGCGCGAGAAGCTCGAGAAAGAGAACTTGAGCTCTTTGATCGAAGCAAAACACTACGCTCTCGTCCCGAAAAGGGCACTCTGCCCCCTGTTTTTGCTGCCGTCATCAAACCCGCGATCCAGATCGTTAGCAAAGCTGGCATAGGCGAACGTCGAGTTGCGCCGTTCACGCAGAACCATACAAACGATGCCAACCCCCAACCCAATCAGCTCAAGAGCAAGCCCGGCCACCATGACGACGGCCTTGTATCGCCAGCCACCAAGCGCCCCGAGCAAAATTGTCACAGCAGCCGCGACGAGAGCCGTCCGAAAAGACCACCGCTCTAGTCGACTGGGTTTTGCCTGCTCGGCATCACTCAGGTATTCCTCTATGCACTTTTCAAGCCGCGAGAAACTGAATTCTTCCTGCTGCATTTGATGCCCTTCATCCATGGGAAACCGCAAACAGGGCCTAGGAACGAAGTCAGCTCAATTCCTCGACGGATAGAAGCGAACCTGATCCTGTTTTGGTCGTTCCTTTCTTCCTATTTGATGCATTTGCGCCAGCCCGGAAGTGCAAGAAGTGAACCTGACCCCGTTAGCTGGTTTCCGTTTCGCTATCTACTCACGCGCTTACCCTTGGCGCGCGGCACATATCTAAGATCGACCATTACCTGCGATGCATTACCGCCCACTTCCTTTCTTTTCGCCGCCTGCATCTCCCACTTTTTGGTCAATGCCCACTGAACAGCGGTTACCAAGGATATATAAATATTTGCAATAAACGTTTTGGCTACCAATAAAGATATAACCAAAAGAGAAAATATCAGCGCAAAAACAGCGACAACCAACGGCTTCAACAGAGATGGGGCGGAGAGCATGATCCGCGCACCGACGCCAGTCCCAGGACCAAGACAAAAAATAATCGCCAGAAGTAAAAAAGCAATCAAAAGAGTAGTGCTAAACACTCGAATAAAGACAAAGAAATTGTACTTAAAGTAAGACAGCCGATATCCCGGATGCACGGTTAAAGCCAGTTCGCACAACAAATCTTTATCGGCCAACGTGGCAAATATCGAGAATCCCGTAATAAAAAAACCAAGCAGCGACACAACCGACGCAAGCCCCAGTCTTGAGACATCCCGCGCCAAGATTAGCAATTTCAAGTAATCATCGAAGACGATGCCGCAAGCAAAAGCAGCTCCAAAAGAGCCCAACGAAACAAAAATATTAAATTTGGAAGGAAGAATATGACGAGAGGAGACAAATATACCCCACAGGCTTTTCTCCCTGTCCAAATCTTCGAAGATTTCCTTTCTAGACGTCACACCTCAATCTCATCAATCTTATCTTTTACAGCCGGAGAAATAGATTTCACTTTAATGTATCCATCCGCCGCAGCCTGCTTAAATTTTTCAAATAGTTTCTTAGCTGCGGAAGGCACTTTCTTTCCGAGCTTTCCAGATAGCGGCCGGCTTAGACGAAAATCTTCCTCATCGATTTTTAAGCTGCCGCCTTGATGGTCAACACCCTGCAATCGAACGCGCTGAGTTCCGGACCGGGAAGCGTCCTTTGTCTCAACCTTCGCCTTATTCTTATCGAGACCATCAGCACTCTTGAACTTAATGTTTGCCTCTTCCGCATCCAAGTCTTCAAACATCGAGTGCCACTTACTAAAGAACTGACTGTTATCAATTTCGTGATTGGTGCCGCGGAAACTAATGCTAATTTCTCGAAGTATCGAAAACTTCCCTATCTGTGCATCAATTTCTTCATCTGATGCCAGAGGTACAACCTCAACCGAGGGCCTGGGAATTTCCGTCTTGATCTTCTTCAGAGTCGGCTTTCCTTCTATGCGAAGCAAGGAATTCCAATCCCTGTCGCTTCGAATAAATTCGTTCCAAACGGCTCGAACATTTTCCTGAAGCAAAAGCGCAAACTGCTGCAGATTCGGCGCCCCGGCCATCTCGCGAACAAACACTAGGCGATGATTGTGAAGGATCAATAAGAAGAAAGACGACGGTGCTGTGGCGATGGATAAGGATGTCGCTTTAAGGCCACCATTTACATACACCTGATCCCGATGCAATGTAGTGTCTTTAACGATCCTACCCGTAATTACCGGCACCGAACCAATTTCGTCATCGTCAAACCTCAACACCCGTACGTTATGAAAGAAGAATGTTGCCGCACCGTGAGTTCGAAAATACTTATCAGAACGTCCTTCAAACGCTCGCCGGACAATATCGTCAAAGTAATCGAGCATTACAGCCCTGTCGCCAAACCTACAGATCAAATTCGCAAATTCCGCCTGCTGCTTCATCTTCCTTGCCCCCAATATAAAAAAGGCGGCCTTCTGGCCGCCCTAACGCTAACCGCACTTGGAATATCCGCAGTTTAAACAAGTCTGACACCCATCCATCAATACCAGCGCCTGGGTGTTGCACTTAGCGCAGAGGGTAGCGCCGGGCGGGAAGCCGGTGGCGGATTCGGTCTTGGTTTCGGTGGCGGCGGGTGCGGCGCCCTTGCCGTTGGCAGCGGCTTCATACGCAGCGCGCTTTTCGGCGATGAGCTTACGGGTGGACTCATCCATTTCCGGATCGTGGATAAGGCCGATGGTCTTCATGTGTTGCTCGATCACCCCGCCGATCTCGGCGACGATGCTGGGCATGTAGACGCCGCCGGCTTTGAAGTAGCCGCCGCGCGGGTCGAAGACGGCCTTCATTTCTTCCACCAGGAAGGTAACGTCACCGCCTTTGCGGAATACGGCGGAGATGATGCGGGTGAGCGCCACGATCCACTGGAAGTGATCCATGTTCTTCGAGTTGATGAAGATCTCGAAGGGGCGGCGCTGTTCGTGCTGGGTGCCGGCGTTGAGCACGATGTCGTTGACGGTGACGTACAACGCGTGTTCGAACAGCGGTGATTTGATCTTGTAGGTGGAGCCGACGAGCGTCTCGGGGCGCTCCAGGCTCTCGTGCATCTGGATGACTTCCGCCTTGGGCGCTTCTTTGGAAGCGGCCGGCTGGGCGGCGGGTGCGGCGGCAGACGCGGCCTTGTCTTCGGGCTTGACGACGTTGTAGCCCTTGATCTTCTTTTCGATCTTGATCGCCATGGTGTGGTTCTTCCGAAGATTTGGCGGCGCGGCGGCGAGGATGACTGCAGACCGACGTCTTGGTGGTACTCGCGCTTCAACGCGCTGTAGGTCCTGGATTCCGGCCTTCGCCGGAATGACGGCTTAGGAGGGTCCGGCTTGCGTGTTGCCCTGGAACAAACCGGCCCGGCGTTTACACGCCGGGCCGGATCGAGTGCTACTTACTTACGGCGTGCGGACTTCTTGGCGACCTTGCGGACGGCCTTCTTCACGCTCGCCTTCTTGCTGGCAGTGGACCTCTTGACCGCCTTGGCGGCGGTCTTCTTACCGGCGGCCTTGCGGGCCGTCTTCTTGACTGCGGCCTTCTTGGCCGTCTTTTTGCTGCTGACCTTACGAACAGCCTTTTTGGCGGCGACCTTGCGCACTGCCTTCTTGGCGACCTTGCGGGCGACCTTCTTGGCAGCGGCCTTCTTCACGGCCTTCTTGGCAACCTTCTTCGCGGCGGCTTTCTTCACCGCCTTCTTGGCGACCTTCTTTGCGGCAGCCTTCTTGACCGCTTTCTTCACGGTCTTCTTGGCGGCTGCCTTTTTCACGGTCTTCTTGACGGCTTTCTTGGCGGTCTTCTTGGCGCCAGCCTTCTTCACCGCCTTCTTGGCGGCTTTCTTGGCCGGAGCTGCCTTCTTGGCCGCAGCCACCTTCTTCTTGGCGCGAGCCTTCTTGGGGGCGGCTGCCGGGGCCACTTCGACCACGGGAACCTCGACCGGCGCTTCTACGACCGTCACGGTTTCTTCGTTCACTTCAAACTCTGTATCGATGGACATGCGGGTATTCCCCTCCGACGTGGATTCTGGAACTTATGTTGAGCCTTGCCACCGGATATTCGGTATTGCTCTTGGCAGTGGGTCGGTGTCTGCAGGCAGGCACCGGCGCATAGTTTAGAACTTTCCGTAATACCCTTCCTTCAAGGCATCGAACAGATTGGCGGCTGTGTGCATTTCGCCGTCGTACTCCACTTCTTCGTTGCCTTTCAGTTCGACAACACTACCGTCCTCCAATTCGAAGCGGTAGTGGGTGTTCTCTAGATCGGCTTCTTTGACGAGCACGCCCTGGAACGCAGCGGGGTTGAAGCGGAAGGTGGTGCATCCCTTCAAGCCTTGTTTATAGGCGTAGAAGTAGATGTCCTTGAAGTCTTCGTAGGGGTAGTCGGTGGGGACGTTCGCCGTCTTGGAGATGGACGAGTCGATCCACAACTGCGAGGCGGCCTGGATGTCGACGTGCTCTTTGGGCGTGATGTCGTCAGCGGCTACGAAGTAGTCGGGCAGCTTGGCCTTGGGGTCGTCGGTAAAGGGCACGGCTTCGGCGTTGATCAAGGCGCGGTAGGCGAGCAGCTCGTAGCTGTAGACCTCTACCTTTTCCTTGGTCTTGCGGCCTTCGCGGATCACGTTGCGCGAGTAGTGATGGGCGAAGCTGGGCTCGATGCCGTTGCTGGCGTTGTTGGCCAGCGACAGGGAGATGGTGCCGGTGGGCGCGATGGAGCTGTGGTGGGTGAAGCGCGCGCCGATTTCGGCGAGCTGCTCGACCAGGTTGGGCGCCACGCTGGCCACGCGCTGCATGTAGCGGCTGTATTTGGCATGGAGCACGCGACCGGGGATGGAATCACCGACTTTGTAGCCGTCGGCGACCATTTCCGGGCGCTTGCGCAGCATGTCGCCGGTGACGGTGTAGTCGCTGGCGAGCACGGGCGCTACGCCCTTTTCCTTGGCGAGGTCCAGCGCGACTTCCCAGCCGGCCACGGCCATTTCGCGGGAGACTTCTTCGGTGAAGGCGACGGATTCGGCGGAGCCGTAGCGCATCTTGAGCATGGTGATGGTGGAGCCGAGGCCCAGGAAGCCCATGCCATGGCGGCGCTTGGAGAGGATCTCGTGGCGCTGCTGTTCCAGCGGCAGGCCGTTGATCTCCACCACGTTGTCGAGCATGCGGGTGAACACTTTGACCACTTCGCGGTATTCGTCCCAGTCGAAGCGGGCCTTGGGGCCGAAGGGATCGCGCACGAAGGTGGTGAGGTTCACCGAGCCCAGCAGGCAGGAGCCGTAGGGCGGCAGCGGCTGCTCACCGCAGGGGTTGGTGGCGCGGATGTGTTCGCACCACCAGTTGTTGTTCATCTCGTTGACCTTGTCGATCAGGATGAAACCCGGCTCGGCAAAGTCATAGGTGGACACCATGATCATGTCCCACAGGTGGCGCGCACGGATGTGGCCGTAGATCTTGCAGGCCACAAGGCCGTCTTCGCGCTCCACGTAGTTTTCGTGGGTGGGCCACTCGCGCCACACGATGGTGGCGGGGTCGTTGAGGTCGACCTCGTCCTGTTCCTTGAGGTGCACGGGGAACACCAGCGGCCAATCCTGATCGTGCTCCACCGCCTGCATGAAGCCGTCGGTGATGAGCAGGGACAGGTTGAACTGGCGCAGGCGGCCGTCTTCGCGCTTGGCGCGGATGAATTCCTTCACGTCGGGATGACTGACGTCGAACGTGCCCATCTGCGCACCGCGGCGACCGCCGGCGGAGGAGACGGTGAAGCACATCTTGTCGTAGATATCCATGAAGGACAGCGGGCCGGAGGTGTATGCACCCGCGCCCGACACGTAGGCGCCGCGCGGACGCAGCGTGGAGAACTCGTAGCCGATACCGCAGCCGGCCTTCAGCGTGAGGCCTGCCTCGTGCACCTTCTCCAGGATGTTGTCCATGGAGTCCAGGATGGTGCCGGACACGGTGCAGTTGATGGTGGAGGTGGCGGGCTTGTGCGCCAGCGCGCCTGCGTTGGAGGTGATGCGACCGGCGGGAATGGCGCCGCGACGCAGCGCCCACAGGAAGCGTTCGTTCCAGTGTTCGCGCAGTTCGGGCGTGGCTTCCACGTCGGACAGTGCGCGGGCGACGCGTTGATAGGTTTCGTCGACACTACCGTCAACCGGCGCGCCTGACTTGGCCTTCAGGCGGTACTTCTTGTCCCAGATGTCGTAGGACGCAGGCTGCAGCGGAATGGCGGCGGCATCGCGGTTTACGGCTGGTGCACGCATGGTGCTCATCGGCTTCCTGACCTCCCGGTATGACCTTTACGGCCCCGTGTTGGCGTTGTTCTATTCGGCAAAACCGCTCGCATCGAAGGGCACGGAAAACGAACGCCCGCGCTTACGCCGATGCTCGCGTTCCCTGCCCGACCCGGTAACCCTCTCCCCCCGGGAGAGTCCCGTGACACCAGCTCTTGGGTGAACACCCCGCCTTGTCACACAAGATGTTGTGGTCGCGAACGAAGGTGAAAGTTACCCCTGCCCTCAGCCGATGTAAAGTGATTTCGTCATTGCTGCGGCAACGGAACCGGTGACGCCGCGATGAGTCGAACGACGGTCGATTCCACTCGTGAAAAAGGAGCTTCCATGTCTGCCCGTTTTGTCCGCCGGTTGGCTGCCGCCGCGTTGATGCTGGCTGCCGCAACACCCTTGGCCAGCCACGCGACGTTGCCACCCACCGTGGACGGACAACCGCTGCCTTCATTGGCGCCGATGCTGGAGAAGGTGACGCCGGCGGTGGTGAACATTTCCACCAAGACGCGCGTGCAGGTGCGCGACCCGTTTTTTGACGATCCGGTGTTCCGCCAGTTCTTTGGCCTGCAGGGTTCGCCGCGTTCGCGCGTGGAGCAGAGCCTGGGTTCGGGTGTGATTGTGGATGCGGCCAAGGGTTACATCCTCACCAATAACCACGTGGTGGGTGGTGCGGACGACATCACGGTGACGCTGCAGGACGGCCGCGACTTCAAGGGCAAGCTGGTAGGCACGGACCCGGACACCGACGTGGCGGTGGTGAAGATCGAGGCCACGGGCTTGCAGGCGCTGCCGATGGCGGATTCCAGCAAGCTCCGCGTGGGTGACTTCGTGGTGGCTGTGGGTGACCCGTTTGGCCTGGGGCAGACGGTGACGTCGGGCATTGTGTCGGCGCTGAGCCGTTCGGGTCTGGGCGGCACGGGCTTCCAGAATTTCATCCAGACGGATGCGTCGATCAACCCGGGCAACTCGGGTGGCGCGCTGGTGAACCTGCGCGGCGAGCTGGTGGGTATCAACACGATGATCCTGTCGCCGTCGGGCGGCAATGTGGGTATTGGCTTTGCCATCCCGACCAACCTTAGCGGCGAGGTGATGCAGCAGCTGATCACCAACGGCAAGGTGAATCGCGGCAACCTGGGCGTGGAAACGCAGGACATCACCCCGCGCATCGCCAAGGTGCTGGCGCTGAAGGACAACAACGGCGCGGTGGTGACGCGCGTGACCACGGGCTCGGCGGCCGACAGTGCGGACATCCAGATGGGTGACGTGATTACTGCCATCGACGGCAAGCCGGTGCGCAACGCGCAGGATCTGCGCAACGCCGAAGGCCTGATGCCGATCGGCAGCACAGTAAAGCTGACCGTGCAGCGCAACGGCGCTACGCGTGAGGTCACAGCCAAGCTGGTGCCGGAGAAGCTCGCCACGGTGGACGGCGCCAAGCTGGACGCACGACTGGCTGGCGTGACCTTCAGTGAGCTCTCGCAGAACCAGCGTGCGCAGGGCATTCGCGGCGTGGCCGTGGGTGCGGTGCGCACGGGCAGCCGCGCGGCGCAGGCGGGCCTGCAGGCGAATGACATCGTGATTGGCATCGGCAATCTGCGTGTGCCCGACCTGCGCACGCTGCAGCAACTGACGGGTGTGAATCCGCGCCAGTTGGTGTTGGTGGTGGCGAGCGACGATGGGATGCGGTACGTGGAGATTCGCTGATGCGTTGTCTCACCGCCCTCGTCTGGCGGGGGCGGTGAGCAAGGCACCCATGCGAAGAGCAGAAAGGCCCTAAACCGTCGCACCCAAACCTGCGACGCTCGCGGTTTTGTGCGAGATCCACTAACGGGGCATGAACGCAACGGGCGTTGCGTGGCCGCGGTCGCGCTTTTCCTCGATGCAAGCGTATGAATTAGCTTGCGGTTTGGCCGTCAGCTGGATGAAATAGCCGGGTTACACCTGCACGCGCGCCCGTTTTTCCTATCAGGCGGCTCGCGAACGCCATCATCATTATCTCGGGGTTCTCCACCGCCATGTCACAACGCCTTTCCCGTTTGCTCATTGTTGCGCTGCTTTCCGCATGCGCAGCCTCCGGCGCACTCGCCGCCGGCAAGACCAGCAAGTCCACCAAGAAGCCCACCACTCCCCCGCCGCCGGCGCTGGTGTGGCGTGGTGACTACGCCACGGCGCGCGGCGTGGTGGACGACGTGGCCAAGGCATACGAGAAGAGCGGCAAGGGCCGCATCGACGTGCAGCCGTTCAATACGGCATCCGGCCTGGATGCGGTGGAGCATGGCCTGGCGGATATCGCCGGCAGCGCACGCAGCAGCTACGGCGACGCCGAAAGCAACCTGCTGTTCACCCCGGTGGCGTTCGACGCGCTGGTGATGGTGACGCACCCGTCCAACAGCGTGCCCAACCTGACGGTGAAGCAGCTGCACGATATCTACCTGGGCAAGATCACCAACTGGCGTGACGTGGGCGGCAAGGACGCGCCGATCGACCTCTACGCCGTGGCCAGCCCGGGTGACGGTGTGGAATACAGCCTGCGCCGACTGGTGTTTGGCC
>NZ_JAELTQ010000098.1 GCF_016428905.1 Dyella sp. ASV24 | reverse complement strand
GATCGTGCTCACGTTGATTCCGTTGTTGTGGATCGCCGGCAGCCGCTTGCTTGGACGCCCCTTGCGCCTGTGGCGCTGGCGCGTGAGTTTGCCGAGCACGCTGGTCGCCACGCGACAGGTATTGGTGGGCGCGGTGGACTGGGGTTTGGCCGCCTATGTGCTGTACCTGTTGATGCCCAATCAGGTGGATACGGGGTTCGGCCATTTCCTGGCGATCTTCGTATTGGCGCAGATCGCTGGCCTGGTCAGCCACGTACCCGGCGGCCTGGGTGTGTTCGAGGCGGTGATGCTGGCCGGCTTCGGCGCGGAAGGAAACCAGGGCCTGGAAGCGCCCATCCTCGGCGCACTGGCAGCCTACCGTCTCATCTACTACTTCCTGCCGCTGTTCGCCGCCACCGTGGTGGTGCTGTGGCGCGAAGCACGCGGCCTTCGCCAGAAGACGCTGTTGGCTCCGTGGTTCACCGCACTGCTGCCGCCGTTCTTCGCCGGCCTCACCATGGTGTCGGGCGCGGTGCTGCTGTTCTCCGGCGCCACCTCGGCGCTGCCGGCGCGCATGGCGATACTGCGTGATGTGCTGCCGCTGGCCGTGTTGGAAGTGTCCCACTTCCTCTCCAGTGTGGTCGGCATGATGCTGCTGATCCTCGCGCGCGGCCTGCAGCGGCGCCTGGATGCGGCGTACGTGCTCACGCTGATCCTGCTGGTGCTCGGCGCGGTGTTGTCGCTGCTCAAGGGCATCGACTACGAAGAAGCCACTCTGCTTTCGGTGCTGGCCCTGGCGCTGGCCCCGGCACATCGTCTGTTTTATCGGCGCGCGTCCATGTTCAGCGCGAGCTTCTCGTGGGGCTGGATCATCGCCATCGTCGCCGTGCTGGTGTGCGCTGGCTGGCTGGTTGGCTTCAGCTACAAGCACGTGGAGTACAGCAGCAACCTGTGGTGGGAGTTCAGCTTCTACCACGGCGGTGCCCCGCGAGCGCTGCGCGCACTGGTCGGTGCGGCGGCGGCGGGTTTGCTGTTTGCGCTGGCCAACCTCATCCGTCCCGCGCGCCCCGACCTGCATCTGCCGAGCGAAGACGACCTGCAGCGTGCGCTGCCGCTGATCAAGAACTTCACCTCGGCGCAGGCACACCTGGCGCTGATGGGTGACAAGACCTTGCTGTTCGACACCGACAGCCGCGCCTTCATCATGTACGACGTGGAGGGCCGCAGTTGGGTGGCGATGGGTGACCCGGTAGGCGAGGACGAGGACGCCCGCCGCGAACTGGTGTGGACCTTCCGTGACCAGTGCGAGCGCGCCGGTGGTTGGCCGCTGTTCTACCAAGTGCGGCCGGACGATCTCGACCTGTATCTGGAAGTGGGCATGAACTTCCTCAAGATCGGCGAGGAAGCACGCGTCGATCTTGCAGGCTTCAACCTCGACGGCAAGTCCAAGAAGGTCTTGCGCAACACCATCAACAAGCTCACTCGCGACGGCATGCGCATGGAGATCGTGCCGGCCGACGCAGTGACTGCGCTGATGCCGCAGCTCAAGAAGATTTCCGACGCCTGGATGCGCGACAAGGGTGTGCGCGAGAAGGGTTTCTCGCTGGGCACCTTCGACCCGCGTTACCTGGAGCGCACACCCATGGCGCTGGTGTGGCAGGGCGAGGAACTGGTGGCCTTTGCCAACCTGTTCCTTACCGGCAACAAGGAAGAGGCCTCGCTGGACCTGATGCGCCATCTGCCCGACAGCACCGCGGGCGTCATGGATTTCCTCTTCATCAGCCTCATGCAGTGGTCCAAGCAGGAAGGCTACCGCTGGTTCAATCTGGGCATGGCGCCGTTCTCCGGCCTGCAGAACCGCCGCAGCGCACCGCTGTGGAGTCGCCTTGGCGCCATGCTGTTCGGCCGTGGCGAGAAGTTCTACAACTTCCGCGGGCTGCGCAAATACAAAGACAAATTCGATCCCGTGTGGGAACCTCGCTACCTGGCGGTGCCTAACGGCATCGCGCTTCCGCTGGTGTTCGCCAACGTGGCGAGCCTTATCTCGGGTGGATTGTCGGGCATGGTGCGACGTTGAAACGATTCTGGAAATGGACTGCTCTCGTCGTACTGGTGGCCGCTGGCGGTGGCCTGTTGGCCTGGCAGCCGTGGCATCACGCCAGCATGGACGAATCGCTGGTGCAGGTGCCCGCGCAGCCGGGCGTTACGCCGCTGGCCGGGCGTCAGGACGTGGTTGCCATCTTCTATTCCGGTGACGGCGGCTGGCGCGATCTGGACCAATCACTGGGCAAGATCATCGCCTCCCACGGCATCCCGGTAGAGGGCGTCAGCCTGCTGCAGTACTACTGGCGCAATCGAAGCGCCGAGGATTCCGCGGCAGATCTCGACGCGCTGATCGCGCGCACCGTGGCCTCCGGCGACAAGAAGCGCATCTGGCTGATCGGCTTCTCCTTCGGTGCCGACGTGCTGCCCACCATTGTGGGCAAGCTAAGCCCGGAAGGGCGCGCACGCATCGCCCAGGTCGTGCTGCTATCGCCCAGCAAAGACGTGAACTTCGAGATCGAGATGGAAGGCTATATCTCGGCGCGCGAAGGCAAGTGGAAAACCTGGACGCAGGATTTCTTCCAGTGGGTCAACCCGGTCAAGCACTACGACGCCATGCCGCCGCTGGAAGCTCTGGCTGGTCAGCCGCCCGTCGTCTGCTACTACGGCATCAAAGACAAGGCCGACACCATCTGCGCGGATCCCAAGCTACCGTCGTGGGTGAAGGTGTACGAGAAAACCGGTGACCATCACTTCGACTACAACTACGAAGGGCTGGCGCAGCAGATGATCCACGAACTGCCTGCTGCGCCGGAGCACTGACGATCCAGCTTAGAGCTTGACGGTCATCGTTTTACCCTGACGCTCGATCTGCAACGTCAATTCACCCGCAGGGGTGTTTGTCAGCTCGCGGCGGATACTCTCGATATCCCTGGGGTCGGCGGGCTGGTCGTTGACGGCAAGCAGAATGTCGCCCGATGTGAGCCCCTTGGGCAGGCTGTCAGGTACGGTATTCGCCGTACCAATACGCAGATGGCCGCCTTCGCTGCTCAATTCCACCCAGCGCACCGGTTTGGCGTCATGGCGAGTGAATGCCTTGGCGTTGTAGCAAAACAGCATTTCGCTCGGTATGAACACGTAGTTGTCGAAGCGGGAGAGGAATGCCATGCCCAGGTTGTTGGAGTCACTGCTCTCGTAGACGCGGGTGCGGCCAACGGGCTTACCGTCGAAATGCAATCCATCCACAAGATAGGTGGCGGTTTCGTAGGTGCCGTTGGCGGCCAGGCGCGTCGATTGGCCGATCTTTTCGACGGTGGCGCCCTGTTCCCGGAGTACGGCCAAGGTTCCTTGCGAAATGCTCTCGTAAGTGGCGCCAGTATCGATCCGCATGGGGCCGCCATTGCCATTGGCCAGCTGTATCGCCAAGTCAGGCCCCGCTCCGAAAGCATCCTGATACACGCTGCAATTCGTATAGCCAGCCGTCGACGGTGGCCGGGACCAGACCGTCAACGTATGTGTAAGGTTATCCATGCCCCAGTTCAGTTGGCGAAAGGCATTGGCACCCATAAGGCCGTCGACGTGCGAGCCGTACGAAAGATCCAGTAAAGAGAGATCCATGCCGACCCACGGCACGGAGCCTTCGATGGGCTGGCCGCCGATCAAGAGAGGTTTCGGTTGCCAGTACTTCACCTGTCCTGGCTCGATACCGGCACCGAGGGTGCCGAGTCGCTCTATGTAATTGCGGAAGTACTCCGGAACCTGATCATCGGTCAGTGCCTGAGTGAGCGTTTCGGCAGAGTGATTGTCGATGAACGTATAAGGCGCGCCGGTATCGAGGATGAAGTGATACGGCTTGCCGTCGATAGTGACCGGCACCAGCGGCTGCGCATAGGGGCGCAGCCGCGTAGTCAAAATGGGCTGCTTCACTGCGGTCGAGTCGCCAACCAACGGGTCGCGTGGCGCCGGTGAACAAGCAGCCGTCAACACGGCCATGGCGAGCGGCATCGCGCCGACTAGTGACTTCTTTGTCATGGGCATTCCTGAGTTGGGATTCAGTGTGTCAGCAGGTGCCCGCCGACTCTATAGCCATGATCGGCTGGACGATGGTCGCCAGGCTGCGGGCGAATGTCTGAAAACGACCTATGCGGGCTGCCTCTCGTTCGAACATGGCACGCTCATTCTGTTTTCCAGGCCGGCAAATGCAGTGCAGGTCCCTTGGGCGGCCGCAGTTGAAGCCCTCGGTTGCGTGGGGGGGGGCGGACAAGGCCGCCCAAGCCGTCGTTGTGGCTGACCATGTACGAGTAACCCCATGACATCACCTTGACCGCAACGATCAAGGGCCGGCGCAGCGGATGATCCAGGCGCCGCCGGCGAGTGAGTAACCGGTCACCGGCGGTGCCGGGCCGGGTACGACAACCGCGCAGGCCCTCACGCTTATAGGAAAACTCCTACTTTTTGTCGGACTGACCCTCCGTAACATGCCAACCTTCGCTGTCGCCCGGCAGCCAAGGACGGCATGCACGATGCCAGGAGGGTTTCATGATCATTTGGGGAAGCGGCGGTGGTGTATGCATCGCCGGCGATGCGGGCACGCGGGATTGCCCGGTCTGCCAGAGCGCGCAGCGCTTTGACCTCACCGTCAGCTACCGCTACGCGCACATCTGGTACGCGTTCAGTTGGGTTACCAGCCGGCAGTACCAGGCCGTGTGCTCGCGCTGCCATAACGGCGTGGCGCTGACCAAGCAGGAGTTCCAGAGCCGCGTCAGTAAAGACCCGATTCCGGCCATGCGCCGGCGCGGCTGGGTGTTGATCCCGGCCATCGTCGGCCTTGTCATTGTCGTGGGCGCCTTTCAGGAATGGCGACAGGGCAACGACATCGCTGCATCCATCGCAACGCCACACGCGGGGGATATCTACTTCGCTGATCTGTCCAAAGTGGTGAAGGGCTTTGACCAGTCCCCGGCCTACGGTGCATTGAAACTGGTTTCCGCTGATGGGAGCACGCTGACCTTCGTCGCCGCAAAAACGGCGTACAACCAGAAGCGGCGTGTCGATAGTGACCTGCGCAGCGGAAAGGTCGGCGCGGACGATTACTTTGATCGGGATGAACTCGTCACGCTGTCTACCGATCAGCTGCGACAACTGCAGAGCTCCCGCGTCATCTACGACGTCAATCACAACGCGAATACGTCGGTTTCAGGCAACACGAAAAATACAACAGGCGAACCAACAACGGCCTCGGCAACACCCACACTGGCCGCGGACTACAGTCGTGCCGTGATGCAGGCGGTGCAGACCCAATGGATACGGCCCGACAACACGCCAGCCACGTCCTGCAAGGTACGGGTCACTCAGCAACCCGGCGGACATATCACCGGCGTCGACGTCGAGTCTGATTGCCCTTATGACGAAGCGGGCAAACGCTCCGTAGTCAACGCCGTGCGGCGTGCCGATCCATTGCCTTACCAAGGCTATGAGCAGGCATTCCAGCCCACTATCGTGCTCACCTTTGCGTCGATGTACGACGCCTCGCAGCCTTCGTCGGCATCTTCACCCCTCCATGCCCGCGCAGCTGCGCAAAGGAATGACGAGAGCTTATGAGTGTCACTGGTCACAACGAACACGGCATGCGTATCACTACGTGGCTCAAGCAGCTGATGTCGTTCTCGGGTGCAGCAACGCGCAGCGCCATGATTGGCGTGGTCTGCATGTTGCTGGTCTGCATCACCATCACGCGATCGCACGGCACGCTCTGGTGGCTGCCGAGTCAACTCTTCGTCGCCGTATCGTTTATCTGGCTGTTATGGATATTCGCCGCGACCAGCGTGCGTCGCTTGCATGACCTTGGCCGCAGCGGCCACTGGTTCTGGCTACTGCTGATGCCTGCCGTATCACAGTGCGCGACGATCTTGCTTTGCTGCCTGCCCACCAAAAAAGTCGATGGCGTGCTTGGTCAGAACCTGCAAGAAAGCCACGATGTAGCGCCGCCACGTTGGCAGCCTGTCGTGCTCTGCGTGATCTTTGTCTGGGTGCTGCTGGCTTTCGTCACGGCGGGAGCTGACCATGATTCGACCGCTCAGGAACGTGGCCTTGAACTTCTCGTCATCGGTGCGCTCCCCCTCTACGTGCTTTGGGTGCCTTGGTGGTTGTGGATAACCATCAGGGATCGCCGCAGCACTGAACCATCTCGGTTCTGGCTGCGACGTTTGTTGAGCGGCGTATCTGTCACCTGGCTGCTGGCGGTGGTTTGCATCACCCTGAGTGCTGAGCTGGACTCGCTGAGCGAGGCCGTGATCATGCTGGGGCTCTTTGGTATCGCGCCCGTCGCAGTCGTGTGGCTTGTCTACTGGCTCGTGCGGAAACTACTGTCGAGTCGGCGGGCCAGCTGATATTTGCGATATAGCAACATCAATACCTTGCGTAGCTATGCACCCGGGCACCCCTTCGCTTCGAAATCAGCGGTGGACATGTAAGTGACCGTCGGCAAGTAGCTACCCATTACCAGCGACCAGGTACCGGGCACGGTGGTGTTCTGAATCGCCTGAGTGAATGACGCGTTGGGCAACATGTTGCGCAACACCAGGAACCCGTCATTCGTATGTCCGTCGCCATCGCCGGCTTCGGACCAGTGCAGCCAGTTGAAACCGCAGCTAGGCACGGCATTGGTGGGCTGGTCGGCGATCTGGCTTACTGCAATCGTGTAGTTGCCCGCGCTGTCGGTCACTAGCCCCTGATCAAACGCGCAATCGGTAGCGGTTTCCGTATAGAACTCATAACTGCACAGCGACCAGTAGCGCATGTCGCCCGTGCCCATCGTGGCGGCGTTGGGTAACGTTTGCGGCACGGTGGGAAGTTTTCCGGTCACTACCGCTACGGTTCCGTAGTCACGACTTAGCGACGCTTCGAGGTAGCTGTTGTCCGGGTTCTGAAAACCGTCGATCAGTGCCGCCATGGCGATAAGTCGTGCCTGCGACCACGTGACCGCTGGCAATGGCAGGTCGAGTGCGCTCACCACCACATACTCCAACGGGCTGATGATGCTGCTTGGAATCAGCGATTGAGACGCTTGAACTGCGCTGCATGCCGCGCTGCCGGTGGTAATCGATCCATCTGAGTTGTGAACGCTCATCGTGGGCAGGTCAGCGCCGCCCGCATCAAGGCCGCCCGCCTCGTTAAAACCGCTGTCCGGCACGTACACGCGGTACAACACGGTCATGGTCTGGTTGGTGGTGCCGGAGTACAGCGTATTGCCAGCGGGGGATGAGGGTGCATTACCTGCCACGAGTTGAATCGTGTAGTTGCTTGGCGATCCGCTGTACCGTGGCGCGCCGGCAACAAACGGATTGAGGGAGCCGGCATCCGGCTGAATGCTCGTATCGGAAAGATGGCTCACCGCTGTTTCGTTAGCGCCCTGATAGCTGATCAGCGACATGTAGCGCGACACCGGATACACCCCGTTGAGCACAACCGTGGCTCCTGCCGGCACGGTGAACTGCGCCGACCAGTAGGCGGCGTGCGTGTCGGGATAGGGGAGCTGGTTGTAAACGGGCAGGTCGTTGATTGAGTACGGCCCTTGCCAGAAGCACGTAGACAACCCCGGCGTCGCATACAGCAGCCCCGGGAAAAATAACGACACAAGCAGAACGAGCGAGATATACAACGGGCGCAAGAGACGCATGACATACCCTCCATAAACTTGCTGAGCGCAAGAAGTCACGGCACGTATGCTGTGAAGCGAAGGTCGTGAATGAAACACTGGGCGTCGCGAGGCACGTAGTCTGCGCTGGGAACAACAGGGCGTCTATTTGCTAAAACTACTCAGGCGGGGGTCCGCAAAAGTACGTGTTGCGCTGCAGTTTCAAAGGCAGTGCGGCGGGTGATAGTGCGTGGTTGATGGATAGACGGGATGCATCGCCAGCTGCTTTGGCGCAGCTGACGATGCTGTGTGAGCACGCCGTGTGCGTTCGTCTCATGCGCGTCGAGCAATCACGCCACATGAGTTACAGGCGGAGTTGGTTAAGCGACGTCCTCAGCGCATCAGGGAACAATGCCGCGTAACAGATCTTCCGAGAGCGGCGTCCGATTGTGTTGAAGGGAGCAGGCCAGCAACGTTCCCTTGGATCCGTCAGGCAGCGTGTCTTCAGAGATCTCCAGGACGCGCTCTTCGTAACGAAGATCCCCGTTATTCTCACCGTGACTTGCGGCCACTGCCAAGGGTGTCCAACGGCCATCGATCCGCCACTCCAGACGGACAAAACCGCCCGCGCCCAATCCCGATGCTACCGCGCCTTGCTTCGTGTCCAGCAACGGGCGGATGCTCTTTGCAACCTCTGCCGGTGTGCCGGCGACATAGAATCCCCAATAGATGCTGGAGCGGTCGCTGGCCAAGTCATAGAGGAAGCCTTTCGTCTCGATGCCACCAACGCTCAAACCCTTTTGGAAGCGTGTTTTCCCCTGCTTGCCGGGCACGTTGAGCGCGAAGCGGGCGTAGCCCGGTGCGGGGTTATCCAGCGGCGCGACGGTGGCGAGTTCTTCCTCGTGCTTCGCGATGTAGGAAAAGAGCCCACCATCACACGCAAGCATTGTTTGCAGCAATGAACCTTTCATCGTGATGGAGGCTTCTGCGTCATGCCTGGAAGCCGAACGATCAACAGTGGTCGCCGCGGGAGCGCATGCGGCGAGGGTGATGAGTCCACATGCGATGGCAGGGAAGTGATAAAGCTTCATGGCAAAATTCCAACTCAGACAATAGAAAAACGAAGAGACAGCCGTTGGTAACCCAGGGGGCGTCTTTGTTCTTTGCGGCAATAACCAAGGCACACTCACCGCTCACGCAAGGCGGATCATTCGTCTTGGGTTCTTTCACGATGCAATGCGCACGGCTAGATTTCTCCCGTGCATACGTGGGCAGCGGATATCCTGTTGTTGCCCTAAGCAAGGCCACAGACCTCGCCTGCAACATCCATCTCGATTCCGCTGTTCACGTATGCCGTATGCAACCCAAGGAGGGGTGGCAGAAGAGCTAATCGACGCACGAATGACGCAAAAGGTAGAGGGCAGGTGGCTCTACTGGAATGGGATTTATCCGAATTGTCTGTCGGCGCGACTACGTGGTGCGGACTATCGTCCGCCGGGCACCCGATGTCGCTGATATATATGACGCCTTTTTTGGCGCAAGTCTGGGCTGTTCAGCGCGCGCGTAGGCGCATCCCTCATGTGCGTCGAGCCTTCGCCCGACATGCGTTTTTTCCAGCGCTAGCGTAGGCTGGATACGTCACTCGCGCCGTCTGTTTCGATGTGTTCCAGGGCTACGCGAGTGACCACGGCAGTGATGCCGTGAGTCGCGGGCCGCCGGTGCAACGAACACCGACGACCCGCTAACCATAACCAACTTATCGAGAGTTGATGATGGCTAATAGCGATCATAAGACAGGGCGACGCCCGTTTTCCCTCCCTGACGGCAGCCAAGCCGCTTCAGCGCCCGCTTTGGGCCTTCCCAGCTCCGCCCCTGCGGTTACTCCCGAGTGCGATCCCGTCGCCGTTTCGAGGTGGCTCATGCACCTGCATGAGCGCTTTCAGAAGCTGGATTGGGCCGTTATCTCGTGGAGTACGCGGGATCCGCGGGGTGCCCAGGCGGTCACCGATGAAGTGAGGAGGATTCTCGAAGCAGCCGTGTTCTGCCTCGGGCACATCCACCCTCGGCGAATCCAGTCGCCGAGCGCCGACGCTTAAACCCCGTCCGATGATCGTCCCCGTGGCGCATCGGCTCACGGGTCGATGCGTCACACCTCCGGGCGATCACGGACGGGGCACATGGCATTCCCTGACACGGATCACATGCTGATCCGGCGACTTTCTGCGCCCTGAAGGAGGCTCTGATGCCTGACATCACGCCGCATTCCGACCCGAGCTCCAACACCTTCCACCGCGTGCGCTCACCCTGCGAGGTACTGCGCGACGACTACATGCGTCCCCGCGCCATGTCGGCCCATGAACTGGCCCGCCGCATGGGTTTGCCGGTGGGCCGCATTCGTCGCGTACTCATGGGTGAACCTATCGATGCGGAATGCGCCATCCGCCTCGCCGTTGTGTTTGGCACCCCCGCGCTCTACTGGGTGGTGTTGCAAACGGAGTTCGATATGGAATGCGCGCGGCGCATGCACGAGCCCGGTGAGCTCGGTGGCTTGTAACGGCAGCCACCGTACTTGCCTTACTGCGGCAGTGGCACCGACTGCACATCGAACGGCACGTGGCGGGGAATCGCGGCGTCGTCGCCCTTGTGTGCAAACAACAGGCTGTACTTCGACTCGATGAAGTACACGCGGCCGTTGGCAATCACGCCTGACGACGGATCGTTAAGCCCCGCCACCAGCGTCACCAGCGACGTAGCGCGATGCCCCGACAGCGTCGCCAGCGAGATCTGCCCACCGTAAGGGCCGTCATGACCAAACGCATTGCTCTCAAAGATCACCAACCGGTCCGGTCCCGCCAAGCGCACCGCATCGGCATTCTTCAATGTGCGCGGCATGTCGATGCGTGTGACGGCCCCGGCGCTGCCATCCGCGTTCATGTCGATACGCAGCAGGTAGGGTGCGGCCGTTACGGTGCTCACGTAAACGTGGTTGCGATCGATGGCGATGCCGTTGAGCTTGAAACCCTCGGTACCGGCGTTGAAGGACGCATCCTGCTTCCATAGCTCCAGTGCGCTGTCGCCATCGCGCCAGCGGAAGATGCGGGGCTGCAGTGAGTCGGTGACGTAGAGCGTGCCGTGATCGTCCTGCGCCAGATCGTTGCAGTAGCCCTTGTCCGGCAGTTCGTAGCTGGCGCGCGGTGCGCCCGTCGCGAGGTCGTAGCTTTTCAGGGCGCTGGGGTTCGTCGGCACCGTGGTGTAGCCGAGCGTGCCGGAGCAGACCCACAGCAGGCCGCGACGCGTATCCACCAGCACGCCCTGTCCGTTGGAAAGGCCATGGGAGCCCGGCGACACCAGCACGTCCGGTTGATCCGATCCCGGTGCAATGCGCGCCACCGCGCCCTGGCGCCAGCTACCGACATAGAACGAACCATCCGGCCCCACCGCGATGCTTTCGGGATACCAGTCGGCAGGCAGCGGGCGGGTCGTTGGCGGCGCGTCGGCGGCATGGCCAGCGGCAGTGAAGGTCAGCGCGCAGGCCAGGGCAAGGCGGCGCAGCAGGGTCGTGGCGGTCATCGGTGGTTCCCTATGGCGGATGGCAGGGATTGTGGTTAGCCACTTCTGGTCTATAAATGCGCTTCCCGTTGCTTCACTCCACAGTGAGACTTTGGAATGGATCGATTGACCAGTATGGAAGTCTTCGTCCGCGTGGTGGAGAAGGGCAGCTTTGCGGCGGTGGCCGACGAGTGGGACCTGTCCACCACCATGGTCGCCAACCATGTGCGCGCACTGGAGCAGCAGCTCGGCGCGCAGTTGTTGGAACGCACCACGCGCCGACACCATTTGACCGAGATCGGCGCGGCCTATCTGGAGCGTTGCCGCGACGTGCTCAGCAGCGTGCAGGCCGCCGATCAGGTGGCCGAGGCCTTGCGCGCCGAGCCGCAGGGCACGCTGCGCGTGACGGCCCCGGTGACCTGGGGCGCGCACCGGCTGATGCCGGTGGTGGGCCAGTACATGGCGACGTATCCCGCCGTGCAGGTGGAGCTGACACTCAACGATCGCGTGGTCGACCTGCAAGAGGAAGGTATCGATGTGGCGTTCCGCTCCGGGCCGCTGCACGACGATGCGCTGGTCGCTCGGCCACTCTCGCCGTCGCGCATGTTCGCCGTCGCCAGTCCGGGTTACTTACAAAGCCATGGCGCGCCCAAGGAACCAGGGGATCTGCAAGCGCATGCGTGCCTGGGATTTATGGCGTGGGGACGCGATCACCACTGGCGCTTCACCCAGGGGGATCGGTATGTGGACGTTCCCGTCCGCGGGCCGCTCACCTGCAACAACGGGCAGGCGTTGCTGACGGCCGCATTATGCGGCGTAGGTGTGGTGGTGCAGGCGGACGTGCTGCTGTCGCCGTCCATCGCCTCCGGTGCATTGGTTCGGCTGCTCCCGGATTGGGAGCTACCGGTGCGTCATCTGCACATTGTGCGACGACGTGAAACGCGGCCGACAGCGAAGCTGCGCACCTTTGTGGACTTTGCACTGGAGAGGCTGGGCTGATGGACGGAGCGACATACCGCATGGAAGCGCGACGCAATACAGGCATCGACCTGCTGCGCGGTCTCTCCATTCTGCTCGTGGTGCTCCATCACATCGGTTTGCGCATTCGCCTGCGCAAGACCGGGCTGGCGGACTTTCTACCGGAAAAGCTGCTCAATGCGCTCAACTTCAACGGCTACGAAGCGGTCTTCATCTTCTTCGTCATCTCCGGCTTCCTGATCACCAGTAACGCGCTGCGCCGTGGCGGCACGTTGGCGAACATCGATCTGCGCGCCTTCTACGTGCGCCGTTTCTCACGCATTGCGCCTTGTCTGTTGCTGTTGGTGGGTGTGCTCAGTGGCATGCATCTGCTCGGCGTGCAGGACTATGTGATTCAGCGCGAAGGGCAAAAGCTGCCGCGCGCCATCGTGGCCGCGCTGGGTTTCCATCTGAACTGGTACGAAGGCATGACGGGCTATTTGCCCGGCGGCTGGGATGTGTTGTGGTCGTTGTCGATTGAAGAAGTTTTCTACCTCGGCTTTCCCATCGCTTGCCTGCTGACGCGTCGCGCGTGGGTACTGGTGCCCATGCTGATCGTGCTCGCCATCTCGCTGCCCTGGACACGAGCCGCGTTGGCCGATAACGAGATCTGGCAAGAGAAGGCTTATCTGCCCGGCATGGCAGCCATTGCCACGGGGGTGCTCGGCGCCCTGGCCTGGCATCGCTGGCAGCACGTGCCTCGCATGGTGGCATCGGCACTTGGCATCGTCGGTGCTGTCGGGCTCTACCTGGTGATGTTTGAAGGCAAGTTCTTGTGGCAGGTGATGCACAACGGTTACATGTTGTTGCTCACCGGTTCCGCTCTGTGTCTGGTGCTGGCTAGCGCATGGGCGCCAGTCCATCGTGCGCCATGGCGTGGGTTCAACTGGCTTCGTTCGTGGGGGCGCTTGAGCTACGAGATCTACCTCACCCACATGTTCGTGGTGTTCGCTGTAGTGCGTCTCTACAAGGCGGCAGGCAGCGACATCGCACACGGCTATCTGTGGTATTTGCCGGCATTGCCGCTGTGTTGGTTGCTGGGTAAGGGGATGGAACGCTACATCTCCACGCCCGCTGAGCAATGGTTGCGTTCACGCTGGCTGCACAAGGTGATGCCGGTGCAAGCCGTCGCCACAGGCTAAAAGGAATAGGCCAAAAAGCCTTGTTTTAAGGGTTTTTCTCGACGTTCGGCGCTGAGATTGTTGCGCCAGTTCGCATCTTGATGCGCCTACAACTTAAAACCTGCATGCCTGTCACGCAGGGAACAGCGACGCCGTTGATGACCATGGAGACTCGCGCACTCTCGTTGACGGGAGTGCGGCGCTGTGGATTGCAGAGCGGACGACGGTATCGACGAAAAATTCGCACAGGCATGGCGCGCAAATCAGCCCATGCTGCTGCGACGAGCTCGCCGCTTGACCGGTGGTCATTTGGATCGAGCGGATGAGTTGCTCGCGGCCACGGCCCTGAAAGCGCTTCAGTACACACGGCACCGACCGCATTTTATCGAACGGCCCAAGGGCTTTCTCTTTGTCGTGTTGCGTCATGTTTTTGTCGACGGCGTGCGCCGTACCGCACGTGAAGGTCAGGTGTTCGACGGGAGCGTCGATGTGCATAACGAGCCCGTCGGGACGGACGATGCCTTTGCGCCTTCGGCCATGCAGAAGCTCGAAGTCCATCAACAGATCGCGTGCATCGAGGCCGCGCTTCGCGCGATGAGTCCCGCGCAGCGCCGCCTGTTTGCCTTTCGCTTTATCGATGACCTGCCGTATCCGCAGATCGCGGAACGTATGGGCATCAACCAGCCGCTGCTGCGCAAGCGTGTGCAATTGATTCGCGATCGTCTGCGCGTCGAGATTGGCCGTGCGGCCACGCCGCGCGATGAAGTGGGCGTGGCTGTGTTCACAACAGCCCATGCCCATCGTTGTGAAAAGGGCAGCGGTTCTCGCCGCCACGTGCCTTCACCGTCGACCGAAGGAAAAGACCATGGCTGACCCCCTAGTCAACGCCCAGATTACCGATGCCGTCACGCAGACCAACGTGAAAGTGGTAGCCGAGGCGCCGGCGCAGGCCATTGCCGCGCTCTATCAGGTCGCGAGCCATTCGGCGGGGCTTTCGCTGCAAAACGCAGTGCACAGCCAGCAAGCCCTTAACCAGATTTCCAACGCGGTGGTGTCGCGAGCGGTCGCGATGATCATGTCGATCGCAGATAAACCGTAGACGTGCATCCGGACCGCGAATCGACTCTGGCGTAGGGGAGGGGAATCGAGATGGCCTTCTGGTCGAAATGGATCTCGGGTAGCCGGATACCGCATGCGGCCTCCGGTGAGGAGGACGGTGGTAACACCGGTGGATCAGGGCCTGCACCCGCGCCAGTGCAAGCGCCTACATCGACGCAAGCACCAGCGCCAGCACCAGCACCAGCACCAGCACCAGCACCAGCACCGGCACCAGCACCAGCACCATCTCCCGCTCCCGCACCACCTGTTCCGCCACCGTCGAATGTGCGCACGCTCATGACCGAGCGAATGCTGCAACAGAACCCGACGCCACCGGATACGGATGCGTTGAATCCGTCGATTGTGCAGGCGGTGCAGCTAAGCAACGCGGAAACGGCCGGCTATGCAGCGTCGCAGATCGCGCTGGGCCCGGACATGATGATCAGTCAGGCATCGGGTTTGGTAGCGCAGGCCGCGGCGAGCTATTTCGACGGTGTTAGCAAGCTGGTGCTGGCGAGCCAAGGCGTTCTGCTCAAGCAAATGACACAGGCGCTGGCGGAACAGAAATTGGTCGAGGCCGGCGAAGACGCGCTAGGCATCGTTGCTACGGATTTGTTGATGGCAGCAGCCGCGGCTGTTGCTGCTGCGGCCGGCGCGATGGAAGCGGAGTCCGCGAGTTTTGCCATCGACCGCATCGATCAAAGCATTGCGAAGTACAGCAGCATGCTCGCTGCACGCAAGGCCCCTCCCACGCAGTAAGTGCGCGACACCCGCTGCTCACAGATATCGCGAGGATCTCTCATGGCCTATTTCAAGCTTTCCGCGCCGACTAAGGTGTTCGATTACCGATACGACTTTCACAGCCATTTCAGCGGTATTTTGCCCGTGCGTAGCAAGGGCGAGGTGCCTTCACTGGCGGCATGGTTGGACGCGTCGAGCCCGGAAAAGGGCGAGCAGGCGCTGTTTGAGCAGGCATTGAAGTTCATGATTGATGCCAATCCGTTCTACAGCCTCACGCGTCGCGCCGACAAGACGAACTATGAGCGTGGCGAATGCGCGGCGGAAAGCATCTACATCGCCAGTGTGTTGATTGCGCAGAGGATGCGCCCCGAGCAACAAGTGCATGCGTTGCCAGTGACGGATCCTGCATTGTATCGCGCGGCACTAGAGTCGGTGAAGGCTGCGGTTGGGAGCTTCGGCGAAGATCGTCAATGGATCCTGGCGCTGATGCGCTACTTCAATGGAAAAATCTACTCCAGCAACAAGTTCACGCCGTTTGATGATGCTTACAAGATGCGCTCGGCCCTGGGCGATCAGGTCAAGGCGGGTCCGGACGGAGGCAACAAGTACACGGATCTGTTTAGGCAGACGCTCGCGTTTCTCCTGACGCAGGGCATCAAGCACATCCAGATTCCGTCGGGCCTGGGCGATATCGACGTACTGGACGACCAGGTGACCCAGTTCAATCTGGCGAATGGCACCGAGTATCGCGCGCTGGTGCATACGCCGTCGGCCTATGTTGGCGGGAACAAGTTTGCCGAGGAGCTCGATGCGCTGCTGGTTAAACTGTTGAACGGCGCGCTGAAGGTCACGATCGGGTTGGACGTGCTTGGCGTGGAGAACCGTGTCGCTAACTACCAGGTTCTGTTCAACTTCCTTCGAAAGAACATGACTGCATTGGCGGGCATGCGCAAGAAAGGCAAGCTTTCGAAGTCGGTGATCGTGCATATCCACAATGGCGAAGGCGCCAGTGCGGCCGCTGATCATCGGTCGATGATCGGTTACTACCTCGCTTACGGTGATCCTGCACCCGGCACGGAGTTCTATCAGACACTGTCCGCTTATATCGCCCGTTGCGCGCAGACCGCGACGGAGCGCCGCGCGACGGAAAGTGTAGGTAGCCGTGGTGCGAAGGGTTTCGGTGTGGGTATTTTCTCCCGCTTCTTTGACGAACTATTCCTCAGCAATTCGCTCACGTACCGGGGTTGCCAGTTGCGGCGGTTCGATGTGACCGGCGAACGAAGTCGGGAGCTGGCTGCTTACAACGGAAAGCGTAGCGTCATGGCGTTGAGCGAGCTGTTCGATACGCCTGTAGAGGTGGACGGGCACGCTACTTGGTACGAGTTCCTGACGAGCAATGATTCGCCATATACCTTCCGCCTCGGTCACGATTACTACTACCGAAGCTTTATGGCGGCCAAGTATCCTCAAATTGCCTTCGACACGAATCTTGGAAGTAATGCCATCACTGGTGCGGCCGGTTTGTTCCCGTCAGCCGAGTCCTATCGAATAAATCGCGGTTTCAGGCATTTGGATGGCTATATCGATACAGACGTTCTGGCTTCTGCATCGGCGGCGATTGTCGATCTATCAGGCGATGCCCTGTCGCGGGATGAAATGGACTTCTATTTCAGGCTGAGTCACGAGCGGGATGACATGAAGGAGGTTCTGCTGGAGAACGCAGACCAGATCCAGGCGTTCCTTGGGCAGGCGCTTGGTCCATTGGCGCAGGCCAGCATTGAGTCGGATTTCGAGAAGTACGTGAGGCTTGTCACGGCGATCGTGGGGAAATCGATACAGCCATCGGTACGCTATCAGGCGATGACACGCGTACATGGGTTGTATCGGAACTGGCGCTCGTTCCTGCTGGGCGCCGATGGGCAAGGTGCGGAGCATAGCGACATTCAAGATGAGTTCGTTCGCATGATCATTCTCGTAGCGTACGAACTTTTGCCGGTAGGGCAGACCGAGCTGACCACGGACGCTTTCTCTGCCTTGCAGAGCGTCATCAGGGGCATCGCAGCCAGCTACTGGCTGGTAACGGTGGGCCCCACCAGTGCCGGGGCCGAGTACTCCAGGCGGAATATCGAGAAGCTAGAGGGTTACCAGGCGCCTGCTTCGGTAGTGAGCATACAGCGGGGCGACGTGTCGCAAGTGGATTGAACCGCACCGGATGGAGAGAGCATCACATGACTACTTCGCGAGGCGATGGAATCGTCAAGGAGTTTTACCAGCATGGCGCGGGTGAGCTGGCTGCTGCCTATCGGAAAGCCGATTCACCGGCATCGGTTGCGGCGGCAACACGGCCCCCTGTTCCTGCAGGAAAGACCGCTGCCAAGAAGCCCGCCGAGCTCGTTGCCTCAGGCAAGCAGCGCAAGCGTACTCGCGACCAGCGACTCGTGCTGGCGCTCGCCCGCCTGCTCGCCTCACGCACGCGCTGAACGCCATGGCCGGAGAACTGCTCATGACTGGGATAGACCAGGACAAGATCGAGGGTTTGCGTGAGCTGATCAAGTTGTTGCTCGCGCTGACCAAGGCGGAGCGGCCACGTGCGGTTTATCCCTATCCGCCCTTTGCGCCACCCCAGCCCGCGCCGCCCGTGCCACCGCCACCGGGGACCAGCGAAGGCGGCATGAATCTGGTGCGCGCCGCGGAAATCGTGGAGCGCGGTGGCGCCCATGCGCTGGAGGCGATTCGCAAGGGCACCGAGGAGGCACGCAAAGCACTGCTTCGACTGGCGGAGCAGCGTGATCTTGAGCAGCAGGCGGTGGAGCAGGTGGTTGAGTCGCTGACGTCGCTGAAGGCTTTGCAGCACCGGCATCGGCATCAGGGCGAAGGCGACACGCCGAAAGCCTCACCACACGCGCACGAGCATGAGCACGCCGCGGGTACAGCACCGCAGCACGCACAGAAAGCGGGCGGAAAGCGCAAACGTTGATTCACGCAGGCCCGTTGGATTCGTTTCACTTTCATGTACGGGAACGCCGTACCTACCCAGAGGAGCAACGACATGCCTATCCCCATTCCTGTCAATTCGCAGATCACCGATGCGGTCACCCAGTCCAACGTGAAGGTGATTGCCGAAGGTCCTGCCATGGCCATGGGTTCGATCTTTCAGACCATGGCGCATTCCACCAGTGTGCTTTACGAGAACGCGGTGACCTCGGCGCAGCAGCAGAACACGCTGTCGCAAGCCGCCTCCAACCAGGGCGTGATGCAGATCTACAGCCTCGATACCACCGCGACCGCGGCGGCCACGGAGAAGGTGGCGCAGGGCGGCGTGGCGGACAACCTCACCAGCCTGCTGACCGTGATGAACGCCTTCAGCAACCAGTGACATCGACGCGCGCGGCGTGCGCTGTGCGTTTTTGCGTTTCTTTCGCGGCTTAGCCGCTTCATTGAATGGAGTTGAATCATGACCGTGAACAGCCAGATCACCGATGCCGTTACCCAGACCAACGTGAAGGTCGTCGCGGAAGCGCCGGCCATGGCCATGGGGTCGATCTACCAGACGATGGCCCATTCGACGGGCATCCTGTTCGAGAACGCCGTGGCGCAGCAGCAACAGCAGAACACGCTGTCGCAGGCGGCGGCCAACCAGGGCGTGATGCAGATCTACAGCCTGGATACCACGGCGACCGCCGCCGCCAGCGAGAAGGTGGCGCAAGGTGGCGTGGCGGACAACCTGACCAGCCTGTTGAGTGTTTTGAACTCCTTCCGCAGCAGCTGAAGCGATCGGGCCGGCGGGACCGGACGGGAGCGCCTGTCCGGCCCGCCGAGGCGGGCGTGACGATCACACTCCCGTTATCCGATGGCAGGCAGGTTACGAGGCAGCAAAACAAGATCCCTGGCTCCGCGGGGCGGATGATGACTTCCGCGGCCAGCCAGGCGTGAATAATTCGGTATACGGGCCGGTGCAGCCAGCATCGTGGACGATGCGCCGCACCTGCCATCAGGGGGCATTGGGCATGGAACTGGCTACGCGGCAAGCGTTGCGCACGGCTGTGCGCAGCAGCCGTTCGACAGTGTTGGATGTGGATAGTCGCCGCGCGTTGCTCGCGCGGTCCGAATTGTTTGTGGACCTTCCCGCCCCGGTGTTGGATGAGTTGGCAGGTCGCTCGAATGCGCGTTATCTGGATAGCGGCGAGTTGGTGTTTCGCAAGAACGATTCGGCAGATTTCGCCGCGCTGGTGGTGGAGGGCGTGGTCTACGCGATTCTGTATGGCCCGGACGGGCGCGAGCTGATCGTGGACATGGCGGGCTCAGGACAGGCCATTGGCGAGGCCGCCTTGCTTGGCGCGAGTTGCCACCATTTCACGGCGGTGGCTGCGGGCATGGTGACGGTGCTGCTGCTACGGCGTGTGCATCTGGCGGGGCTGCTGACCGAGCCGCAGTTCCTGCATCGCGTCATGATGCTGCTTGCCGGGCGCGTGAGCCGCACGGCAAGGGCGCTGGAGACGATGTGCTTGTACAGCCTGGAGTCGCGGCTGGCGCGCTATCTGCTGGATGCAGCGGAACGAAGCGGGCGCGAACGTGGCGCCGCCCAGATCGAATTGCCGCCGACGCAGGGCATTCTGGCCTCTATGCTCAATGCGAGTCG
>NZ_JAELTQ010000097.1 GCF_016428905.1 Dyella sp. ASV24 | reverse complement strand
ACGGCCCCTCGTGGGAGAAAGCCCGCGCCGAAGGTTTCAACGTGGCCGAGCCGGGTGATGCCGTGAAGGACGCCGATCTCGTCGCCGTGCTCACGCCCGACATGGTGCAGCCCGCGCTGTACAAGGAAAGCATCGAGCCGAACATCAAGCCCGGCGCAGCACTACTGTTCGCGCACGGTTTCAACGTGCATTTCAAGCAGATCGATCCGCGCAAGGACATCGACGTGGTGCTGGTCGCGCCGAAGGGCCCGGGCGCGCTGGTGCGTCGCGAGTATGAAATCGGTCGCGGCGTGCCCAGCATCTGGGCGGTGCATCAGGACGTCAGCGGCCAGGCGGAAGCCAAGGCCAAGGCTTATGCCGACGGCATCGGTGGCGGTCGCGCACTGCTGATCAAGACCGACTTCAAGGAAGAGACCGAAACCGATTTGTTCGGCGAGCAGGCCGTGCTCTGCGGCGGCGCCAGCTCGCTGGTGCAGGCTGGCTTCGAGACCCTGGTCGAAGCCGGTTATCAGCCGGAAATCGCCTATTACGAAGTGCTGCACGAACTGAAGCTGATCGTGGACCTGTTCTACGAAGGCGGCATCGCCCGCATGCTGGAGTTTGTGTCCGAGACCGCGCAGTACGGTGATTACGTCAGCGGTCCGCGCGTGATCGACGCTGGCACCAAGGCGCGCATGAAGGATGTGCTCAAGGACATCCAGGACGGCACCTTCGCCAACAACTGGATCGCCGAGTACAAGGCCGGCCTGCCGAACTACAAGAAGTTCAAGCAGGCGGACCTGGAGCACCCGGTGGAACAGGTGGGCGCGAAGCTGCGCGCACGCATGCCGTGGCTGCAGGCGAATGCGCCGAAGGCTGCCGAGCCGCTCAAGAAGGTGGGCTGATGTTTTGGCTCGTCATCCCCGCCTTGGCAGGGATGACGAGCAGATCCCACGTTTCAAGGTTTTTGCTCGACTCGAGGGGCGCCAATCCCGCACGCATTGCCCCTCCCTGGCCCTCCCCTGGTTTTCAGGGGAGGGAATTTTCAAACCCTATTCCGCACGCCGATGCGTCGGCGATGCACTGGGAAAACCGATCACCGTGAACATGCCATTGCACCGAGCCGTCGAAGATCGTGAAGTGCCTGCCCCATTGACCACCCACCCGCTCGCCGGCCAGAGCATGAGCGGTGCGGAGGTAGTGGTACAGGTACTCGCCGATGAAGGCGTCGATGTGCTTTTCGGCTACTCAGGCGGCGCGATCCTGCCGGTGTACGACGCCGTGTTCCGCTACAACGCCACGCATCTCTCACCCATGGGCGGCGAACCCATGCCGCTGATCGTGCCCGCCAACGAGCAGGGCGCCGGCTTTATGGCTGCCGGCTATGCGCGCGCCTCAGGCAAGGTCGGTGTGGCCATCGTCACCTCCGGCCCGGGCGCCACCAATATGGTGACACCGGTGCGCGATGCGATGTCCGACTCGATACCGATGGTGGTGATCTGCGGCCAGGTGCCCACGGGCGCGCTGGGTAGCGACGCCTTCCAGGAGGCGCCGGTCAGCAACATCATGAGTCCGTGCGCCAAGCATGTGTTCCTGCTCACCGATCCGTCGCGGCTGGAAGTCACACTGCGCACGGCCTTCGAGATTGCGCGCAGCGGGCGGCCCGGTCCGGTGGTGGTCGATATTCCCAAGGATGTGCAGAACACCGCGCTCGCCTTTGCCGGCGAAGGCACACTGCCAATTCCTGGCTATCGCGCGCGCCAGCACGCCATCCAGAGTGCGCGCGTGGACGATGCGCATTGCGCGGCCTTCTTCGACGCGTTGGCAAAGGCTAAGCGTCCGTTGATCTACGCCGGCGGCGGCATCATTGCTGGCGAGGCATCCGCCACGCTGCGTGCCTTCGTCAAACAGTTCGGCCTGCCGGTGACAACCACGCTGATGGGCATCGGCGCGGTGGACACTACCGATCCCCTCGCGCTGCACATGCTCGGCATGCATGGCACCGCACACGCCAACTATGCGGTGGAGGATTGCGACTTCCTGCTCGCCCTGGGTGCGCGTTTCGATGATCGCGTGGCCAGCGTGCCGGATCGCTTTGCGCCTAACGCACGCTTTATCGCCCAGATCGATATCGACCCGGCCGAGATCGGCAAGGTGAAGTCGGTGCACTGGCATCACCATGGCGACCTGGACGCCACGTTGTCGCGTTTGCACCAGTACGGCCTGCGCCACGGGCTGAACTTCAGCGGCGACGGTCGCTATGCGGACTGGCACACACACATCGCCGCACTCAAGCAGACGCATGGACTGAATTACGACCGCGAGAGCGCGTTGATCCAGCCGCAAGCAGTGATCGAGGCGATCAATCACCACACGCAAGGTCGTGCCGTGATCAGCACCGGCGTGGGTCAGCACCAGATGTGGGCTGCGCAGTACTTTGACTTCCGCGAACCGCGCCATTGGCTCACGTCCGGCTCGATGGGCACCATGGGCTTCGGCCTGCCAGCCGCCATCGGCGCGCAGTTCGCGCGGCGCGATGCCGTGGTGATCGACATCGACGGCGACGCCAGCATCCGCATGAATCTCGGCGAGCTGGAAACCGTCACCACCTACAACCTTCCGGTGAAAGTGGTGGTGCTCAACAACATCGGCGACGGCATGGTGCGGCAGTGGCAGAAGCTGTTCTTCCGCGGCCGCTTCGCCTCGTCCGACAAGAGCCTGCACAAGAAGGACTTCATCAAGGCCGCGCAAGCGGATGGCTTTGAGTGGGCGAAGCGACTGGACAACAAGGACGAGTTGGCAGACACCATTGCCGACTTCCTCGCCTTTGATGGCCCCGCCTTCCTTGAGGTGATGATCGATCCCGATGCCGGCGTGTATCCCATGGTGGGGCCGGGCGCGACGTATGCCCAGATGATTACGGGTGATTTCATTCCGTCGCGCGTGGCGACTGCATCACCCGAGGACGCCACAAGTGACATGTTCTAACGCTCGTCATTCCGGCGCAGGCCGGAATCCAGTCGCGACCACCTGACACTATCGCTACTGGATCCCGGCCTGCGCCGGGATGACGGATAGGAAGGACTACGGGGTTTATAATGAAACACACACTTTCCATCCTGCTACAGAACGAATCCGGCGCACTGATGCGCGTGGCGGGCATGTTCGCCGCGCGCCACTGCAATATCGACTCGCTCACCGTTGCCACCACCCATGATCCGGAGGTCTCGCAACTCACGTTGGTGATGCATGGTGCGGACGACACGGTAGAGCAGATCATCAAGCAGACGCGCAAGCTGGTCGACGTGATCGACGTCAGCCATCCTGCCGCCACGCCATGAATGCATTGGTTGCTGCCGTCGACCCGGCGGATAGCCTGAGCGAGCACGAACTGCTGCGGCAAACCGTCGGCGCCCGCGTCTACGACGTGGCGCGGGAAACCTCGCTGGACGCTGCACCGTTGCTTTCCACACGCCTTGGGCAACAGGTACTGCTCAAACGTGAAGACCAGCAACCCGTGTTCTCGTTCAAGCTGCGCGGCGCTTACAACCGCATGGCGCAGCTCGGTCCCGAACAACGTGCACGCGGTGTCATCGCTGCATCCGCCGGCAACCATGCGCAAGGCGTGGCGTTGGCAGCAGCGCGACTGGGCATCCACGCCGTCATCGTGATGCCGGTGACGGCTCCGCAAGTGAAGGTGGACGCCGTGCGGCGCTTCGGCGGTCCGCGAGTAGAGGTGGTACTGGCAGGCGACTCCTATAGCGATGCGCAGGCAGCGGCGGCGCAATTGCAGGCCGAGCGCGGTTACACCTTTGTGCATCCCTTCGATGATGCTGCCGTGATCGCAGGGCAGGCCACGGTGGGCATGGAGATCCTTCGCCAGCACCCTGGCGCACTGCACGCGATCTTCGTACCGGTGGGCGGCGGTGGACTGCTTGCGGGCGTGGCCGGCTACGTCAAGGCGCTGCGTCCGGAGATCAAGGTTATCGGCGTGCAGACCTGCGATTCCGATGCCATGGTGCAATCGCTGCAGGCCGGCACACCCGTCACGCTTCCGGAGGTCGGCCTGTTTGCCGACGGCACGGCGGTGAAGCGCGTAGGCGACCTGACCTTTGAACTTTGCCAGCGTTATGTGGATGACATGGTCCGCGTGGATACCGACGCCATCTGCGCTGCCATCCGCGATGTATTCCAAGATACGCGCAGCGTGCCGGAACCGGCCGGCGCGCTTGCCCTAGCGGGACTCAAACAGTACGTGGCGACACACGGCGCATCGGAGTACCCGATGGTCGCCATTGTGTCCGGCGCTAACCTCAACTTCGACCGCCTGCGTTTTGTCGCCGAGCGCGCGGAAGTGGGTGAACAACGCGAAGCCGTGTTCGCCGTCACCATCCCTGAAGAGCGCGGCAGCTTCAGGCGTTTCTGTGCTGCGCTGGATCAGCGCAGCATCACCGAGTTCAACTACCGCATCGGTAACGCCAGCGAAGCGCATATCTTTGTCGGTGTGCAGACCACGCATCGCGAGGAACGCGAGACGCTCATCGACGCGTTCCGCGCGCATGGTTTCGACGTACTCGATCTCACTGACGATGAACTCGCCAAGCTCCACCTGCGCCATATGATCGGCGGAAGCTCACCGCTGGCGCGCGACGAACTGCTGTATCGCTTCGAGTTTCCCGAACGGCCGGGTGCGCTTACGCGCTTCCTGAGCCATATGCACCCGGACTGGAATATCAGCCTGTTCCATTACCGCAACCAGGGCGCTGACTATGGGCGCATCCTGGTCGGCATTCAGGTTCCGCAGGACGAGCGCATGCTGTTCCAGGCGTTCCTCGATACGCTGGGTTATCCCTTCCGCGACGAGAGCGAGAATCCTGCGTACCGGTTGTTGCTGCGCTGAGTGGCACTGATATCAGCGAAACGCATCCTTGCTTATGGCGGTGGACCGCCGGGGTTCTCGTATGGGCCTAACTTGGTGTTCGGCGGCCGCGGTGGTGGCGGCATCATCTGAGGATAACTCGGAGGAACCTCGAACAACGACGCGGGCAGATTCTGATAGGTCACCGTTTCCGCCTCCAGGGTATCCATGAAGCCGGGATGGTGCGCCGTCACGCGCAACACGACGGCATCCCGAGACAGGCACATCTCCAGCCGTTGCTGGAGTTGCGGGTACCTACGTATGGCATTCCATAGCTCACAAGGTTGGCCGGCAACCGTTGTCGAGCGTGCATACGAAACAAGTGTGATGTCGACGAGCGGCCCAGGATTACTGTGAAACCTGTCGAAATCGCGATTCGTAGGATCGATGTAGTGGTTCTCCTGACCCGGTCGCGTGTCCACCACCCAATAGGAGTCCTCTAGACCGCCGATCGGCATGGTGGGTCCAGTGTGTTCCCTGGCGGCGTTCGGAAAATCGATGACGTAGGGCATGCCACCCTGCTTGATGCGCAAGCGAATCCGATAGGTTTCTTTTGGCGTGGTGTTTATGGTGGCGCGATACGTCACCGAAACGTCGCGCGTCGCAGCGGGCAATGGCCCGGGATGAAACCCATATCCTGAAGACGGTTCACCGCCATCAGCGAAAGCGACCACCGGCCAGATCAGGGCGCAAGCCCATACGCGTAACGAGAACATGCAGGAAAGCCTCTCGCGATCGTTGGAGGGCAACATCAGCTGTTGTTGGTCCGCTCGCTTGATCCGCTCGCTTTCCGGGCCCGGCGCACACCCCACGCCGTCAGCACCGGCACGATCAGGATAGCCAAGCGGCCAAGCAGCCCCAGAATGTGCAGGTCGCGCTTTTGTTCCGCGCGTTCCATGCCCTGGATCATGAGATCTTCGGAGGCCTTCGTCTCCTCCGGCTTGGGCCCGGTGATGAAGCCCTCAAGACCCAGCGCGGCAGTAGCGTCGGCCGTCTGATGATCCTCATAGCGTGCACCCTGATCGAAGTGGATGCCTTGGGCGAGCGTGTTCAGTGGATTACTACCAATAACCGCCTGCTTCTGATCCTGATCGAACCCGGACAACGTGATCTGCAGCGCCACCGCATACAGGCGACCCAGCGTGACGTTGTTCAACTCCGCATGGCTGTCGTAGTGATAACCGCCCGTGGGAGAGCCCATGTCCGTGATGCGATAGCCCCAATCCAGGCGGTGATGCACGGCATCCCATGTAGGCTTGGCGAGCCACTCCATGGATGTCATGTGCGCGCTGCCAACGGGGGCGCGTATATCAAAGCGCGAGCCGTAGTAGTTGATGGTCTGTTCCAGTCGCGCCGTATCAAGCTGGACGCCTTCCGTGGACACATAGCCTTGCTGTGCCACGACCATGCGTGCGATCCAGCTGCCATCTTCCGGCGCAACCAGCGCTGTGGAAAGGCTGGCATCCGGTGACGGGTCGTCTGGCAGCTTGCGTACCGCCTCCGGCGACAGGTAACGGTAGCCCTTGGGCAAATCGAAGGTCGCGGGTCCGTCGAGCTTGATGGTCGCCGGACCGTGCTGCCATTCCATGCCCAGCGGAACGAGGATATCGCCCGACGACGGGCCGAATTCGTAACCGTTGCGCTTATCTTCTTCCTTCGCCAATTGCAGTTTTCGCTGCGCGGCTTCCTGCAATACGGCCTTCGCACCGTCGCTGATGGCGACCTGGCTTGATCCACTGGATTGCGCCTTGGCGGCGCAGGTATCGGCCACGTTGGCTGGCCAGATGGTGTCACCCTTGGCGTTGTGCACGGCCTGGATGCCGCAGGCCTGGGGCTCCAGGCTGACGATGGTCGCACCCTTGGCGTTCATCCATACCGTTCGCTGCGGGCTGTCATGCAGTGAGGTGATTTCCGTGAACTGCACGACGTCGCCATCCCTGGGCGTCTCGCCAGACCACGACCACGGCGCCGAGGCGGTGTAGAACTGGAACGTGCTCAGCGGCTTGCCAGTGTGGTCGATCAAGCCCCATCGCCCCATGTCATCCGTGACGGCGGCGATACCGCTGTGGAAATCGCCGATGCTGCTCCCGGTCCTGCGCAACAGCTCCTTGCCCTGGCGATCGATCAGCACATGAACCTGATCACCGTTGTCACCCGTGGATAGTCGAACCCAGGCGCGACCTTCGGAAAAAGCCAGGCCATCGCTCCACTCCTTGCGCGGTGCCACGGCAACGTGGCCACTCGAGATGTCGAGCAAGCCGGTTCGCCCTTCGGCATCCGTGAAAAAAGACAGTCCTTCCGACGGGTCCTGGATCAGGGCGCTCTCACCGGACACGGCGAACAAGGGATGACCTTGCGCATCCAGCAACCGGTAACCATCGATCCTGTCGTCGTTCTGCGAGATCGCCTCAAGCACGCGCCCCGGTCCAACCACGGTAAGCGTCATGCGCTTGGCGAACGGCACGACGAGCTTGCCATGCGCGTCGATAACGCCCAGCTGCGTGGCGCCGCCATTCACCGGCGATTCGCCCCGCTGCACCACCGCCAGCCCAAAGGCATAGGCGTCCACGTGCTCGTATTCCCCGAGCGGCACCACAAGATGGTTCTGCCGATCGATCACACCTATCTTCAAGTCGCCGTCGACGGAGTTGCCGACCACCGCCAGCCCACCGGAGAAACCGCCGGCGGTTTCATAGCTCGGCGGTATGACGAACTGGCCCTTGGTGTCGATGTAACCGTATTGCTGACCCTTCGCATCTTGCGCTGCGGCTAGCCCTTCACTGAAACGCTCGACCTCTTGCAGCGACGTCTCGCTGATGACCTTACCGGTAGCATCCAGCAGATCGATCCGGTGGGATTCGCGCTCGGCCTCCCAGATATCGCCATTCGCGTGAAGCTCGCTATACGCCGGCTCCACCACCCAGTTGCCTTGCCTATCCACCAGACCGCAGGCGCGATAAAGCGTTTCCGCGCAAACCGGTATCAACCGGGGCGACGGCGCATTTTTCGGTTCGGGCGGCGAGGTATCGGCGTAGGCGATGCCGGTGCAGGCAAGGAGCAAGGCAAGCGCCGGGCGGCGAAGAGAGATCGATAACTTCATAGAGGCAATCCATGCGTGAGGGGATATCGTGGATCGATCACGCGAAAGATCCTGCGTGCACGACACCCTATGTCTTCCAAGGTCGATGCTGACTACGCCTGCCCCTATCAGACGCCCGCGTAGTGTAGACCCTTCAGCGCGTCGGCGCGCTCAAGGCGCAACGTCGTCCACCACTTCCAGCTCGAACACATGGTTGTCGTAGTCGCTGAAGTACAGCGCGGTGTCTTCGCGCGCCATCTGGTAATCCAGCGCCAGCGCATCCATGCGGCGCGCGCAGTCGAGCTGCTCCTGCTTGGTGACCGCAAAAGCAATGTGATCGCCATTGCGCGAGGCCGGCCCCTGCCCGCGGATCAACGCAAACTCCAGCCCGGCCAGCGCAAGAATCACCTCCGGGTGTGAATCCTCCGGATCTTCCTCACGCAGAACGCGCGCATCCGGAAACACGTCCGTGAGCAGATGGGCGGTGCGGGTGGGATGGCTGACGATCAAGGCGATGTGGCTGAGGGCTTTGGGCATGGCTTTCGTCCGCGGCGAAAGCCCGGAGTGTAGGCCGCTTTATGACCGGGTTGCGACAGCCTGCGCCACGCAAATCGGCCATACGTCACGCCACGTGCAAGGGTTGAGCACGTTAAACTTGGCGGATGGCTCCTACCTCACGCAAGCGCCAGCGGCGCAACCTGCCGTCCACCAACACGCCACGCCAGCGGCCCGGCGCTGCGCCGGCGCGTAGTGCGCAGCCAGCGGACAGTTCCACCCGCGCCGTACGCGTGCTCGACTGGTTATTGCAGAAGCTGCCCGAGGCCTACCGCACCAAGGCGCGTGATTACCTGGTGCTGACCCGCATGGATCGCCCCATCGGCGCCCTGCTGCTGCTGTGGCCCACCTGGTGGGCGCTGTGGCTGGCTGCGTCGGATTTCCCGCCGGTGAAACCGCTGGTCATCTTCACGCTGGGCGTGTTCGCCATGCGCGCGGCCGGTTGCGCCATCAACGATTTCGCCGACCGCAAGCTGGATCCGCAGGTGGAGCGCACCGCCGGCCGCCCGATTGCGGCGGGCCGCGTAACACCGCGCGAAGCCTTGATCGTGTTTGCCAGCCTGCTGGTGTTCTCGTTCATCCTGGTGCTGTTCACCAACCGGCTCACCATCGAACTGTCGTTCGCGGGCGCGGCGCTGGCAGCGATCTACCCGTTCACCAAGCGCTACACCCACCTGCCTCAGGTGGTGCTGGGCGCAGCCTTCGGCTGGGCGATCCCCATGGCCTTTGCCGCCGTGATGAACACGGTGCCGCCCGTGGGCTGGCTGCTGTTTATCGCCAACATCATCTGGTCGGTGATCTACGACACCGAGTACGCCCTGGTGGACCGCGACGACGACATCAAGGCCGGGGCTAAGTCCACCGCCATCCTGTTCGGCGATGCGGATCTGCCCATCCTGGGCATCCTGATGGCCACCTTCCTGCTGGCCATGCTGTTTGTAGGCCAGCGCGCCACGCTGGGCTGGCCGTACTGGCTGGGCCTGCTCGCATCCGCCGGCTTGTTCGGCTGGCAACTCTGGCGCATCCGCACCCATGACCGCGCTGCCTGCCTATGGGCCTTCCGCAACAACAACTGGCTGGGCATGGCGGTGTGGATCGGCATCGTGCTGGCGCTGGCATTCCGCTAAGGCACCCCGTGTGCGTGACCGCGGTGTGAAGCCTGCGGTTGCGCCTTCGTGTATGTCTACACGCGCTCGAAACACCTTCTGAAAATGTCGTCGATTACCCTGTCGATTCACGCCAGGGTCGTTCGTCGTCAGGATGAGGACCGCCCAAGGCCGGTCCATTCACGCCAAACGAAGGAGTCACCACATGCGATTTGTAGCCATGGTCCGCGCCAGCCGGGCCTCCGAAGCCGGCGAGATGCCCAGCGAAAAGCTGCTCACCGAGATGACCCGGTTCAACGAAGAACTGGTCAAGGCGGGTGTGCTGCTGGCCGGCGAAGGGCTGCACCCCAGCAAGAACGGCGCACGCGTGCGCTACGAAGGCGACAAGCGCACCGTCATCGATGGCCCCTTCGCTGAAACCAAGGAACTGATCGCCGGTTTCTGGCTGCTGCAGGTGGCTTCGCTGGAAGAAGCCATCGAATGGATGAAGCGCTGCCCCAATCCGTTTGATGAAGGTACCTCGGAAATCGAAATCCGCCGCGTGTTCGAAGCCGACGATTTCGGCGAGGAGTTCACCCCCGAATTGCGCGAGCAGGAAGCCCAATTGCGCGCCAAGATGGCCGACAGTCACTGATCACGGCTCCAAAGGAGACATCGTCATGCTGATCCAGCCTTACCTGTTCTTTGATGGCCGCTGCGAGGAAGCACTCGCCTTCTACGGCCAGGCCGTGGGTGCGCAAGTGCAGAATCTCGTCCGCTTCAAGGACAACCCCGAGCAACCGGACGACCAGCCCGCAGGGCCGCGTCCACCGGACGGCGAAAAGATCATGCACGCATCGATGAAGATCGGGGAATCGCTGGTCAACGCGTCCGACGGTGAATGCCTTGGCAAGCCCACTTTCCAGGGCTTTTCGCTGGTGATCAACGCCAAGGACGAAGCCGAAGCCAAGCGCTACTTCCACGCCTTGTCCGACGGTGGCGGCGTCACCATGCCGCTGTCGAAAACCTTCTTCGCCTCCGCCTTCGGCATGCTTCACGACCGCTTTGGTGTGCACTGGATGGTGATGTCGCCGCCCTGATCCACCGTTCAATACCCCATCGTCTTTCCGGCGCGGGCCGGAATGACGAGAGGCAAGAACAGAGTCACTGAACAGGTTCCAGGCTACAGCAGCATGGTGCGTGCGAACTTGCGTCGCGCGGTGGGTGGTGCTGTCATCGGCGGCCATGACCGCCACCGACATCCATCGCACCATCGACGCCGTCTGGCGCATGGAAGCCTCGCGCCTTATCGCCGGCCTTGCCCGCATCGTTCGCGATGTGGGTGTGGCCGAGGAACTCGCGCAGGACGCGTTGGTGACGGCGCTGGAGCAATGGCCGACCACCGGCGTGCCGAACAACCCTGGCGCATGGCTGATGACCACAGCCAAACACCGGGCCATCGACCAGATGCGCCGCCGTGCCTTGCACCGGCGCAAAGAAGATGAACTGACGCGTGAGATCGAAGACCAGCTCGAACAATCCGTGGGAGACCCGGATGCCATGCTCGACAACCCGGTAGGTGATGACCTGCTCAGCCTGATCTTCACAGCGTGCCACCCGGTGCTGTCCACCGAGGCGCGCGTCGCGCTTACGCTGCGCATGCTCGGCGGCCTGACCACCGTGGAGATTGCGCGCGCCTTTCTGGTGCCCGAGCCCACCGTGGCGCAACGCATCGTGCGCGCCAAGCGCACGCTCAGCGACGCGCAGGTGCCGTTTGAAGTGCCGCGCGGCGACGAGCTGGGCGTGCGCCTCGCCTCCGTGCTGGAAGTGGTCTACCTGATCTTCAACGAAGGCTATGCCGCCACCTCCGGTGGCGATTGGATGCGTCCGCAACTGTGCGACGAAGCCATGCGCCTTGGTCGCGTGCTTGCCGGCCTGGCACCCGCCGAAGCAGAAGTGCACGGCCTGGTGGCACTGATGGAAATCCAGGCCTCACGCACGGCCGCGCGACAAGGCCCGAACGGCGAACCCATCCTGTTGAACGATCAGAACCGCGCCCGCTGGGATCAACTGCTGATACGTCGTGGCCTTGCCTCGCTACAACGCGCGGAAGCATTGGGTGGCGCCACCCGCCCGTACACCGTGCAGGCGGCCATCGCAGCCTGTCATGCACGCGCCCTCACACCTGAGGACACTGACTGGCCACGCATCGCCGCGCTGTACGATGCACTCGCCCGCATCATGCCCTCGCCCGTGGTCGCGCTGAATCGCGCGGTAGCGCATGCGCAAGCGTTTGGCCCGGATGTCGGCCTATCGCTGGTGGATGCGCTGCGCGACGAACCCCTGCTACGCCAGTACCACCTTCTGCCCAGCGTGCGTGGCGACCTGCTCCGTCGACTGGGACGCCATGGCGAAGCGCGCAAAGAGTTCGAACGCGCGGCGTCCCTCGCCCGCAATCTGCGTGAGCGTGAACTGCTGTTGCAACGCGCGGCGAACCTTCCATAGCAAGCGTGCATCCGCGCGGTGACGACCACTACCGAATAGCCGGTGGCGGAAACTGCGTGATAAACGCAATGATGGCCAGATAACCCAGCCCAGCCAGCAGCAGGCTGACAAGCACGACAAACACCAGCCGCCCGACACCCTTCGCCGCCCACAGCACCTTGTTCACTCGCATGCACCGCCGAATCGATCCGCGCGGTAGGCGTCAAGGCTAGGCACCGCGCCATACATGCATTCGACGAACGCGTTGCGCTCGTGCCACATGACTTCCATGTCCCACAGGCAGAACGAGTAGCGCGACATATCTTCTACCCAGCCGGTGGCGTCTTCCGCTGCGACGGCGATGAACATCTCGTTGTCGTTACCCCACCAGCCGAGCACGAGATAGCGAGCGTTGGCGCCTTCATGGCAGATGGCAAACGCAGGGGTGTCGCGCCATGCCACGGAGCGGGCCTGTTTCATGGCCTGCAAGCGGGGCTGATAGCGCGAAACGTCCACGGCTTTGCCGTCGGCGGAGATGGTGTAGACCTTGATGCCGTCGGCATCCGTATCCGGCGGCAGGCTCAGGATGGGTCGGGGTCGGTACATGACAATCCCTCCGTCGGGCGCGATGGACCAAAGCAGTTTGCGCCACCGATTGCACCACAGCCAGCTAGCCGTTTAAATGGCGCGATCCGGCAGCGCGCCCGGGGCGTGCTGTGTGGTTCAGGCCGAGGCTGGCCGCGCGTGTATCGAATCGCTGTTCCCCCTGTCCGTTCTTCGTGAAGGAGCAAGGTATGGAGCGTTCGTATCAGGCATCGACCGCGCTGCTGGCCGACGACATGGCCATCAACCCCGTAGCGCCTATGCGCGTGTCGCAACAGTGTTTGGCACTCACCATGATCGGCCTGGGCCTGCTCGGCTTTGTCTACGGTGACGTGGCTTTGGTATGGCAGCAGTTGCCTATGGAACATATGCCAGGCGCAAAGGCGATTGCTTATGCGTTTGCGGCCATCGAATGGCTAGCCGGCGTGGGTTTGTTGCTGCGGCGCTGGACAACACCCGCCGCGGCCTTGCTAACGGCGTTCCTGCTGATATGGGCGGTGGCGCTCAAGTTGCCAGGGGTGATCGCCATGCCCTCCATGGAAATCACGTGGCTGGGCTTGGGCGAGGTCACCGTGATGCTTGCCGGCGCGTGGGTGCTGTTTGCGCGCAACATGGGGGACCGTAGCGGCTGGTTGCGTCCGATTACCGGGCAGCGGGGCATACGTGCGGCGCGCGTGCTGTTTGCGCTGTCGCTACCCGCCATCGGCCTGGCGCATTTCTTCTATAGCGAACAGACCGTGGCGCTGGTGCCGGCATGGCTGCCGTATCGCCTTGGCTGGGTTTACCTCACTGGCGCCGGCAGCATCGCCGCCTGTCTTGCCGTGCTTTTCGGCGTGCTGCCACGGTGGGCCGCACGGCTGGAAGCGGCCATGCTGGGGATCATCACGCTGATGGTCTGGGTGCCCGCCATCGTGGCGACACCCACGGATCGCACCGCATGGACGGCGTTGGTGATTTCTGCGGCCATTGCATGCGGGGCGTGGGTGGTAGCTGATTCGTACAGGGCGACGCCTTAGGGGCGGCTTACGATCGCGCTTGAGCGTTCATCTTGCCCGATCGTCATTCCGGCGCAGGCCGGAATCCAGTGGCGAATGCGGTAGGTTTTTGTGTGAGATCAGAGCACTCGGCTCTTCCGCGAAAACCGAACTAGTGGGCCACTGGATTCCGGCCTGCGCCGGAATGACGATCGAGAGGAGAGGGGCTTCTAACAAGCTCCTAAACTCGAGAACAGAACCTTGCAATACCCGCGTGCCGAGCGCACTTATTTAGGCTGTTCTTCGTAGCCATGCACCGCGTCAAGCACGCGCGCCGAGTACACCAACGCAGCGCCCGCGTTCATGGCCACGGCAACGCCCAGCGCTTCGGCAATTTCGTCGTGCGTGGCGCCCTGCTTCAACGCTTCGGCGGTATGCACGGTGATGCAACCGTCGCAGCGTGTCGTGACGGCAACGGCCAACGAAATCAGCTCGCGTGTCTTGGCGTCCAGATGGCCGCCCTTGCTGTTGGCAGCAGATAACTTTTGATAACCGGCGACAGTATCCGGGCTCAGCTTGGCCATCTCGCCGATGCGACCAAGCAGTTCTTTACGGTAGTCAGGCCAGTTCAGCATGGAAGTCTCCTCGCATATGGATGTCGCCCGCCCCTATCCGGGTTGAACCAGACGATGCTGCGCCCTGCGTTGCGGCGGAGTGAATACCACGATGGTTGGAGGCCAAACGGCCTGCCTTTTGCAAGACCGCGATCGCCAAGACATGATGCGCGGGTCGCGCCCACGTCCAGAGCCCACGTGCCCGCGGGGCTGGGCACCGTTGTCATCCAGAAAACTCAGGCCACCCCATGACCACGATGAAACGACCAGAAGACGCACCCGGTGCATTCCAGGCAGCCTGGAATGCACACGACATGGTGGCGCTCGGTGAGCTGTTCGAGGACGACGCGACGTTCGTCAATCGCTTTGGGCATTACGTCAAAGGCGTCGATGAGATCGTGGCGCTGCACACTCCCATTCACCAAACCATCTATAGCGACTCGACGTTAGACAATGAGCTGATCGATGTCGCTCACCTTGCTGATGGCGCAGTGGTCATCCATTTCTGGAGCCGCTTGGCGGCCGGCGCTGCCCACCCCGCGGGACCACATAACGTGGATACGCTGATCCTCGCTGTATTGACGCGACAGAGCGACCGATGGCGCATTCGAGCGCTGGAGAATGTGACGCTGACCAACCCGCGAACGGGGGAGCCCATCCTGCGGGGTTAGCGTCGAGAGTGGACTCGGAATCACCGTGATCTGCGGCGCTTGATACGAAAAAGTGCGCAAGACTTGCTTGGGTGGCGACCCTGTCGCCACGACGTATAACCAGTATGAGGTGCAATAGACATGCAATTCGGTGATCTTGAGAAGTCCGCATTACAGCTTAACGAGCTTTACGAACAGCTTGAGATCAAAAGGTGGGGGCGCGTCTGGACCACAACCGAACTCGCGCTCGGTTTCGTGGGCGACGTGGGCGATCTAGCCAAACTGATCCAGGCAGACGCTGGCATCCGAGACATCGATGATTGCAAAGCCAAGCTTGGCCATGAATTGTCGGACTGCTTATGGTCGATTCTTGTTCTCGCAAACAAGTGTGGCATTGATCTGGAGGCAGAGTTCGCCAAAAACACGGGCGAACTAATCGAGTACGTATCTGGCGAGCTCCAAAAATAATAAACGTCTGCAAAGCGAGCAGACACCACAGTCATGTCTACGTGAGCTGCAAAAAGTGACCAAACGGATTGTCGAAGCCATGGAATCCTTTACTGACTGGTCAAGACCGTGGCAGTTCTTGGTATGGGTATTGGCTTATGAAGGTTTGACTGCGACCGACCAGGCATTGATACGCACCGTATGGGCGGAGGCTTGCAAGAGCGAGCACTGGTGCATTGGCGAGTTGCCCGCTGGCAGCGTCGATGCAGATCGTGCACTTACGAAAAGCTACCCATGGCTTAGTGCGCCGGCTCGCACGCAGGTTGTCCGAGCAGCTTCGTACCAGTGGCGGTAGCCGGTTGGCGCTACGTATTGAAAGGCCTGCTTTCGACCCATAGCGGACGTCGCGGCCAGTGCATTCCGGATGACGATCGATTCCTATAGCTACCACGTGAAGGCGCTTGCACAGTATCCATCGCGCTAGGGTCCCATAGCAGACGGCCATAGGAATCTCGTTGCGCATGTCCGCTTTCAGCTCGAAGCGGCTATGGCGACGCATCCGGAAATAACTGGAGATCTACGTAGTTTTGCGTACGGTTCGGCTGCGCATTTACGGATGTACGCCACTATTGGATAGACCAATCTATTCGAGTATCTCGATCTGTTTGCCGTCGACTCTGGCCATTTCTCCGCCCGAGTCGCCAGGTACTCATAGGGATTGGCCATGACCCCAGCTAAGATCTTCGTCGCCAGGCTCTGCTCCATCGTATGCCTGATGCTTTGCATTGATGCTCAGGCGCAGCAGATATTGCCGTTTCCGCCTACGCCATCTGCATCTCAGGCGGGCGCAACCATGGCGGATTCTGTTTACAAGAAGCGCGTCACACCCAGCCATCTGAGCCCCGACGCGCCAAACATTCTTATTATCTTGATTGATGACGCAGGCGCAGCGCTCCCGTCGACCTATGGCGGCGAGGTGAATACGCCATCGCTGACTCGTATCGCGAACATGGGCATCTCGTTCAACGATTTCAATTCAACGGCGATGTGTTCACCGACCCGGGCGTCGTTGTTGACGGGGCGAAATCACACCCGCGTTTCCAACGGGCAAATCTCCGCGCTGGCGAATGATTTCGATGGCTTCGCCGGCATCATTCCCAAAACGGCGGCGACGGTTGCCGAGGTACTGAAGGACTACGGCTATAACACCGCAGCTTTTGGCAAATGGCACAACACACCCGAGTACCTTGTCACCAATAAAGGCCCTTTTGACAACTGGCCAACGGGTTATGGCTTTGAGTACTTTTATGGGTTCCTCGCCGGTGAAGCGTCTCAGTACGAGCCTCAACTGGTGCGAAACACGACCCTGTTGGATTCCAGTACCTATCTGCACAAGAAGTACACGCTGACGGACGACATTCGCGAAGACGCCATCAAGTGGCTGCGCGACCAGCAGGCGTTCGCGCCAGGCAAGCCCTTCTTCATGTACTGGGCACCGGGTGCTGTGCATGGCCCACAGCAAGTTCCCAAAGAGTGGGCCGATAAGTACAAAGGCAAGTTCGACGATGGTTGGGATGCGTATCGGACGCGCACCATCGCACGAGAGAAGGCGATGGGTTGGATTCCCGCAAATACCCAGCTGACACCGCGGCCAGCCACGCTCGATTCATGGAACTCGATTCCCGATAGCGAAAAGCCCTTTCAGCGACGGCTGATGGAGGTTTTCGCCGGTTTCGCTGAGCAAGCCGACTACAACGTCGGTCAGATTCTGGACGAACTGCAGCGCGAAGGGAGACTGGATAACACGCTCATCTTCTATATCTGGGGGGACAACGGATCATCCGCCGAAGGCATGCGTGGAACGATCAGCGAGCAATTGGCGCAGAACGGTATTCCGAACACCACAGAAGAACAGATTCAGGCGCTCAACCAACTGGGCGGACTGGATGTTCTGGGAAGCGCCAAGACCGACAACATGTACCACGCCGGATGGGCATGGGCAGGTGGCACGCCGTATCAAGGGACGAAATTGGCCGCCGCCTACTTTGGCGGCACTCGCCAACCCATGGCGGTGGCGTGGCCGAAGCACATCAAGCATGACGGCATCGTCAGAACCCAGTTTTCGCACGTGATCGATATCGTGCCGACGATCTACGAGGTACTGAAGATTCCTCCTCCCGTCGTGGTCAACGGTTATACGCAAATGTCGATGGATGGCATCAGTCTGGCGTATGCATTCGGACAACCCAAGGCGCCGAGCCGCCGGCACACGCAATTCTTCGACATCATGGCAAGCCGTGCCATTTATCACGATGGCTGGGTCGCCTCCGCGATGGGGCCGCGTGAGCCCTGGGTGCTTGGCGTGCCGAAGGGTGCAAAAGACTGGACCCCTGATAAAGACACTTGGCAGCTCTACAACGTCGAGCAGGACTGGAGCGAGGCCAACGATCTGGCGGCGAAGATGCCTGAAAAACTTCAGGAGATGAAAGAGCTGTTCTTGGTGGAGGCCGCCAAGAACGACGACCTACCCATCGGTGGTGGATTGTGGGCCACGGTGCTGTTTCACCCTGAGGATGCGCCTTCCTCGGAATACAGCAACTGGGTATTCCATGGCGTGATTCCCTGCATGCCGGAAGGCGCCGCACCGAAGCTTGGCAAAGACTCCAATACGGTGATCATGGATGTGGACGTGCCCGACAAAGCCAACGGCGTGCTCTACGCCTTGGGTGGGTTCGCGGGCGGGCTTACCCTCTATGTGAAGGACAACGTGCTCGCCTACGAGTACAACCTGTTTGAGATCCGGCGCACCACCATACAGGCAAAGGACAAGTTGCCGACCGGCAAGACCACGATCGAAGTCGATACGAAGTTGGTCAATAAGATCGGTGGTCCGCTGGATATCCAGATCAAGGCGAACGGTAAAGTCTTTGCTCACGGTCAGGTTCCCAACGGCATTTCACTCCATTTCTCTGGTGGCAACGAGTGCTTCGACATTGGCAGGGATGAGGGCTCTCCGGTTTCTCCTGCCTACTATGACCAGGCTCCGTTCCCTTTCAATGGCGCTATTCGGGAGACCAAGGTCTTCTACCCCAAGAAGACTCCGTAGAGCACCGGGCATTCGGAAGTCGTTGAAGGGAGTACAGGCTAGGGGCGCGGTTTTGTCCTTACGCTTACGCCCAAGAAATGCGACGCCTTTCGCCGCGAAAGGCTTCATCCAGGATAGTCCGCGACTGAGGGCATCACGTGATTCCTGACTTGCTGCTCGTGCTCAAGGGTTCCATCGCGTGTCTGGTCATGGCCATTGGCCTGGGTTCTGAGCCGGGCGATCTGCTTTATCTTTTCAGGCGTCCCTTGTTGCTCGCGCGCTCGCTGCTGGCCATGTATGTGCTGGTGCCCATGGCGGCCGTGGTCGTAGTACTGGTACTTCCCGTGCCACCCCCTATTCGTGCGGCTTTGCTGGTGCTCGCCGTGTCGGCCGGAGCGCCGCTGCTGCCCAAGAAACTCAAGGCGATAGGGGATGCGCAGTACGTCTTCAGTCTGCTGGTGCTCAGCTCACTTTTGGCGATCGTGCTGGTGCCCGTATGGCTTGCGTTACTCGGCCAATGGTTTGGTGGCGACGCGGGCGTGGGGCCCTTGATCGCGGCAATGGCCATTGGCAAAGCGTTCCTGCTGCCTCTGGCAGTTGGCTTGGCGTTGCGGCGGGCAATCACGGCAAAGGCGGATTGGCTGTCGCAGCGGCTCCTTGCTATCGCAGGGGTCACTTTGCTATGCGCCGCACTGATGCTCCTTGCGACGGGCTGGCGTGTCTTTACCCAGATGGGCTGGCAGGGCCTGTCAGGGCTGGCCGTGTTTCTCATGGTCGCGCTGGCGATCGGCCATCTACTCGGCGGCCCTCGGGTCGAAGACCGCACCGTGTTGGCCATTGCGTGTGCCACGCGCCACATCGGCATTGCCGTGCTGGTGGCTACGCATTTTCCGGGTACGCGTACGGTGGTGCTGGTGGCCGGGTATGTCGTTACCGCCGCGATCGTCTCCATGACCTATCTTCACTTGCGGCGCAACGATGTCACTTGATAGCGGAGTTCTCCGGTTTCTTCTGCTTCTTGGAAGCGCATTGCCACACGATTAGATCCAGCTAAGGCGACTACGGCGCTTCTTCTCAAGCCGCCCAAAGGTCTCTATGTGCATCTGCGCAAAGGATCTAAATCCGGTGAGATATCCGCAGTTTGAACTTACACCACTATCACGCATGACTCTGCGCCTATTCTGGAAAAAGTAAGGTCGCGCCAAAACGCACGCCCCAACCATGGGGCCCTGTATCGACCGCATGGTCCCAGTAACGCGCTCCTAGAAAGAACTGCACGGGCTGCCGCCCAAACTTCACAAGCTTGGCAGCGACAAGATTGATGGGCACGGACCACTGTGACTGCTTCCAGTTGTAGGTGGACTCGGTTTGCAGTGTGAAGGTCCAGGCATTAGCTGTGTTGTAAGAAAAGAACGGTTGCACGAACGACGAACTCACGGCTGGCCGGTTACTTTGCCCACCTATCGACCAGACGTGATTGAACAACATGCCGTACGTCCAAGGCCCTTGCTGC
>NZ_JAELTQ010000096.1 GCF_016428905.1 Dyella sp. ASV24 | reverse complement strand
GTATGCGCCTGACTCGTTCCATCACGGCAGGGAAATCGACGGTGATATTGCATGGTACCTGGGCGCCGTAGCGCCTCGCGTCGCGCATCTCGGCATACATTTGTGCAGTCCGGATCATAGTTTTCGAAGGGATGCAACCGTCATTGAGGCAGTCGCCTCCAATCATGTTGCGCTCGATCAATGCCACCCGGGCACCCAGTGCCCTGGCCACCTCGGCAGCGGCGAGCCCGGCAGGACCTGCACCGATCACGACCAGATGATAAGGCCCCGAGACGCTCGGATTGCTCCAGGCCTGAGGGCGCACATGAGCCATGCGCTCGCGCTCATACGTATCGCGAGGCGCACTGATTGAAGGGTTGCGCGGCTGCGACATCAGCGTGACTCTCCGTCATGAAGGTTGCCTGGTGGCAGCCAGCCACCGCGAAATCCGGCGCGATGCAGTCCGTTGCTGAGATAGGCACAGTTGTGCATCAACTGCCATAGCCCTTCAGTGCGGTAGTTTTCGATCATCATGAACACGATGCCCTGATCGAGTCCGTAATGCCCCGCCGATACCCAGGGTTGGCCGTGTCCATTGACGTGTGACGGATTGAAGCTGCTCGCTAGGCGGCCATCCACCAGCATTTCGGGATACCGATCGATCATGTGGCGTATCGAATCCAGGACGACATCGGGTGCAAACGGTAGCGATGCCAGGACGGCGGGGGCGGACAGCGTGCCATCGTCGGGGCCATAGGGCACTCCTCGCGCGGCATAGCCAAACAGTCGTCGGGGCGCGTTGTGCACATCGGGCTGCTCGTCGGTGGGGCCATCGCAAGCAGACAAGCCCCAGCAGCTCTCGTCGTAGCCTTTCAATTCGTGTGGATTGCGTTGCGCATACTCGCGCTGGATGGCGACAGCTTTGCACGAGTTCTGGAAGTAGTCCGAGCGCACCTCGCGCATAAAGCGATCGTGGATGCCGCGAAAATCAATCCACGCGTGCGAAAACTGATGCACGAACAACGGGCCGGCATACAAGTAGTCGTTGTGGTAAAGATTTTCCCACTGGTAGGTGGAAGTCCAGGACTTGTAGCAAGCTCCTGCAATGGGATAGGTGGGCGATCCCATTGCCAGGGCGTAGAGCAAGATAGCCTCGCTATAACCCTCCCAGCCGTAATGCAAGAAACTGCATTCGGGCTTCCAGCCTTGCCGGATGGTATCGCCGCCCCCCTGCGCCCAGCGCCAGTCGATGCGCTGATAGAGAAAGTCGGCAAGCGCACGCAGCTCGGCTTCATCCTCCGTCGCAGCGGAGAAGTACATACTCGCTGCAAGCATGCCGGCGATGAGTAACGCCGTGTCGATCATCGACAGCTCCGAGTGCCACACGCGTGCGCCGCTCTGCATGTCGAGAAAGTGGTAGTAGAAGCCCTTGTAGCCTGTGGCCTCGGGGCTCCCGCTCTGGTCGCTGTCGCGGAAGAAGCGCAGAGCAGCGAGGCAGCGCTGAACTGCGCCGCGGCGATCCAGCCAGCCTCGCCCCACGGCCACGGGATACGAAGACAGCGCGAAGCCCACCACGGCAATGCTGACAGGCGACCCGAGGCGGGAGGTATCAGCAACCAATCCGTTGCTTGGGTTTGTGTTCAGCAGGAAGTACTCGAACGCCGCATGCTGCAGTCGATCGAGCATGGCTTCATCCGTGAGTGTGGTCAGCGGTGCCATCGAATGAGTCCCTGATAGGGCGCCTGAACAGATTGAGCTTCGCAACATCATCCGGATGATGGTCAGGGATGATGTCGCATAAGGGTGCATGTGTCGCGTGTAGGAGGCACGCGAGACGTTGTTGTTGACGCTGTTTCTCGACATAACCGTCCCGGGACACTGGAGACTTCACACGGCATTACTCCCATCCGGCCGTATGCTCGGCTGCTCGCGGCGCGAAATCCAACTCACCGTCGCGCCTCTGGAGTTACGACGCCCCATGCCGCCACTCTCGTCGCCATCCCTGGACACATCGTCGCGAGCGCAGTTGCTTTCAAACGGGCGCTATACAGTGATGTTGAATGCAGTGGGATCTGGTTATAGCGAATGGCGTGGGCTTGCTATCACGCGTTGGCGCGAAGAGCCCGTGGGTGATAGCTGGGGAAGCTACCTGTTACTGCGGGATGAGGAGAGCGGCGAAACCTGGTCACCGACGCTCCAGCCATACGGTATCGCTGACGGCATTTACGCGAATAATTTTTGCGATGGTCACGTAAGCATGACGTGCCAGCAGGAATCGCTGATCGCCCGGCTGGATATCGCGGTGGCTTCGGATAGGGACATGGAATGGCGGCGCGTCACACTTTCCAATTCGGGTGAGCGCGCACGCAGAATTTCTCTGACATCGTACGCGGAACTGGTGCTTGGGCCGGCCGGTGCAGATGCAGCCCACCCTGCCTTCTCTAAGATGTTCGTGCAAACAGAGTGGGTAGAGCAGGATGGGATACTGTTGGCTACGCGTCGACGGCGGTCACCCGGTGAACCCGAGTTATGGGCCGCTCATCGGGCCGTGGCTCCGCCTGGCGCCGACAACGGTGGCGAATATGAGTCGGACCGCATGCGCTTTCTTGGCCGTGGCCGAACGCTTCGCCACGCCCATGCCATGCAGGCGAGTGCCGTGTTGTCGGGGACCCATGGCAGCGTGCTGGATGCTGTCTTCAGTGTTCGACGCCAAGTGCGCGTAGCGGCCGGCGCCAGTGTGCAGGTTACATTCCTAACTGCGCTGGCCAACTCGCGTGCTGACGTGCTCGCTTTGATCCGCTCGTTGGGCGATCGCGTGACGGATGACGACATACTCGCCGGTGCGGCGGCATATGCAAGAAATGAGCAGGTTCGCCTGGGAATCGACGCATACCTGGCCGAGCGTTTCGATGGCATCACAGCAGCATTGCTGCATGCCACCTCTGCGTTCAGATCGACCACAGCGTTGCTTGAACGAGGCGTTGGTGGAGCGCCGGTGCTGTGGAGTTGCGGCATCTCCGGTGACCGGCCGATCATCCTGCTGCGGATCACCCACAGCTCCGATATGACATGTGTCGAGGAGCTGCTTCTCGCTCAGCGCTATTGGCACGCGAAGCAGCTGGGTATTGACCTTGTGGTGCTGGAGGCTGGTGATAGGGATGGCGCCGCATTGCATGTGATGTTGAGCGAACGGGTTGGTGCGCAGAACGATTGGCTCAAGGGTCACAGTGCGCACATCAGGGCGCAGGCATTTGTGCTTCGTCATGATGACACTTCCGAAGCGGTACGGAACGGCCTCGCTACTGCGGCACGTATCGTGGTGGACGCCGCGACCGGTCTCCCGGATTCGGTTACGCAGCGGCGCTCTACTATCGGTGAGATGCCCGCGCGGTTCGTGCAACGGGCTTCCGGCGCCCCTTCTGCCTCCCGGCCAGTCGCTGCGATACCCGCGGGTGAGTTCGACAATGGCCTGGGTTGTTTCAGCAGTGCCGGTCGTAGTTACACCGTCACCCTTCAGGGGGGTCGGAGCACGCCAAGCCCCTGGGTCAATGTCATTGCCAATGCGGAGTTTGGATTTCTTGTCTCGGCCGAAGGCGGTGGCTATACCTGGTCGAGCAACAGCCAACAAAATCCACTGACGCCCTGGCCAAACGATCCGGTCAGCGATGTTCCTTCCGAGGTGTTGTATCTGCGCGACAAGGATAGTGGTCAGTTGTGGAGCGCCACCGCAGCTCCCATCCGCGTCGCCAATGCGACCTACCTGATTGAGCACGGCAAGGGTTATAGTCGTTTCAGCCATACTGCGCATGGCATCGAGATTGATCTCCTGCAGTTCGTGCCGACGCACGATCCGATCAAGCTCTCTCGACTTCGCCTCCGCAATGGTTCGAGTCGCAAAAGACGCTTGTCGATTACTGCATACGTAGCATGGGCACTGGGTGCCAACGGCACCGTGCCGGCCCCCTTCGTGTCAACCTCGCGTGATGCAGTGACCGGGGCGCTCTTCGCCTGCAATCGTTGGCGCACCGAATTTAGCGACAGAGTGGCCTTCATGGATTTCGGCGGCCTGCAGCAATCCATGACCGGCAGCCGCCTGGAGTTTCTTGGTCGGCTTGGCGCGGTCGATAGTCCTCTCGCCCTGATTGGCAACTCACCACTGTCTGGGCGGTTGGGCGCCGGACTGGATCCCTGCGGGGCGCTGCAGTGCGCTATTGAGCTGGTACCCGGCGAGCAGATTGACCTGCGGCTCATGCTTGGCGAGGCCTTGGAGATCACGGAGGCGCGGTTGCTGGTGCAGAAATACCGGGTGATCGACCTCGATGCTGTTTTAGATGACGTTCGATCGCAATGGTGTGACTTGCTCGACACCGTACAGGTCACCACGCCAGATCGCGCAATGGACATTCTCCTTAACGACTGGCTGCTCTATCAGGCGCTTGGGTGCCGTATGTGGGCGCGCACGGCTTACTACCAGGCGAGCGGTGCCTATGGATTCCGCGACCAACTGCAGGATGCGATGTCCCTGTGTGTGGCTCGTCCAGATCTAGCGCGCGAGCACCTGCTAAGGGCTACAGCGCGACAGTTCGTGCAGGGCGATGTGCAGCACTGGTGGCTTCCGCCATCGGGTCAGGGCATCCGCACACGGATCAGTGATGACCGAATCTGGCTTGCCTACGTCGCCGCCCACTATGTGACGACGACGGGCGATCACTCGGTTCTGGACGAGATCGTGCCATTTCTCGACGGGCCGCTCATCAAGGACGGCGACACCGATGCGTTCTACCAGCCGAGCATCGACAGCGAGCGTGGCAGTGTATACGACCACGCTGCGCGTGCAATCGATTCCGGCATGACACTGGGCGCGCATGGGTTTCCCCTGATGGGCACGGGGGACTGGAACGATGGTATGAATAACGTCGGTGCGGAAGGGCGCGGCGAAAGCACCTGGCTGGCCTGGTTCCTGCTCTCGACGATCCGGGACTTCCTGCCGTATGCCCGCGTCCGTGGCGAGCAGTTGCGAGTAGATCGCTGGCAGGCATATGCCGCGAGCTTACAGAGCGCGCTTAATGGCGCGGCTGGCTGGGATGGTGAATGGTACCGGCGGGGTTACTACGACGATGGCACGCCCCTAGGTTCGAACGGGAGTGAAGAGTGCAAGATCGATGTCATCGTGCAGTCGTGGAGCCTGATGTCTGGAGCGGCGGATCCGGTCCATGCGGTGCAGGCGATGAACGCTGTCGATAAATACTTGATACGGGACGATGAGCAGATTGCGCTGCTTTTTACGCCGCCGTTTGACCACACGCCATTGAACCCCGGCTATATCAAAGGTTATCCGCCCGGGATGCGTGAGAACGGTGGTCAATACACTCATGGCGCCACCTGGTCGATCTTCGCTTACACGATGCTCGGGCAGGGTGATCGAGCGGCAAAATTGTTCGACATACTCAACCCCATCCGCCGCACCGAAACGGCGGATGCAGTTGCCCGCTATCGAGTTGAGCCGTATGTCGCCTGCGCCGATGTCTATTCAGAGAGTCCCCATATCGGTCGTGGCGGCTGGACATGGTATACCGGCTCGGCGGGCTGGCTCTATCGCGCTGGACTGGAGGCTATCCTAGGCTTTCAGCGACTTGGCGGGCACCTGCGAATCAATCCTTGCATTCCCAAGTCCTGGCCGCGCTTCGACATTATCTATCGCCATCGTGGTGGTCAGCACGGCCTCACGCGGTACGTGATTGCGATCGAGAATCCAGACCGCGTCAACTATGGCGTAGCTTTGATTGAGCTAGATGGCGAGACAATCGGCACGAATCAGATCCCACTTGTCGATGACGGATGCGAACACCATGTTTACGTCAGGCTTGGGTAAGTTATTAGGGCGTATGACCAACTAGCTTTAGTTGCGGGCTTTTGCATCATTGCCCTGTGGTTTTCGAGCCCGACGATATTAAAATTAGACGGCAAAGCGGAAAGTGTCGTTATACCGGCGTTCGGCCGAGCGAGCGTTGATCCGGTCCACGCCGATCGTTCGTACGGGCTATAAGATTAGGTGATTCGCTCAAGTTATCGCGGATAAGACTGATCGACCAGTTGCGGCAGGTCCGGTGGAGGGGCACCAAGGATTAGTCCAAGAACAAACAGATCCACTTTTAAGTGATTATTTAGAGGCAATAGACCTGCCTAGCTTTGAAGAGAAACGCTCACATTACTTACACAAAGGAGGCGCGTCGCCGCCCTTTGTATATTCGCCAAGACGGTTACTCACCGCGCCACCTTGTATGGTTGGAAATGGATACCTCGCGGCATTTCCTGTCGCATTTAGCGCGTCATTATCAGCGCGCGTCGCCGGCCTTCCTTTTCTACTGCTCGGTCGGCATCGCATTCGCTAGCATAAACGTCAGTGGCACCCTCAGCCATGGAATGCATCCCCGCGTTCTCCTTTAAGTCAGGCCGACGATTGTAGATCCACCATCTGCCATACCACTCATCGCTATCTTGAGAGATGCGCAGTGTAAGAGTGGATACCCAGAAATCGCCTGCGAAGAAGAGCGACGACATTCACTAATCCTCAAACCTAACCAAATATGAGCGGAAGTATGTGCTACACCATCAACGTGATATGCGTTGATGGTGTAGATGCTAGCGAGTTGATGCTTGTGTCGGTGGCGTACTGCGACGGTCTGAATGACAGCCGGGAAAAACACCGCCGAATCACGGCATCTGTAGCTAGCGTCCTACTTTTGGGGTAGCCCGGATCTCATCACTTGACTTGCGAAAGCGTGACCTCTCCAACATCGATGCCAAGATCGATACCTTCGCCGGTGCCTGATAAGGCAAGCGAGACCTCGCCCTTCGTTAGCACCTGTGCTTCGCTCGCTCTACCGGCCCCGGCATGGACTTCTGCGTCACCGTAGTGACCGAGGATCTCTGACATTGAGCGCACATCGGTGAAGCGGCCCGTTCCGTCGTCAATGTGAGATTTGCCCGCCGTCAGGCCGCCACCTCTCGCGACAATTTTGACATGCATGGATTGCCCGTTCTGACAGGTAATGAGGCCATGTCCTTCTGACTGCTTGTAGATAATTGACCAAGTTGAAAGAGAGAACTGCATCTTGCAGCCCAGGTCGGCGGGATGCTCGGCCTGAACCGTGCCTGGGTGCACAGTCATGGCTGCGATGATCACGATTGAGCTCAATGCGAGAAGATTGCGTTTCATGGTGTATGTCCTATGGCCGCCTTGTCACGACTACGGCGCACATTAAGTGGTGACAGAGACGTTCTGTGTCTTTGTAGACCGATCCACTTCCGTGGAGCGCCGGTCACCGAATGTACTTGTGCTCCCAAACGACGGCTCATGAGGGGAGGGCTGCGCCTGGAATGGCAAGCACATAGCCTCATCATCGGCCACATCATGCCGGCTGTATGTGCGATGCGACACACACTATTTCGGCACTCGGGCCGGCTTATGTGGTTGAGTCGGATGTCCGCGTCCCAGCAATGGCGGTAACTAAGATGGGGAGCCAGAATCGATGTGTGATAGCGCACCGAGTGAGTGAGAAGAGGCGAGTACATTGGTACGCGATCAGTCAGGTGGCCCAGGCGAAACGTGGCTACCGGGCTCATTCGATCACAGATGTGCTCCACCATGGCCCGATCGGGGGTACCTTTGATCAGCCTCCCGGTCAACACAAAGGCAGCTCCCGGTGTTTGCCGCCGCGATGATGCCGCTTGATCATTTTAGGGAGTGTCATCATGTTGTACTACGCGCTCATCTTTCTCGTTATCGCATTAGTTGCTGGGTTTCTTGGTTTCGCAGGTATCGCCGGCGCAACCTATGGCATAGCTAAGATCTTGTTCTTCGTATTCCTTGTTCTATGCGTGGTGTCGTTCCTCATGGGTAGACGGAATCGCACCTGAAGGCTAGCGTGATCGGCTTCGATGGGCACCCAGCCTTTGATGTGAACGCATGTCCATAAACCTCTGGCCTTGCTTTGTCCCAGGCGTGCTATGCACGAGGTGGGCTGGTTGTTCTCTAGCAGTGCTTGCGATGGGCGTTGCGCTGACGGATTGTTCGTCTTTGAGTAAAGACTTCATCAAACAGCCCACCAGCGCATTGCCAGCGATATCCGACACTCCTTCGGCGCGCTATATCGGCGTGGAATTAGCTCAGCATCCTGGTCAATCAGGTTTCCGGCTCCTCACCAAGAGTTCCAATGCTTTGATGAGCCGCATTGCCATCATCGATCAAGCTAGGCATTCGATCGATATGCAGTACTACATTTTCAAGAACGATGCGACAGGACGACTGGTAGCGCAGCATGTCCTGGCAGCTGCTGATCGTGGTGTTCGCGTCCGCATGCTTCTTGATGCCATGGATTTGACGAACGAGGACCGAATGCTTGGTGCATTGGACGCACACCCAAGCATCCAGGTGAGGCTGTTCAATCCTTTTCGTACCCGTGCACCGTCCACACCTTCAAAGATCAGACAGTTCATCGTGGAAGGTCGCCGGCTTAACCGACGGATGCACAACAAGTCCCTCGTCGTGGACGGCACGGTCGCCATCATTGGTGGGCGAAACATTGGCAATGACTACTTTGATGCGAGCGACGAAACCAACTTTCGTGATGTCGACCTCATTGCGATCGGGCCGGTAGTACAGCAGGCATCGCATTCGTTCGACGCCTACTGGAACTGCGATGCAGCCTATCCGGTGAGGGCGTTCCGAGAAGCGCATGATACGCAAGATGACTTGGCAAAGCTGAGGGTTGCCCTCGCTAGGGACGCTAGGTCATTCGCGCGGTCTGACTATGCCGAAGCGGTCTCGGAGGCTTTCCCCGAAGGACCCACATCCGACAGGCGTGGCGATTGGTTCTGGGGGGGCGCCGAACTGGTTTCCGATAGCCCGGACAAGATCAACATGCATGGGGACATGCCGACATTCCGTATTGGCCCGAAGCTAAAAGCAATGATCGCGGGTGCGCGCGAGGAGGTGCTGCTGATATCGCCCTATTTTGTGCCAGGCAGAGATGGCTCGCAGTTTCTTGTCGGTATTGCCGAGCGCGGCATTCGGGTAAAGGTGCTTACCAATTCTCTCGCGTCGAACGATGAGCCTGCCGCGTACTCTGGTTATGCCCGTTATCGTACTCGGTTACTGGAGGGCGGGGTGGCGCTTTACGAATTACGCCCGAATCAGGGCGTGGCGCAACGGATAACAGCACGCGGACAATCGTCCGGCATAAGTCTTCATGCAAAGGCCATGGTAGTGGATGGCGAGCACGTGTTCATCGGCTCCCTCAACATGGATCAGCGCTCCAAGCTGCTTAATACCGAAATGGGGCTCATCGTCGACTCTGTCCCTCTGGCGAGCGCCGTCGAACAGTTCTTCGATACGGCCACCCTCCCGGAAAACGCATTTCACGTCGTTCTTCGCCAAGTGCCGGAAGGAGTTGGTTACCCCTGGCAGATGCGGTGGCTCTATAGTGACAAAGGTGTTGGACTTGATGCAGACAGCGAGCCAGGCGCGACCAGGGGGCGTCGAGTCGAGGTACTTGTGCTGCAGATGCTCCCCTTGGATAGCATGCTTTGAGGTTTAGAGAGGGGCATCGATAGTCCCGCTGGAGCGAATAATCAGGTTCGTGGATGATGGCAGCAGGCGGTCATACTCTTTCTTGACCACGGCGTAGCATTCGCAGGTCCGCTTCTCGAGCCCAGCGCGATCCAGCACGGTGATATGTCCTCGCTGGTAGCGAATCAATCCTGCCTGCTGCAGGTTACCAGCTGCCTCAGTAACACCTTCGCGGCGGACCCCTAGCATGTTGGCGATTAGCTCCTGTGTCATCACCAATTCCTTGGAGTGCAGGCGATCGAGGCTCAGTAGCAGCCAGCGGCACAGCTGCTGATCCAACGAGTGGTGGCGATTGCACACCGCTGTCTGTGACATTTGAGTGATCAGGGCCTGGGTATATCGCAGCAGCAGATGAAGTGCGGGGCCTGCGCGGTTGAACTCCTGCAGCATAAGGTCTGCCTTCAATCGAAACCCTTGGCCGGCGCTTTGCACCAGTGCCCGGCTTGGCGTGGACTCGCCGCCCATAAACAGTGAGATGCCGACGATGCCCTCGTTACCGACCACGGCGATCTCGGCCGAGGCACCGTCCTCCATCACATAGAGCAATGAGACGATTGAAGTCGTCGGAAAATACACATGGCTCAGTCGGCTACCGGACTCGTAGAGCACTTTGCCGAGTGGCATATCGACGGACTCAAGGTGTGGCGCCCATCGAGCCCACTCGGCCCCTGGTAATGCCGCAAGCAGCTGGTTCTGTCGCGGGTCGGGAGCAGCAGTCATACCTGTCCTCGTTGCGCTCTTTCACAGATTTTAGCACCGAAATGCTCCGTTTCGTGGAAGATTAGGTGTGGCGTGGCAAGCCTCGTAAGCGGGTCCGGTTTGGGTGGCGACGCTATCTCCTCGAGTGTTCGCCGGCGTACAGAGCGAGTATTGGCCAGGGTGTAGTTTGCCTATCGTCAGTGATGTCGCAATCCGGCGACAGGAGTTCATCATGGACAAGAATCGAATCCAGGGCACCAAGCACGAGGTCAAGGGCGCACTGAAAGAAGTTGCTGGCAAGATGACCGGGAATCACGTGAAAGAGGCGGCCGGCCGCCTCGAGAAGGACGCTGGAAAGCTTCAGAGGGACGTAGGCAAGGTGCGTGACGAGCATAAAAAGCACTGACTAACGCGTGAAGGTCGGGAAGTATTTGCCTCGCATCTCCGCTCCCGGCGTAGGCAAGTGCACCAAAGCCTCCGACATAGAAGCCGGAGCCTTCCTGTATAGACACTATGGAAGGTCTCCGGTGCACGACCTTGTTCATGCTGGCATAGCAATGCGCTGTAGTTACCAGTGAGGCGGTGTCTCCTCCGACACCCCATGGCGAGTAGCAAACAGTGAGTAGCAGTTAGCTTCGTTCCGACAAGAAAGCCTGAATCGAATGGTTCTTGAGCTACCGTTGTTTGCGCCACACATTCAGAAGGCACCGCATGAGCCGAACGCGAGAGCAATTGACAAATGAGTTCAAAGCTTTAGATCTGGAGCTGCTCGCGCTTGAGGCCAGCGGTGAGCAAGAGGAAGTGTTATGGCTAGCGTTCGAGCGCCTAGCCAAAATGCCGAATCACGCCGTTAGTTCACGGGATCGATTGTGGTGGTGGGGACAACTCTACGCAATTATGGACCGGCATGCGCCGAGGTGTTTGCGCGCCCCTATCTAGCTCGCGACTATCTGAGGTCCCGCCGACGGCTCCGCGCTCGACCGGCATCGAATCAAAAGATTTGCCTCTGTGCGCGGCCGCGTCACTTATCGTGCCTGGACCCAAACAAGCTCAATGTCGTCTTGTACGGCCTCATTGACCTCCCCTGTAGTGGCGCCATTGAGTTCGTTGATGCGACCATGCCGCATGCCGAAGAAGACTCCGCTGCGGCGAAAAATGGCAGTCCACCTGACACGATCCGAGTTTGCATACTCGTAATCACCTTCATACGTGAAGCCGTTGGTAGTTTTGCCCGAAATGCTGGTCATGATGATTGCCCCTGGGGTGACTTGGTGCCTTCGTTTCTGTTCGTGATGGCCTGAACAGTTTTAGGGTTTGAGCAACTGAATGCCTTGGCCTATCGCCGCTCCAAGCGCTCGTGTTGGAGTACCGTCGTCGTCCATGCGAACTCCGTTCACTTCTTGCTGATCTCTTTCTGACACGCGCGAATCGCCCACAGGGCTATTCGCAGCTCTTGCCCTTGTTGATGCGGCGGGTACGTCGTGGTCGGGAAACCGGTGGTAGCGATCCTTGTTGCATGCCGCATCCGGAGCAGGGCAGAAGTGCGGCCTGTGCGGATAGAAATAGAGCGTGTTCATCTGATTGGTGGTGCACATGGCATTGCCTCGAGTATCTACCCGTATCCCTCAGGTCATGATCAGGCGCGACCCTGTGGCCCTGACCCGTTTGGAGAGAGCTCAGTGGACATTCGAGTCTGTCCATGGCGGGAAGGTGAAGAAGTGACCTCACTTCAAGTAACTAGCTCAGTGGGCACTCGAAGGTCCGAGAAGATAATCGCTTCTTGCAGCGTCCGGGCAATGTCGGCGCACCTTTTCGCATCCCCGGACACGATGTGCGCCGGGTATCCGTTCGCCCATAGCGCAGCTGTCCATTGCAGCCCGTTGCTTCTCCTAATCATATCCACACGGGCCTCGAAAGGCTCGCCACGTGTGTCTTTCACTGTTAGAAGCATGGAGTACATAGCGCCCACCTCCCGCTGTTGGCGAATGTCATGCGCCGCCTACACGTTAGGCGCGCAGAAACGAATATCGCGACCGGCGCTAACGTCGTCCATCTTGCGCATACCTGCGCGCGTGATCCGCACGTAGTAATTGATGATTCCCGCAACCGAGGCGCCGTCGAAACTCAATGCAGGCTCAAGAAGATTTCTAGCCACCAGTCTGCGCGCGTTGACCATGGGCACTACCTTCAGCTGGCCCCAACCAAGCCAGAAGAGGTGATTGATATCGTCTTGTTCAAGCACATCGCGAATGCGCATGGCACCTCCTCGGAATTAGAGAAAGCCATGGTGCGCCTTGGATCGTTCGACATCTGTACGTTGCGCAACATAGTCGTGGGTAGAGCTGCATAGGCCGCCGATGGACAATAGGGGCTATCTTCGCCTGCACCACCAGTTCGCAATCACTGGTATGAAGATCACGATGAACACAACGACTAGCAACGCGACTCTAGGCCGCATCCCCCAGCCAGATCACGATTGCAATGTCGTTCGTCGTCTTTGTTTCCTACAGTGGCGGCTCCTACAGCGCCGACTCGGCGCGGTACAGCCGATCCAACAGCCCATCCAGCAGGTTGCCTAGATCGCTCAGGCAGATCCTTCCGCCTCAGGCCGCCTGGCGGCCAGTCGAGCGGTTACAGACCCGGCGTGGGCGAAGGGGCGTGTCAGCTCCTCGGGGCGATGTCATTAAACTCGGATCCTTCCAGGGAAGTCGGTATTGTTGTTCAACAACATCAACGCGCGCTTCGTTGCCGCGATCTTGAAGTACTTGGGCGCTGTGTTCGCCGAAGCCTTGCATGTGGCCCATGGCCGAGCCCCATCCGCGTGCCTCATCTGGGTCCGAACCATACGTGCTCGATGTCGTCACTCACAGCTCGATCTGTTTCAACCACAGTAGTGGTGCCGACGCCGAAGACTTTTCCGTTACGACGGCCGCTGTAGACGCCGTTCGTCCGAAAAGTAGCAGCCCAAACAACGCTGTTGGATGCAGCACGGGTGTACATCCCTGTGAAGCTCACTCCATCACTGAACTTGCCGGCTACGTCGAACATGGAATGAACCTCGAGGATGGCGCGTCCATCAACGCTACTCCTGTCGCCAGCGCCGAATGTGAAGGTCACATCGGCGTTACCTAATTCCTTCGCCAAATCACAAGAGTTGCAGGACAGCCAAGGGTTGGAACTTCACAACCCTGGACCCCACGATTTCTCGATGGCCCTCATGACCTGCTCCAGCGTTCGGTGAGCATTGGTCTTCGGGCCGATTCGAATCTCACCGGAGCGGTTTCCTATGAACTTCCCACGGTTACTAAACACGGCCTTCCAAAACACTCGTCCAGGGATGCCAGAGACGTACTTGCCCGTGAATACCAGGCCATCGTCATCTACGCCGGAAACCGAAATGACGCTCATCGCTGCGCCTCCAGGAGCACTTGAGGACTCACCGTACTACTCTCGATATACGCTCACGTAAATGCTTCGGCGCAGAGCGTCTCAATATTCAATCCACGGAGGCATCCCATGGCTAATGCATCAGTGCGTGCCGACCAATGGCTCCTCGATGTCTGCCATAACGGCCCAAAAAAGGTCTGCCTGGGTCAGCGTTTCAACTTGAGAAAAATACCCACGGCGTACGCCCCAATAGACGTCGACCAAGCGGAACGTCGCCATCCATTCAACGCTACCCGTGACATCCGGATCGTACGTAGCCGTGTAGTTGAAACCGTTACTTCTGATTCCGGTGATATCGGACATCCTTACAACCCTCATCTGATACCTTGAATCCAAGCAACGAGCTCTGTGGGTACTCTTAGGTCTGAAAAGATGATGCCTCTTGCAGTGTCCGAGGTATTTCAGCGCGCCTCTCGCATCGCCGGACACGATATGCGAAAGGTATCCGTTCGCCCAAAACGCTACCGCTCATTGCAAGCCAGTAACGCCCTTTATCAATGCCACTCTGGCCTCAAGGGACTCGCTGCGCATCCTTCATAGACATGCCCATTGACACCATAGCCCGATCGCGCTCGATTCTGCTGGTGGCTATGCTGCGTTATGGTTCATCCCGCATCTGTGCGGTGCGCAACATACGCGTTACCAACGTCACGGAGGCAGCCCATGGTAAATCTGCAAAGCGCCCTGCAGCCAGCGCGATGGTCTCATTGCCAGCTAATCACCTTGTCTCGAATGGCATTCTCGACCAGCCTCTTGCAGACATCCATTACTGAATCGGTGCTTAGCGCATAGGAGTTGAGGGGGCTCGTAAATCGATGGCGTGGCCCGCCATCGCAGGTAACCTCAGCGCTAAAGCTCCTATCCGCCACCACAAGTACGTAGTAGAAGCGGTGGCCCGCATGCACGAACGCATGGCCGGTCGTTGCCATGGCAGAACTCCTAGTCAAAGGCAGATCCAGCATAGTTCAGAAGAAGGGAGGCAGCGTGATGTCAGTTCTGCATGGCTAGCGCTCTGCGCCGCCCTTCCATCTTGGCATCCCGGTCAGCATCGCGCTCGTCGGGGAAGGTCCCCGTGGTTCCCTCTTCCAGAGGAAAAACCTCGGCGTTCTTCTCCAGATCGGGACGGCGGTCATAAATGAACCACCGTCCATACCACTCATCACTATCCCGCGAAACGGGAAGCGTCACGGTGGACACCCACAGATGACCAACTGGTATGGGCAACGACATGCGTGAACTCCCCATCCTGATGAATGCGCACATGGTCATGTGCGAGCCACGATCACGCAAGTCATAGGCAAGCAGCTTCGGCACTCACGATGTCCTTGGCCATACCAAGGGCGCGGATTCCGGTCAGGCTGAACATTAATTCCGGTAAGCGCTGACCACCCTGCTGCTGATCACTGATGCCGACGAGCGCTTGCGGCTATAGTCTGGGAAGGTCCGCTTCCGCCACACAGCGGACCTTCCTGGGCTACTAAGGTGAGGCCAAGCTAGGCGCCGTGGCCCGGCGCTTGCGAATTGATCCCTCGAGTACCGGCATCTGGCGAAGCGCGTCAGAAGCGTCGCGTTGACCATGCCGTTTCAGCGCATCCTATCGCTCGCCGCATTTGTCTTTTCGGCCATTTCACATCAGCTCACCGCCGTTGTGAGTAGCCAGCCTCTGGGGTGGCGCAGATACTCATCACACGCTCCGCATGCGACCGTTGCCGTGTTGCCTGACGCTATGAAATGCTGTGGCGCAGCACGACAGGCTATGCCCAAACGAGGACTCACATGGACGATGAAGGACTGATCCGCGGTGAGGAGGTAAATCTGAAGCAGTCGGTCAATCTTGGGTATAAATTTAGGTATAAATTTCCTTTTTCCTGTGTCTTTATGCAATAAAGACAATGGCATATATAGATTTAATGGTCTCCCCTTGGGCACCAATGAAAGATTCCAAACTGTCTATGATAGTGCTGGATCGTAGAAAACCCCGTTTAAAAGCGGGGTTTTTTATTGCCAAATTTTCAGAGGGGCTGACTTACTCAAGGCAATCCAAAATTAGCGGGCATAGTTCTAAGAAGAATTTCCTCGCAAGTGGGTCTCAAGTTATGCGGCGTCTGGCCGATTTACTGACTGGGATTCAATTGTGGAAGGCTGGGCCCAAGGGTGAGCCGCTTTCTTTTTTCGCAATTTGTCTGATTCATAAATAGCGGTGCCAAGCTATCGTTTCACGTGGAGGGACGTGCCCGGAGCTGTTTAACTTTTGCCCCCAAAGGCGGTGGGCGGCTCCGGATGATTTTTGAACAGGGGAGTCGTTCGGGATATGGATGTCACTGCGGTGATGGATCATGGAGCGTGGCGACGGCCACGCTGGTTGCCACTCTGCGCATTTCTCGTATTGGTGTCGCCGGGGGCGATCACATCGGCTTTCGCACAGGTGGCGGATCCGGCGACGCAGGAGTTGCTGCGCCAGCAGGAGCGCGAGCGCGCGCTGCGGGCGCAGCAGGAAAGCACACCAGATGTGCGCCTTCCGCGTCAGGCGAGCAACCCAGCGGACCGCATCCCCGCCAGTGAAACCCCGTGCTTTCCGATCCAGGCGATTCGCTTAGTGGGCGACGACGCCACGCACTTTCAGTGGGCGATCAAAGCCGCAAACGCATCACACGACCCCGCAATCGGCCGCTGTCTTGGTACTGCCGGTGTCCACGTGGTGATGACGCGCGTGCAAAACGCGATCGTGGCACGCGGTTACGTCACCACTCGTGTGCTCGCCCAGCCCCAAGACCTTCGTTCGGGCGTATTGACCTTGAATATCGTTCCGGGACGCATCCACGCTATCCGGTTCGCCTCGGGTGTGGATGCCCGAGCGACGTCGTGGCGCGACGCTTTGCCGGCACGTCCCGGCGACTTGCTTAATCTCCGTGACATCGAGCAGGGCCTGGAGAACTTCAAGCGCGTACCGACTGCCGATGCCGACATCCAAATCGTGCCAACGGAAGGGGATGCGCAGCCCGGCGAGAGTGATCTGGTGATCTCCTGGAAGCAGTCCTCCCCTATGCGCCTGGCGGTCACTCTGGACGACTCGGGCAGCGATGCGACCGGCCGGCTACAAGGCGGAGCCACGCTGTCGTTGGACAACCTGCTGACCTTGAACGATCTGTTCTACGTCAATGCCGGGCAGTCGGTCTTGGACGGCGATCGCAAAGGAACACGTAATGCGATGGTCCACTATGAGGTGCCCTACGGGAACTGGTTGCTGGGGGCCACCGCTAGTGATTACACCTATGACCAAACCGTCGCGGGTGCCTATCAGAACTACGGCTATCGTGGAACCAGCGGTAACGTCGACGTCAAGCTAAGTCGGCTGTTGTTTCGCGACGCCACCATCAAGGCCTTCGGTTACTTGCGTGCCTGGGAGCGCGATTCACGCAACTACATCGATGACACCGAAGTGCTTATCCAGCGTCGTCGCCAAGGAGGTTGGGAGGCGGGCGTCACCTACAAGCAGTTCCTCGGTACCGCAACCTTGGACGCCGATGCGGCTTACCGACGAGGAACCGGTGCTTTTGGGGCGTTGCATGCGCCCGAAGAACTGTTCAATGAAGGGACTGCGCGGTCCGAGATCACCTCCGCCGATGTGACGCTCACGGCGCCCTTCCATCTGGATAGCCAGACCTTTCGGTATATCGGCAGTTGGCGCGCGCAATGGAACGGCACGCTCTTGGTTCCACAGGACCGCTTCGCCATCGGCGGGCGCTACACGGTACGCGGCTTTACCGGTGATCTCCAGCTCACCGGAGATCGCGGTTGGCTGATGCGCAACGACCTGGGTTGGATGGTCGGTGGCGGCCAGGAGCTGTACCTGGGCGCGGATGCCGGCCACGTCAGCAAGGTGCCCACCACACCGGAGCTCGGACAAACGCTTATGGGGGCAGTGGTGGGATTGCGCGGCGGTTGGCGTGGTTTTGCATGGGATGGGTTCGTCGGTGCTCCTATCCGTAAACCTCGCGGATTTCCGGCGGATAGCCCTGTCACCGGCTTCAACCTCAGTTGGTCCTACTAATTCCATAGCGCGCCCGTGCGCGCGTAGTGCTGTGCGAACATCAAGGATGTTGTCGTATGAACAAGCACCTGTATCGCCTGGTTTTTAATCGCGTCCTTCGCGTCATTCAGGTCGCCAGTGAACTCACGTCGCACTCGGCGGACGGAGTCACTTCAGCGAGCGGTGGCATCACTACGGCTCGTATACGTCCGGTGAGCTTCTCGTTGTGGATCGCGCTGGGTTTCGTGGCGTATGCGTCCGTGGCGACGGCCGGGCAAATCGTCGCCGATCCGAACGCGCCTGGAAGTCAGCGCCCGACGGTGCTGGGTTCGCCGGGCCAGGCGCCGCTGATCAACATCGTGACACCCAATGCGCAAGGCGTTAGCCATAACACCTATACGCAGTTGGACGTGCCCAGCAATGGTGTGGTCTTCAACAACAGCCGCACGAGTACACAGAGCCAACTCGCTGGTGCCATTGCTGGTAATCCTTGGTTGGCCGCAGGTACGGCGAAACTCATCCTCAATGAAGTCACTGGCCCCAACCCCAGTCAGCTCAATGGCTACATGGAGATCGCTGGTGACCGGGCTGATTTGATCATCGCCAACCCGGCGGGCATCACCTGTGCGGGTTGCGGAGTCATCAACGCCTCTCGTTTGACGTTGACGACAGGTGTTCCCTTGTTGAATGGGGGCGCCTTGGACGGCTATCGCGTCACCAGCGGTACGGTGACTATCAACGGCCAAGGTCTGGACGCGAGCCGGGCGATGTACACCGATATCATCGCTCGCGCCGTGCAGGTGAATGCGCAAATTCAGGCGCAACAACTCACGGTTACCACCGGTGCCAATCAGGTCAGTGCGAGCGATGCTACTCAAGCTACACCGATCGTTGGTAGCGGTGCGGTGCCAGCTTTTGCGCTCGATGTCAGTGCGTTGGGCGGTATGTACGCCGGGAAAATCCAGCTCATCGGCACCGAGGCGGGTGTCGGCGTACGCAACGCGGGCGCCATTGGTAGCACGAGCGACGATCTGGTCGTCACAGAAAGCGGACGACTGGAGAACACCGGCCGGCTGCAATCGCAGGCCAACACGACGATCACCGCCAGCGGTGGCGTGGCCAACAGCGGCACCTTGTCAGCAGCACAAACGCTTTCCGTCACCACACCACTGGATGTCGACAACAGCAACGGTCTGCTGAGCGGTAATCGCCTCGTAGTGAACGCGGGTTCGTTGCGCAATGCCGGGGGCACAATTTCGCAATCGGGTCCGCAAGGTCTATCTCTGATTGCCGGTGCATTATCAAATCAAAACGGCAGCATCGGTACATCTGAACCCACGCCAGGGAGCGCGTCGGGCAGCAGCGCATCAGTTGGCGCCACTACCGCAAGCGGCGGAAATACCGGCGGTGGTGGCACCAGTGGGACCTCCTCGACCGTTACGCCGGTGCCCGATGGCCAGTTGACGATCGCTGGCCTTCTCTCGAATGACGGCGGCACGATCAACTCGGCCTCTGGCTTCTCCTTGACGAGCGCCAACGGCCTCAATAACGCAGGTGGTCACCTCACGCTTAACTCGTTGTCACTGACAGCTGGCGATTTGCATAACGAAGCCGGCTCACTCGCCATCCTCGGCGCGGCCAACCTTCAAGGTGGCAACATCGATAACGATGCGGGCAACCTGAGTTTTGATAACACTCTTGCTGTCAACGTGCAGAACCTGTCGAACCGTGGCGGCACGCTTATGCACAGCGGGACCGACGCCACCACGTTGTCCGTCGCTGGCACGCTGGACAACACGCAGGGCAAGATAAGCTCCAATGCCGCTTCGTTGGCGATCAGCAGCAACCTCTTTATCAACGAAGGTGGCGCGCTTAGCCATGGTGGAAACGGCGGGCTGACCCTCAACGTCGGTACTTGGCAAGGTGCCAATGGCACAGTCAGCAGCGCGGGGGCAGCGACCGTGCAGGCAGGCACGATTGATCATCAAGGCGCCACGCTTAGCGCTACGCAGATCCATCTGGCGGCCAGCAGTCTCAACAACGAGGGTGGGCAAATCGTTGCCTCGGGACAGCAGGCGAACGTGCTCAATGTGAGCGGCCTTTTAGACAACAGCCATGCAGGCTCTCTCGCGAGTAACGGTGATCTCGCGATCAACGCAGGCACGCTCGGCAACGGCAATGCGGGGGTGATACAGCAGGCCGGTGCAGGCACGTTGTCCATCAATGCGACCACGCTGAATGGTTCGGGCGGTGCGATGGGGAGCAATGGCCAGCTGCTGCTGACCGGTACCACGACCGACCTCAGCAACGGTACCACTTCTGCCCAACAGATCACCCTCGTCACCGGCAGCCTGGATACGAGTCATGGGTCATTGCAAGCCTTGGGTAGCGCGCCGCTCGCAGTGAATGTCAGCGGTGCCTGGAACAACGACGGGGGCCAGGTCGCTACGAATGGCGCGTTACAGGTCAGCGCAGGATCGCTCGCCAATGCGGCAGGTAAGTTGCTGGCTGCGGGCACTGATGCCAGCAAACTCGTTGTGACCAAAAGCCTGGATAACACAGCAGGCACCATCGCCGCGCAAGGCACCACGACGATCCGCGCCGGTGACTTGATCAACCAAGGCGGTACCGTCCAGGCATCGCAGGCACCACTCAACGTCACGGCCGATGGCTTGTTGGATAACAGCCAGCACGGCATGTTGACGTCCGATGGTGATCTCTCGCTGTCGGCAGCCACGCTCGACAACACGCAGGGTGCGATCCAGCACGCGGGCAAGGGAACGCTACGCATCAATGCGACTACGCTCAATGGTGCAGGCGGCACGATTGGTAGCAACGGCCAGTTGATCCTCACTGGCGCGACCACGGATCTGAGC
>NZ_JAELTQ010000095.1 GCF_016428905.1 Dyella sp. ASV24 | reverse complement strand
TTTCACAACGCTGGCTGCCGCGCGACGACATACAGGCGCGCAAGGCGCTGCTCGATGAAGCCTTCCGCGAGGAACTGGACCGCCGCCTCACGTCCGTCGGACTGGAACTACGCGAGCACCCCTACTCTGCCTATATCGGCGTGGCCGTGGCGCGCGCCAACGAGAAGCACGTGTTCGGCGGTAGCGACAGCTGGATCTCCAACACCCTGCAATTGGACCGCGATGCGGTCGCGCTGCTGGTCGTGCTTTGGGCGCTGATCGTGCTGCCCAAACGCCAACGTCAGCTCGAACGCCAGCAGGCCGAGGCCGATGCGTCGCAGACACTGATGTTCGCCGAGTCCAAACCGATCTCGCGCGATGCCTCGCTATCACCCATCGTCGCCGAACGCACCTTACTGGCTGACTTTGGCGAGAAGCTGGGTGGCAAGACGCGCGTGAATTTCAATCTTGGTTTGCTTTCCCGCCATGGCTTCATCGTGCGTCGCAAGGGTGAGCTCGCCGAAGGCCCCCTGCTCGATCTCGTCTTCGATTACGAGCGCACGGCGCGACGCATCCTCGACGGCGCGCTCAGCGACCTGCTCGCCGGGCTGACACCACGCGACGATCTCGGCTCCGATGACGAACCGCTTTACGACGACACCGATGAAACTGAAGACAGCGAAGTGATCCACGATGTTTGATTTCCGCAGCCTCGAAGTCATCCACTGGGACTACTGGCAGCGCTTCAGCCTGCCGCTGGATACCAATATCGTCACCGTGGTCGGCCCCAACGGCTCGGGCAAGACCACCCTGCTCGACGCGCTGCGCACGCTGCTCACCATCGACTGCGCCGGCAACCGCGACTACAAGAGCTATCTGCGCCACAACGGCAAGCCATTCGCCTGGTTGCGGGCCCGCGTGGGCAACACGCCAGGGCCGCGCGGCGAGCGCCCGTTCTTCCCGATCATGGACAGCGAAGTGACGCTGGCCATGCGCATCCAGAAGAAAGGTGGTGAATGGCAGCGCCAATACGTCGTGATGGGCGGCGATGTGAGCGTGGATGAGATCGAGGCGCGCAACGACTTCATGGGCCTGCGCGAATACCGTGTGCGACTGGAAGGCGCCGGCCTCTCGCAGGCGATCCGCCGCGTACTGACGCTGGAGCAAGGCGCCACCGACAAACTTTGCCAGCTGCCACCCAAATCACTGCTGGATCTGGTCTTCGACGTGTTCGGCGACAAGGCGGTGCTGGAGGACTACCAGCGTGCGCGCAACGAACAAGCCGAAGCGGATCGCGAACTGCACGGCCTTGAACACCAGCTCTCGCTGATCGGCGTAAGCCTGCAAGAAGCCGAAGGTCGCGTGCGCTCCTGGCAGGAGTGGGATGCGCTCAAGCACGAGCACACCGACCTGGTCGCTGAAACGTTGCCACGCACTGAGCTGGCGGAACTGCACAATGCCATCCGCGGTGCGCGACCGCAGTTGCTCGGCCTCAAGCGCAAGTGTCGTGATCTTTCCGCACGTGATGTGGAACTGCAGCTGGGGCTGCAAACGCTCGACGCCGGCGAGGAAACACTGCGCGGCGAACAGCACATCGCGGACCAGGCCCGTCAGCAGGCCAAGCAACAATTGGACGAAGCACGACGCGCCGAGACCGAGAACGCCACCCTGCTCAAGCAGGAGGCGCATCTGCGCAAGCTGGTCGCAGAACAGGACGGCGCCGATCACGAGAAGCAGGGCGAGCAACTGGTCGAGGCACGCAGCCAGCTTGGCCGCCTGCAGAACGAGGAAGCCCGCCTGCGCGAGCAACTATCCACGCTTACCGCGCAGCTTGGCGCGTGGCGCCGCGGCCAGCGCTATACGCCGGAGTTCGAACAGTCGTTCCGCCGCGCGCTGGACGACGCCGGCATCGGCCACAGCATGCTGAGCGAGATCGTGGAGATCACCGAGCCGCGTTGGCAAGCTGCGGTGGAAGCGGTGCTGGCGGGCTATCGCCATGTGGTGCTGCTGGATCATCCGCGCGACCGCGAAGCCGCATGGCGCTTGGGCGAACAGCATCGCTACAAGCACTTCGTGGTCGCCGAACGCGCGCCGACCACGTCGCCCACGCGTGGCTCCCTGTTGGAAGTGGTCGACTTCACCGCGCCAGCGCCGGAATGGCTGCTGCGCCAGCTCGATCGCATCCGTCGTGTCGAGGACGTGGCGGATGGCGCAAAGCTGGGCAAGGAGCAGGACTGGATCACGCCGCAAGGCTATTTCCGCGAGCGTCGCGGCGGCCGTCACTTGGGTGTGGACGACGTCTACTTCGGTAGCGCTGCCCGCGAACGCCAGCTTCGCGAGGGCGAAGATCGCCTGCAGCAGATCGAGAAGCAGCTGCGTGCCATCGGCGACAAGCGCAAGACCTATCAGGAACAGGCCAGCGACGCGGAAAGCCTGCTGCGTGGCGCCAATGCCAGCGGCCAGCTAGCCGACCGCGCCGATGAGTTCGCCGCCGCGCACGAAGCGCAGACGGCCCTGCAGGACGACGTACAACGCTGTGCCGACAGCTACGCTGCCGCCGAAGCGCACTACGAGTCGATGCGCGAGAAACGTCAGCAGAACTCACGCCAGCGCGATAACGAGGCACGCGAGCACCGGCAGTTGCAACAACAGCTTGCCGACACCGCACGCCAGTTCGCACAGGCGCGCAACGAACAGATCGACCGTCTCAAGGCCTTCCGCCACAAGCGTAGCCACGTACGCCCAGCGCATCGTACGCGCCACGCCATGGCGGAGCTACGCGAGCGCTATGAATCGCCCGCCGCCGCCCGTCGCGAGATCGATCGCATCGAGCGCCGCCTCAATGAGGGCCACTGGGAAACCGACGACGGCGTACTGCCCTTGCGCGACAAGTACGCCAACGACCACGGTGGCCTCAAGGAAGACCTGCAGCGTCGCCGCGTGCACCTGGAACGTGCGGGGCGCATTACCAGCGAAGCGCGTGGGGCTTACCTCAATGTGCTGCGCAATACGGTGAAGCGCTATGCGCGCAACCTGAAAGTGCTGGCGGACCTTGCCGGCATCGGTGTGGAAGTGGATCTTCCGGAACTGTCGAACGAAGATCTCGCGCTTGCGCAGGCCGGTCTCAATGTGCGCTTCGAGTTCGACAAGAAGGGCTGGATCGGCATGGACGACGGCGAGGCGTCAGGCGGCCAGCAGGTGATGAAGTCGCTGCTGTTGCTGGTGGCGTTGATGCGTGATGAGGATCGTCCCGGCGGCTTCGTGTTCATCGACGAGCCGTTCGCGCACCTGGATATCTTCAACATCGACAAGGTGGGCGCCTTCCTCAAGTCCACCCGCGCCCAGTACATTCTGACCACCCCGGCCACACACAACATCAACGTGTTCCAGCCCAGCGACCTGACCCTTGTCACCAGCAAGCGCCGCCCTGGCGCGACGTGGGCCCAGCCGCTGGCCGTGCTGCGCCGCCGGACCGAAGCCGCATGATCGTGCGCCGGCCCATCCCCGCCTCCCTGGGGGCAGGCGCGATGCTGGCCGGCCTGCTGCTTGCGCCCCTGCTGGCATGGGCGCAAGCCACCCCCGCGGACTACCTGCGCGAGTTCGATACCGATGGTGACGGCCGGGTCAGCGAGGCGGAGTACGTGGCCCACCTGAGCGAGGGCTTCCATCGTCTCGACCGCAATGGCGATGGCGTACTGGAAACTGACGAACTGCCCGGCGGGCATGGCAAACCGGTCACGCTCAAGCAATTCCAGGACAACCTGCGCCGGCAGTTCCACAAGCTGGATCGCAATCACGACGGCTACCTGGACGCACGCGAGCTGACGCAGCCGCCGCAGGGCTGACGCCCACCCCAGCCCAATCTAACCAGAGGTGTGCAGGTCTTCCGCACTGCACACACAGCGTCACGTGCGATCGGCTATCGTGCGCCTCTTGCCGTCGGTCACGTCCATGGATCAGACAACCCACCCCGAGCTCCATCCCCGTCGTAACGCCGCTTTGGCGTTCATCTTCGTTACCGTCGTGCTGGACATGCTGGCATTCGGGATTGTCATCCCCGTGCTGCCGCATCTGATCGAGCAGCTCGCCGGTGGCGGCATCTCCAACGCGGCATGGTGGGTGGGCGTGTTCAGCACGGTGTTCGCCATCGTGCAGTTCGCTTTCTCGCCGATACAGGGAGCACTGTCCGACCGCTTCGGCCGCCGGCCGGTGATCCTGATTTCCAACGCGGGGCTTGCGATCGATTTCTTCGTGCTGGCTATGGCACCGACGCTGTGGTTGCTGTTTGTCGCCCGCGTGGTGCTGGGTATGACGGCGGCAAGCTTCACCACCGCGAACGCGTATATCGCGGACATCACGCCCAAGGAAAAGCGCGCGGCTGCGTACGGCATCCTCGGCAGCGCGTTCGGCCTGGGTTTTATCATCGGCCCTGGCTTGGGCGGTTTCCTCGGCGACATCCATCTGCGCCTGCCGTTCTGGGTCGCGGGCGGGCTGGCGGCATGCAACTTCCTGTATGGCCTGTTCGTGCTGCCGGAATCCCTGCCCAAGGAACGCCGTACACCGAAGTTCGAGATCCACAGCGCGCATCCGCTGGGCTCGCTCAAACTGCTCATGCGCTATCCACTGGTACTGCGGCTGGCAGTGGTGATGTTCCTGGTGTTTCTGTCGCACTACGTGCTGCAGACCACCTTTGTGCTGTATGCGGACTACCGCTATCAGTGGGGTCCGCGCGCCGTGGGCTACGTGCTGATGCTGGTAGGCGCCTGCGACGGCCTGGTGCAGGCAGTGCTGACACGCAAGCTCGCCCCCATTTTCGGTGAACGTCGATTGATGCTCGGCGGCATGCTGTTTGGTATCGGCTCGTTCCTGGTGATGGGCCTGGCCAATACCGGCGGGGTGTTCCTGCTGGGTATCCCGCTGATGGCGCTGTGGGGGCTGTCGCAGCCGCCTATCCAATCCCTGATGACGCACGAGGTGGATCCGCACGAACAAGGCCGCCTGCAGGGCGCTATTGCCAGCCTGCAGAGCTTCGCGGGCATCTTTGGCCCATTCCTGTTCGCGCAGGTGTTCTCGTTCTCGATCTCGCCGGCTTCGCCGTTCCACCTGCCGGGACTGGCCTTCGTGCTGTCCGCCGCGCTGCTTGCCATCGGCGCCTACATCGCCATGCGTGCGACGCGACACGTGCGCGACCTCGCCAAGGGGGACACCCCCGTACCAAACACCATGCCGGGTGAGCCATCCTCGGTCATCCCGCTGCAAGCCGCCATCACTCCCACCGAACCACCGGAGCAATCCCCATGACTTTGTCGATGTACCAGGCGTCCGTTCCTGTCTTCCTGCGTGCCCTGCAGAACCTGCAGCACGTGCTGCGCAAGGGAGAGGCTCACGCAGAGGCGCGCAAGTACGACCCCTCCTTGTTGCTGCAGGGACGCCTGACGGTGGACATGCTGCCGCTGACGCGTCAGGTGCAGATCGCTACCGACATGGCCAAGAACGGTTGCGCCCGCCTCGCTGGCGTGGACCCGCTGAAGTTCGAAGACAACGAAACCAGCTTTGCTGAACTGCACGCACGCATTGAGCGCGCCATCGATTACATCAAGAGTTTCAAGGCCGACCAGATCGACGGCAGCGAGACGCGCGCGGTGACGATCAAGACGCGCAGCGGCGAGCAGCATTTCGAGGGCGAGGGCTATCTGCTGCACTTCGTGATCCCCAACCTCTTCTTCCACTGCACGACCGCCTACGCGATCCTGCGTGAGGCCGGAGCAGAGCTGGGCAAGCAGGACTTTATCGGCAAGCCCTGATTCCTCCGCCATCGGACGACAGCGTCGGGGATGCGTTTGCGTCCCCTCCGCTTTCTTCATGTATCACGATGCCAAGGAGCATGGCATGACACGCAACACAGGGCCCGACCTGTCAGAGCGCGTGCGTATCCAGTCGGTCGACGTTCTTTCCGACAACTGGTACACGCTGCGCAAGTTCACCTTCGACTTTCAGCGCCGAAACGGCCAGTGGCAGACGTTGTCACGCGAGGCCTACGACCGTGGCAACGGTGCCGCTATCCTTCTCTATAACGCGCGTCGGCACACCGTCGTGTTGACCCGCCAGTTCCGCCTGCCCGCGTTCGTGAATGATCACCCCGGCATGCTGATCGAGGCATGTGCCGGCCTGCTCGACAAGGACGACGCCGAGACCTGCATCCGCAAGGAAACCGAGGAAGAGACCGGCTACCGCATCGCCAACGTGCGGAAGATCTTTGAGGCCTTCATGAGCCCCGGCTCTGTCACGGAGAAGCTGCACTTCTTCGTAGGCGAGTATGAGGCCAACGACAAAGTGAGTGCTGGCGGTGGCCTGGAAGACGACGGTGAAGACATCGATGTGCTGGAGATGACGCTCAACGAAGCACTCGCCCTGATCGACACGGGCGAAATCATGGATGCCAAGACCATCATGCTGTTGCAGTACGCGAAGCTCCACGGGCTCACTGGCTGAGCCCACCACTTGATTGGGCACAGACCGGACCCAATAAAAGGCCGACCACGCTGAGGAAAACGCCCCGATGACCGCCCCCACGCCCATCAAGATCGACTTCGTCTCGGACGTGGTGTGCCCGTGGTGCGCCATCGGCCTCAAATCGCTGGAACAGGCGCTGGAGAAACTCGGCGATGACGTCACGGTGGAACTGCACTTTCAGCCGTTCGAGCTGAACCCGCAGATGGCGCCTGAGGGCGAAGACATCGGCGAGCACCTGGCACGCAAGTACGGCAGCACGCCGGAGCAGATGCGCCAGAACCAGGAGGCTATCCGCGATCGCGGCGCCTCCGTGGGGTTTACCTTTGACATGAACAAGCGCAGCCGCATCGTGAACACGTTCGATGCGCACCGCCTGCTGCATTGGGCTGCCCTGAAAGGCAGCCAGGCCGAACTCAAGCAGGCCCTGCTGAAGGCTTATTTCACTGACGGCCGCGACGTCAGCTCGCGCGATGTGCTGGTCGACGTGGCCGCCGCCGTGGGCCTGGACGCCACCGAGGCGCGGCACGTGCTGGACGAGGACCGTTATGCGCAGGACGTGCGCGCCCAGGAGCAGTTCTATCAGGCGCAGGGCATCCGCGCGGTGCCCTCGGTGATCGTCAACGACCGCTACCTGATCCAGGGTGGCCAGCCCGCGGAAGTGTTCGAGCAAACGTTGCGACAGATCGCGGCCGAAGCCTGAGGATGCTCACCCGGTGAGGCCCAGCGGTTAAGCCCACCGCCACGCGCCTGACGGCCTGGGCATGCGAAAATACCCGGCCGCCGCCCTTTGAACGCCCCACCGCATGATCCGACTGACCGATATCAAGCTCCCGCTGGACCACGCCGAAGGCGCCCTTGAGGCTGCCATCCGCGCAAAGCTGGGGCTGGGCAAGGACGGCCTGCGCGGCTTCACCGTGTTCCGCCGTGGCTATGACGCACGCAAGCGCGGCGCCATCCTGCTCATCTACACGCTGGATGTGGAGCTGGCGGACGAGGCCGGTGTTCTCAAGCGCCACGCCGATGACAAGCACGTCCAGCCTACGCCGGACACCAGCTACCACTTCGTGGCGCAGGCTCCGCAAGACCTCAAGCAACGCCCCATCGTGATCGGTTTCGGCCCCTGTGGCCTGTTCGCTGGCCTGCTGCTGGCGCAGATGGGTTACCGGCCGATCATCCTCGATCGTGGCAAGGCGGTACGCGAACGCACCGTGGATACCTGGGGCCTGTGGCGCAAGCGCCAGCTGGAGCCCGAATCCAATGTGCAGTTCGGCGAGGGCGGCGCGGGTACCTTCTCCGACGGCAAGCTGCACAGCCAGATCTCCGATCCGCATCACCACGGCCGCAAGGTGCTCACCGAGTTCGTGAAGGCTGGCGCGCCGGAGGAAATCCTCTACGTCAGCAAGCCGCACATCGGCACCTTCCGCCTCGTGTCGATGGTGGAGACCATGCGCGAGACCATCCAGTCGCTGGGTGGCGAGATTCGCTTCAGCGAGCGCGTGGATGATCTGCTGGTCGACACCGATGCCGACGGCGCGCGCCAGTTGCGCGGCGTGGTGTTGTCCAACGGCGAACAGTTGTTGAGCGATCACGTGGTGCTCGCCGTGGGTCATAGCGCCCGCGACACTTTTTTCATGCTGCACGAGCGCGGTGTGTACATGGAGGCCAAGCCGTTCTCCGTTGGCTTCCGTGTGGAGCATCCGCAGTCGATCGTCGATCAGGCGCGCTTCGGTCCGCAGGCCGGTCATCCCATTCTGGGTGCCGCCGACTACAAACTGGTGCACCACTGCAAGAATGGCCGCTCGGTGTACAGCTTCTGCATGTGCCCGGGTGGCACCGTGGTGGCCGCTGCGTCGGAACCCGAACGCGTTGTCACCAACGGCATGAGCCAGTACTCGCGCAACGAACGCAACGCGAACGCCGCCATCGTGGTCGGCATCGAACCGAAGGATTTCGCGGCCTTCGACGACAGCGGCAGCCCGCTGGCCGGCATCGCGTTGCAGCGTGCGCTGGAATCACGTGCGTACGAACTGGGTGGCCGCGACTACAGCGCGCCGGGCCAGTTGGTGGGCGATTTCATCAAGGGCAAAGCATCCACCGCCTTCGGCAACGTGCAGCCCTCGTATAAGCCCGGCGTGCATCTCACCGATCTCGCCCCCGCTCTGCCCGACTACGCCATCGAGGCGATCCGCGAAGCGCTTCCCGCCTTCGACCGTCAGATCAAGGGTTTCGCCATGCACGACGCCGTGCTAACCGGCGTGGAAACCCGCACGTCCTCGCCGGTGCGCATCCGCCGGGGTGAGGATTACCAGAGCCTCAACACGCGTGGCCTCTACCCCGCCGGTGAAGGTGCCGGCTATGCGGGAGGCATCCTCTCCGCAGCCGTCGACGGTATTCGTGTCGCGGAAGCAGTCGCCAAGGACATCAACACATTCCGTTGACACGCCGTGGTGATGTGACCCTCGGCTGTTCGCCCCTCTGCCCAACGCGAACATAATTCCTTGATATCAGCCACTTAGGCATAGGAGTGCCGCGTTTGCGCGGCGCCATACGTGTGGATCACGTCCACCGAGGCCCATGACCTCTGGCCTATATTCGCAAGAAAAAGCTGATTTCGTCAGCTTGGCGTAAGTTCCTTGTGATCTTATCGCAACAACTTGCTAACAAAGACGCAGCAAGTTGCGAACCTCAAGCTGATGCTTGTTCACCCGGCAACCGGGGACGTTGCAGGGCGTCAGCGCCAAAAAAAGACCCAACCGTAGGGAGGCGGTCAATGAAACTCACTCTGTCTTACACCCGTAATTTGCTCGCGCTGGCTTGCTTGGCAGCACTCGCTGGCCCGGCCATGGCGCAAGATAACGCCGATGCCGGCGCAGCCGACGCCAAGAAGGCGGCCAATCTCGAAACCGTGACCGTCACCGGTTCACGCATCTCCAACCCGAACGTGATCTCGCCGACGCCCGTCAGCGTGCTGACGGCGGCCGAAATCAAGGCCACCGGTGCCGTCAACATCGGCGACGTCCTGACGACGCTGCCGCAGTTGGCAACCACGTTCACCATGGGCAACTCCACCCGCTACATCGGCACGGCCGGTGAATCATTCCAGGATCTGCGCAACCTCGGCACCAGCCGCACGTTGGTGCTGGTGAATGGCCGCCGTTTCGTCGGCGCCAGCGCGGGCGACACCGCGGTGGACGTCAACTTGATCCCCGCCGACTGGGTCGAGCGCGTGGAAATCATCACCGGTGGCGCATCGGCCGTGTACGGCGCGGATGCCGTGACCGGCGTGGTCAACTTCATCCTGAAGAAGAATTACCAGGGCGCCAACCTGCACGCCCAGTTCGGCAGCTCCGAGCACGGTAATTTCAACAAGGGCATCGTCTCGCTCACCGGCGGCATGAACTTCGCCAACAACCGCGGCAACATCGCTGCGTCGGTGGAGCACTCCGAGCAGGACGAGCTCATGTTCCCGGACCGCTTCGGCAACAAGTCCTATGCGGCCATCCTGACCCCGAACGGTCCGTACGATTCGGCGCTGTACAACAACGCAGGCGGCTACACCAACATTGCAGCCGGCACGTTCTCCACCGGCAGCTCGACCGCTATCAACAAGCGCTACGTGTTCAATCCGGATGGTTCGGTACGCCACCAGTACTTTGGCGGCCCGTATGACAACACCGGCCGCTGCAACGACTGTGACCGTCTCGATGCGAACCAGGTGCTGCAGCTGCAGCCGAAGTACAAGCGCACCACGATCAGCAGCGTCGCGTCGTTCGACATCACGCCCGAACAACACCTGTATGCCGAAGGCACCTACAGCCATGTCGACGTGACCAAGTCCGGCCAGCCGGCTTTTGGTAGCGGCGCCAGCGCGTACACCATCACCCGCGACAACGCCTACATGACCCCGTCGTTGGCGGCCGTCATGGATGCGAACAACCTCAAGTCGATCAAGGTCGCACGCTTCGACCTCGATGCTGGCTTGCGCGGTGAAGACACCAAGCGCAACACCACGCGCGGCGTCATCGGTGCAAACGGCGTGATCACGGGTGACTGGGAATACGACACCTCCTTGGTCTATGGTTGGACGGACGAAACCCGTCACAACCTCAACAACCGCATCAACGATCGTTTCTACGCGTCGATTGATGCGGTCAAGGACGCCAGCGGCAACATCGTCTGCCGTTCGACCCTCAATCCCAACTCGGTGAACCCGAACGCGGGCGGCGTGCTCGATCCGATCGCGCTGGGTGGTGGTTGCGTGCCGACCAGCATCTTCGGTGCGGGCGCCATCAACCCGAGGGCCGCGCAGTGGTTCAACACCACGACCACCACCACGTCTCGCCTGACCCAGTTCGTGGGCGGCGGCACGGTGACCAACAACAACCTGTTCCAGATGCCGTTCGAGGCAGGTGCCGCCAGCCTTGCGACGGGTGTGGAATTCCGTCGTGAAAGCAGCCGTCAGATCACCGATCCCCTGGACGTTGCTGGCCTGACCTTCCTCAACGCGATTCCGCCGTCCAGCGGCGCATACAACGTCAAGGAAGGCTACATCGAGACGGCCATGCCGTTGCTCTCCGGTCGTCCGTTCGCGCAGAACCTGACGTTTGACGCCGCTGCTCGCTTCTCCGACTACAGCACCATCGGCCACACCAAGGCCTGGCGCTGGGGCCTGGACTGGGCCATCGACGGCAACATCCGCCTGCGCGGCACCGTGTCCAGCGCCGTGCGCGCACCGAACATCGGCGAGCTGTTCGGCGGGCAGTCGCAGAACTACTTCACCATCACGGACCCGTGCTCGGTGAAGCAGTTGAAGAATGCGCCGAACCAGGCCGTGCGTACGGCCAACTGCGCGGCACTCGGCATTCCGGCTGGCTGGACCTCCACCAACACGGCGACGATCGGCGGCATTTCGGGTAGCAACCCGAATCTGAAGCCGGAGCAGGGCCGCACGTGGACCGGCGGTCTCGTCTTCACCCCGGAGTTCATCCCCGGGTTTGGCCTGACCCTCGACTACTGGAACATCAAGCTGACCGATGCGATCAGCGCACCCAGTGGCACGGATATCGCCAATCACTGCGTTGATTCCACCACGGGCATCAACAACGTGTACTGCGCCAATGCTCTGCGTGGTCCGGATCACGAGTTGAACTTCATCAACTCGATCAACCAGAACATTTCCGCGCTCAGCACCTCGGGTATTGACCTCGGCGCCTACTACTCGCACGAAATCGGTGCGGGCAAGCTGGGCCTCAATCTGGACGTGACCAAGGTCATCGCTTACACCGAGCATCCGTTCCAGGACGATCCGAGCAACACCGTCCAGTACAACGGCACCACCACCCTCAGTGGTGCGTTCCCGAAGTGGAAGGGCTCGCTGCGCGCGAACTACTCTCTGAACAACTGGCTGTTCAACTGGAACATGCGCTACTTCTCTTCGATGCTGCGCGTGAGCAACGAGAGCTATGAGTCCAATCCGTACCAGACCACGCCGATCAGGGCGGGTGCCGGCTTCTTCAACGACGCGAAGGCAAGCTACACCTTCGGCAAGAGCGGCTGGCAGGCGTATGCGGGCATCACCAACGTGTTCGACCGCGATCCGCCGGTGAACCTGTTCGGCTCGGGTGCATCCAGTGGCATCTACGACGCCATCGGTCGCGCCTACTACGCAGGGTTCAACTACAACTTCTGATCCTGGGTGGCAGCCCGGAGACTTGGGGTGGAAGGGCCGGCATTGCCGGCCCTTCTTTTTTTTTTGAATGGCCGGCCTTCGCCGGCCTTTTCTTTGACCGTATGCAAGCACGCCGCATGAACATGCGCGACGGTGCCATCGCTTCCTTTACATCACTCGACACCATCAGCCGCCCCGCGCCATGGTGTAGCCTCGGTCAGGGACTCGTCAGAGCCCGCGCCATAGCATGGCCAGCACACGCCATGCACAACTGTCGAGGAGCGTTTCCATGTGGTCCATTCGAGAACCCGTGCTCAAGCCCGTCGCGATCAAGAAGCTGCGACCCACCCAGATCACGGTCGGCATGCATGAGGTCAAGGAAAAGCGTGCGCACTGGCGCCAGCTTCCGGACAAAGAGAAGGTCGGCTACCTCGGCCACCACATGATTCCGGTCATTCACGGCCCCAAGCAGCGCGACTACATCATCGATCACCACCACCTGGCGCGCGCATTGCTGGAGGAAGGCTGCGAGCACGTCTTCGTAGTGACCGTCGCCGATCTCAGCACACTCACCCAGGACGCGTTCTGGACCTTCCTGGACCACCACGCCTGGGTCTATCCCTACGACGCCAAAGGCAAGCGACGCGGTTACGACGAGATCCCGCGATCCGTGGACCAGTTGGTCGACGACCCTTACCGCAGCGCTGCCGGTGAACTACGGCGCATCGGCGGCTACGCAAAAGACGCTACGCCCTTCAGCGAGTTCCTTTGGGCGGATTTCCTTCGTGGACAGCTGAAGCGCGCGCGCCTCGAAAAAAACTTCAGCGCCGCAATGAAGGAAGCCTACAAACTCGCGCGGAGTCAGCAGGCCAAATACCTGCCGGGCTGGTGCGGCCCCATCGGCAATTAGACGGCCAAACCGAAACGCCGGCGCGAATCCTCCAAGAATAGAAAGAACGCCCCCTCAGGGTGGCAGCAGACATAGATGTTCATGGCCACAGCCCGCAACTCAGAGCGATCCGATAGCCGCGGTCACGCGTTCCGACAACAATATCTCTCGCCCCACATGCGCACGGAATGTTGTATGGGCCCGCGGTGACGCGCGCGACGGATCCGGGGATTAGGCAGTTGAGTATTCAGCCGCCAGGGTTCGTCGGGGTTTTCTGCAAGCTTGGAGTAGGGATTTCGGCGGATGACATAGTCATCCGCTTTTTTTGTCTTCTGTTCAATGGTTTGGCGCCAATCGGCAACCCCAGGCGCCCCTGGACCAGTGGGCATGCGAGAATGGTCCATTGACGCGTCGATTCGCGCCCTGCTCGCTCCATGCTGACTGATACCACCAAAGACGCGATCCGTGCTTCCTATACGCGCCTCAAGGAAGGCCTGCCGGGCTTCCGTGCGCGCGCGTCGCAGGGAAAGATGATCGCCGAGGTAGCCAAGGCGCTGGCACAGGAAGGCGGCTCGGCGGTGATCGAGGCCCCTACGGGCACCGGCAAGTCGATGGCCTACCTGATCGCAGGCGTCGAGGTGGCGCGCGCGCAGAAAAAGAAGCTGCTGATCGCCACGGCCACGGTGGCGTTGCAGGAGCAGCTGGTCCAACGCGATATCCCGCTCTATCTCAAGCTCAATGGCACCGAGGCCAAGGTAGCACTGGCAAAGGGGCGCGGCCGTTACCTGTGCCCGCGCAATCTCGCCATGGCAAGCAACAGCCTCGACGAAACCTCGCAGATGGGCCTCGGTTTCGACGCTGATCTGGCGTTGTGGACCAAGCCACCGCAGGAGCGTGACAAAAAGGCGCTGTCCAAGCTGATGGACCTGTTCGACCGTCGCGAGTGGGACGGCGATATCGACGCCGCGCCCGAGCCGGTCAGCGACGTGCTGCGCCCCATGATCACCACCAGCGCCGGTGGCTGCACCAGCCGCAAGTGCGCGCATTTCATGCAATGCCCGTTCTTCGCTGCGCGCCGCGCCGTGGGCGACGCCGACATCATCGTGGCGAACCAGGATCTGGTGCTGGCCGACCTCACGATGCCGCGCGAGGAAGAAGGCTTCGGCGGCGTGATCCTGCCGAAACCGGACGAAACGCTCTACATCTTCGACGAAGGTCATCACGTACCGTCGAAGGCGATCGATCGCGGTGCGGCCGAGGTGTACATGAACACCGCAGTGCGCCAGTTGAGCCGCCTTGGCCGGCAGATCCACGCGGCTTATTCGCTCACCGACAAGGAAGTGATCGGCAAGCTTTCGCTCGATGCGGGTGACGAGAAGCTGCAGGAACTCAGCAACTCGCTGGAAGAACTCGAAAGAGAGATCCGCCTCAGCTGGCTGCCCTCGCCTGACGATCAGGAGCCGATGTACCGCGGCTCGCTGGGTCAGTTGCCGGATGCATGGGTAGAGCACGCGCGCGCACTCTATGTGTTCACCGGCGAGGTCGAGCGCTGGATCGGCGCGGTGCGTCGCGCCGTGCTGGAAATGACGGAAGCCGGCCCCACCCACGAAGCACTTTCGCGCGAACTGGGCATGGCGCTGGAACGCATCGACCGGCAGGTGCGCACGTGGCGAGCGTGGTCCGCCACCGATGGCGACAACACGCCGCCGCTCGCACGCTGGGTCACGCTGAGCGGTGATCAGCAATTGATCTGCCATGCCTCATCGGTATCTGCAGGCGGGCTGCTGCGCAGCATCCTGTGGGGTAACGCGAGTGCCGTGGTGATGACCTCGGCCACGTTGAGTGCGGGTGGCAACTTCCGCGGCTTCGCCGATGCCGTGGGCCTGCCCGATGACTCGGTGACGCTGAGCCTGCCTTCACCATTCGACCTCGCCGCACAGGCGCGCCTGGAAGTGCCCGCCATGCGTGCCCTGCCGGATGCGCGCGAGGAACATGTGCAGGAAATCTGCGACTGGCTGGCCGAGCATCTCGACTGGAACGCCGGCAACCTCGTGCTGTTCACGTCGCGCGTCAAGCTCGACCGCGTGCTGCAGAAGCTCCCTATTGAGTATGTGCGCAAGGTGCGCGCGCAGGGCTCGTTGGGCAAGGCGCAATTGGTCGCCGAACACATTGCCGATGTCGAAGCAGGCAAAGGCAGCACACTGTTCGGTCTGGCCTCCTTCGGTGAAGGCCTGGACCTGCCGGGCAAGCTGTGCGAGACGGTGGTGATCACTCAATTGCCGTTCGCCGTGCCCACCGATCCCGTTGGCGCGACGTACGCGGAGTGGCTGGAATCACGCGGCCGCAACCCCTTCATCGAAGTCACCGTGCCGGAAGCGACCCGGCTGCTCACGCAGTACTGCGGTCGCCTGATCCGCACCGAGACCGATCAGGGCCGCATCGTGCTGTTGGACCGCCGCGTGGTACTCAAGCGCTACGGCGAGCGCATGCTCAAGGCCCTGCCTCCGTTTACCCGCGTCATCGAGAAAGTCGCATGAGCTTCCACATCATTCGCGCCGTCGACATGCAGCCTCAGCCCTGGAAAAACGGCATGGGTGTGACGCGCGAAGTGGCACGCTTTCCCACCGACGCCGGCAGTGATGATTTCGTCTGGCGCATCAGCGTCGCCGAGGTCAATAGCGCGGCACCGTTCTCGATCTTTCCGGGCATCGATCGCCAGATCGTGCTGCTCGATGGTGACGGCTTCACCATGACGCTGGATGGAAAGCAGCAACACGCCCTGACCACGCCGCTGGAACCGTTCGCCTTCCCTGGTGAATCACAGGTGGATGTGGCAATGGCTGGCGGCGCCACGCGCGACTTCAATCTGATGGTACGGCGGGCGCAGGCCAGTGGCCGGGTTGAAGTTATCGCAGGGCCGGGAAGCCACGTCATGCCGTCCGATGCCGTGCTGGTGTTCCTTGCCAGCGGTAGCGCCGATACGTTGGACGGCCCGCTTTCCGTGGGTGACGCATGGCAACCGGACACTAGTCCGATCGAACTGCATGAAGGCGCGGTGGCGCTGGTCGCACGCGTCGCGCCACGTGACCAGACAGCATAATCACGCCTAACCGGATGCCGGGATGACGTCAGACGCATGCGTCTGACCCGCGACGCGTGCCATGATCCGCCCAACCCACCCGTCAAGGTAAACCCATGGCGCTGCTCATCCTAGGCTTGGTGTTGTTCCTCGGCGTCCACTCTATTCGCATCGTTGCCGACGACTGGCGCGCGCAGCAACGCGCGCGGCTGGGCGAAATGCGTTGGAAAGGGCTCTATTCGCTAGTTTCAATCGCCGGTTTCGTGCTGATCGTCGTGGGCTTTGGCCTCGCTCGCCAGCACCCGGTACTGCTGTACGTCCCACCGCTCGCCTTACGCCACCTCAACGCGCTTTTCACGCTGCTGGCCTTCATCCTCGTCGTTTCCGCCTATGTGCCGCCGAATCATTTCAGGGCGAGACTGGGCCACCCCATGCTGGCGGGCGTGAAGGTCTGGGCGTTTGGCCATCTGCTGGCCACCGGCATGTTGCACGACGTGGTGCTGTTCGGCGCCTTCCTGCTGTGGGCCGTCGTGGATTTCATCAGCGCCCGCCGGCGTGATCGCGCCGCTGGCGTGGTCTATCCCGCAGGCACCGTGAAAGGCGACGTCATCGCCTTAGTGGCAGGCATCGTCTTCTGGGCGGTGTTCGCGTTCTGGCTGCACGGATGGCTGATCGGCGTGAAGCCGATGGGGTGAAATCAGTCATCTGGGCCGGCCTGGGCCGCTGCAGTAGAGTGGCCCCGTTTCCAACTTGAGGATCAGGTCATGGCTGGCTTTCTGCTCTGGGTATTGCTCCTCGTATTCTGCTGGCCGCTGGCATTGCTGGCGCTGGTGCTCTATCCCATCGTGTGGCTGCTGATGCTGCCCTTCCGACTCGTGGGCATCACCGTCAACGCCGTCTTCTCCTTCCTCGGCGCCATGCTGATGCTGCCTGCGCGCGTGCTGCGCGGGCGTCCCGTCTGAGTGAGTAAACCGAGCGCCCCCTCCTGCGAGCGCAACCGCGACCCCATCCTGGACGTGTTGCGCGAGCACTTCGCCGATAGGCGCAAGGTGCTGGAAATCGGTAGCGGTACCGGGCAGCACGCGGTGTACTTCGCAGCGGCCATGCCCCAATGGCAGTGGCAATGTACGGACCGCACGGAAAACCTGTCCGGCATCCAGCAATGGCTGGATGAAGCCGCACTGCCCAATACACCTCCCCCGCTCGCGCTGGACGTGAATGGCGCCTGGCCCGACGGCACCTATGACGCCGTGTTCAGCGCCAACACGCTACACATCATGAGCTGGGACGAAGTCGAACTGCTGTTCGCTCATCTCGCCGCAATCACCGTGGCCGGCGCGAAACTCGCGATCTACGGCCCCTTCAACTATGGCGGTCGCTATACCAGCGAAAGCAACGCCGCTTTCGACGAATGGCTACAGGCACGCGGCGCGCATATGCGTATCCGTGATGCCGAAGCGGTGGACACGCTGGCCGAGGTGGTCGGTTTCGATCTGATCGACGACGTCGCCATGCCCGCCAATAACCGTTTGCGGATCTGGCAGCGCGTCCGCTGAGCTGCCAGATCATTGGCAATTTTGCGCGGTTGGCGTCAGGATGCGCGTCAGAGGGCGCTCTTGGCCGCGCCCATGCCAGATCATGCGACCTTACGTACAAGCCATCGACACGCTGACGCCCTGCCCTTGCGGCAACAACGAGGGTTACGCACGTTGTTGCGGTCTGCTGCATGACGGTGCCGCGGCGAACACGGCGGAACAACTGATGCGTTCGCGTTACAGTGCTTATGTGCTGAAACGCGAGGACTACCTGCTCGATACCTGGCACCACAGCACCCGTCCGGCGCATCTCAAGCTGGCGACACAGCAACCTGCCCCCACCTGGCTTGGCCTGACCGTGAAGCGGCACGAAAGCGAGGGCGACAGCGCCATCGTGGAGTTCGTGGTGCGCCTGCGCTATGGCGGCGGCAAGGCACAGCGTATGCACGAGATCAGCCGCTTCGTGCGCGAGGACGGGCGCTGGTTCTACGTGGACGGTGAGTTTCCCGAGAAATCCGGCGACTGAGCGTCTAGTGGCTCGTTTGAAATATCAGGGTGAAAACGGAATCGCCGTTTCGCCTTCTTCGTGACCGTTCGGTCCGAAACGCCTCTCTACCACGACACCACGGCCGTCGTAGCCCATGGCAACGACGGTACTTGCACGTGTGCCATAGCGATCACCACGAATGAAAGCGGACGACAGCCAACGCTCCCTTTCCAGCCCCACGCCCGTGTCGGGCAGCTGATCGTCGGGATACCCCCGCGGGTCAGTCAGCGCGCTGAACAACGGCGCGAACTCGTCATCGTGGCCCGCGTCGATCCATTCGCGCAGATGCTGTTTCAACGCACGCGTCTTGGGCCACGGCGTATTGAAGTCTGCATTGGAAAGACCGTGCACGCCGGGCTCCACCGATTGCGCGCGCGAATCCGGACGATTGCCGATGTAGAACGCATGCGTGGTATCGAAGGTAAGCAGATTGAACGGGCGATAATCCGCCGCCGATCCCAGCAGCGTCTTGGCATGGGCCACCGCGTCATCTCTGCCGGCAAGGTAGTCAAGCGACAGTAGGCCACGTGAGCGCCCCAGTTGCGGGTCGCGCGGATCACGCACATTGGTCACCACGCTGCAGCGTCCGCCGTCGGTGACGCCCAGCCAGGTGCCGCCGGCCTCCAAGTCCTTGCCCGCCATGATCGCTGGCTGTTCCCAGCGTGCCAGCGGCAAGCTGGGCCGTGCATGGAATTCGTCGCGGTTGCCGATCAACAACAGGCGCCAACGCGGATGCGCCTGCCAGGCGAAAGCAATCACACACATGGGGGCGCTCTCCACACGATAACGGCGCTCGCCGAACCCATCGGCCAGCGCCCAGTATGCACCTTGCTCAAAGGATCAGGCCTTTCCGCGCAGCGCCACCGCCGCGGCCCAACGCGCCGCGACCTTCGGCGAGGTCACACACACGGCATCGTCGGTGCGCGTGGTCACCGCACGCTCAAGCAATTGGATGTCCGCCTCGTGCTGACGAGCTACATGCGGATCCTCGAAGAAGATCGCGCGCTGGCAGCGACGTTCGAGTACCAGGTCGGCGATCTGCGCATCACCACCCATCGGGCCGCTCTGGTAGCGCTCGACCCAGGGTTTGTCTGCCGGCCAACCGCGGCTCCACGCCAATTCATTCAGACGCTGTCCGGTGGTGCCCGTGCCCACGCGATGGGCGAAGCGCGACAGCACGTCGAAGTGCTCGGCCGCGAAGGCGAGCATCTGCGGCTTCATGGCGTCATGCGCGATGAGCGCGACCGTCTGCGATTCCAGGCCATGGAAGATATCCGCGCCCGGATCCGGCACGAAGCCCGCATGGATGCGTTCCATCTCGATCCAATCGCGCGCAGTCGCCACCGTGGAGATAAAGGGCTTGCCATGGATCACGCACTGCCGCTTGAGTGCGATGGCTTCGGGGAAGATCGACGACGGATCGACCGGATCCATCAGATAGATAGCGCCATCGAGCACGCGGTCACCGCCCAGCCCCACCACTTCGGCCACCAATTTCATAAGGCCACCCTCGCGGCCGTACGGATAGCGACGCAGTGGCAGATAGCGATCGAGATAGCCCGCTCGATGAATCGCATCGTACGTGCGCCCCACTGCATGCAGCCCCAGATCCAATTCACGGATGCCGACCTCGCACGCATGCAGCCAGCGGAATAACGCGGCGTTGGCGTGAGCGTGGTGAAGCTGGTTGGCGGCAAGGCCGAGACGCATAAGGTGTCACTCCATCAGAGGGTGGGCGCGCTACCTTCGGGCAGCAACAGGACCAGTTTGAAATCGATATGCCCGGCCGGCACCAACGTCACTTGCGTGTACGCCACATGGCCGAGTCGTGGGTGATTGAACGCCCGGCGCCCACCTTCGCGCGCCAGCACGGCTTGCCCATTCCAGTACCGATCGAATGGCGGGCTTTCGCGACGGAGCGCATCGACGTGTTCCGCCAGCATCGCATCGTCCGGATACAACGCCGTGTCAGCACGGAATTCGGCGACGACGCGTTGCGCGCGATCTTCCCAGTCGATGATCAGGTTGCGAGCTGCGGGATCGAGGAAGACAAAGCGCAGCAGATTGTCCTCGCCGCTGTCTCGCCAGAGGCTAAAGAGTTCGGCGGCGGCAGCATTCCAGGCACGCCGGCGCCAATGGCGATCCAGCAGATAGGCGGGCATGGGCTGGGCAGCCACCGTACGCAGCAGTTCATCCGCCGTATTTTCGTCTTCCATCATGTGCGGGGCGGGATCCCGGCGACGCGCCAGCTCAAACAGATAGGTCCGCTCCGCGGTGGAAAGATCCAGCCCGTCCGCCAGCCGTGCGAGTGCATCCGCCGATAGCGCCACATCGCGCCCCTGTTCCAGCCAGGTATACCAGGTGGTGCTGATGCCGGCGCGCTGTGCCACCTCCTCCCGACGCAGGCCCGGCGTGCGCCGCCGTCCGCGTCCTTCGCCGAGCGACGCGTCTGCTGTCGCCGCTTCACGACGGGCGCGAAGAAACTGGCCAAGCAGGCGGCGAGGATCGTTGGGCGTGTCCAGAGTGGTACCAGTCATACCGGGATAAGTGCACAACTTACACCGGACGGAGGCCGGCGGGACAATGCGCGTAACACACCACGGGAGAGCAACGCATGAGCGAGCTGCAGCAGCGCTTTGTCGCCGATCAGTACGGCCCGCGCGCACAGGAATACGTAAGCAGCGAGGTCCATCGCCAAGGCCCGGACCTTGATCAGATCGACGCCGAGCTGCGCGCCATAGCGCCGGGTCGCGTGCTGGACCTGGGCTGTGGCGGCGGCCACGTGACTTACCGCGCGGCGCCGCTGGCGCGTGAAGTGGTGGCCTGCGATGTAACGCCGGATATGCTCGACGCTGTTCGACGCACTGCCGCAGAACGCGGCATAGATAACGTCACCGTGCAGCTGGCGCCAGCCGAACGGCTGCCGTTCGAGGACGGCGAGTTCGATGTGGTGGTGGCGCGCTACACCACGCACCACTGGCATGACCGGGATGCCGGCCTGCGCGAAGCGCGGCGCGTACTGAAAGTCGGTGGTCGTGCGATCTTCATCGATGTGATATCGCCGACACACGCACTGCTTGATAGCTGGCTCCAGACCCTCGAGTTGCTCCGGGATATCTCGCACGTGCGCAACTATCAGGTCAGCGAATGGACCATGGCGCTGGAAGTCGCAGGGTTCAGTGTGGACGGCATCACCCGTCGTCGCTTGCCGCTGCGTTTCGCCGACTGGGTTGCACGCACGCGAACACCGGGCGTACACGTCGATGCCATCCGCGCCCTGCAGGTCGTGGCACCGGAAGAAGTACGGCAACACTTCGCCATCGAGGCAGATGGCAGCTTCATGCTGGACACCGCCACGTTCACGGCCTTCTGATCGCTGCGATGCAGGAGCGCACGCGTGCGCTCCTACGAAGAATCGAGTCAGGCGTGCG
>NZ_JAELTQ010000094.1 GCF_016428905.1 Dyella sp. ASV24 | reverse complement strand
GCGAAGCCTGGCCGATCTCTCGCAATGCCATGGTGCCTAGTCGGGCGCGACTGCGTTTGGGCAGGGTATGGATCTGGCGCTCGATTTCGCGGAACTGTTTGCCAAGCTGGCGTCCACGGTTCATGGCGATGAGTCGGGTGACGATGTGCACGGGCTCTCCTCGGTGTGACCTGGGGATGGCCGCGCAGGGCGCCGCCGGGCCCGGAGCATAACTGCGCTCGGCGGGTGGTTGCGCCAAAAAGGTCACAAAACGACAAAATGCGTCACTCGGCGCGTCAAAAAAATGACGCGCCGAGCTCAGTCAGTCCTGAAGCTGCACACCGAGCCGCTGGCCGACCTGTACGGCCTGCTGCGGGGTAAGTCCATCCAGTTCTGCCACGCCTTCGGGGAACAGCAGGATGACGGTGGAGCCCATGTTGAAGCGCGCCATCTCGCCAAAACGCTCTAGCGTAATGTTCTGCCCGACAAAGGATTTGCGGCGGATCGACGAGGCGTAGGGTGGAATCACAAGACCATCCCACACGGTGGCCACACTGGACACCAGGATGGCGCCGACCATCACCACCACGAACGGACCGTGCTCGCCGTCGAAGTGGCAGACCAGCCGCTCATTGCGCGCAAACAGGCGCGGAATGGCCTCTACGGCGAAGGGCGCCACGCTGAAGATGCGGCCAGGTACGTGCACGGTTTCCCGCAGCGTGCCTTTGAGCGGCATGTGCACGCGGTGATAGTCACGCGGCGACAGATAGATGGTGGCAAAGCGGCCGTTGCGATACGGCGCTGCACTGGCTTCGTCACCGAGCAGCTCGGCGGCGGTGTACTCCTGGCCTTTGGCCTGGAAGATCCGGCCATCGACGATCTTGCCCATCTGGCTGATCTTGCCATCTGCCGGCGAGATCAGGGCCTTGGGATTGGCATCCGCATGGCGGGCATCCGCCCGCAGCTTGCGGGTAAAGAACGCATTGAAATGCTGGTAGGCCAGCGGATCAGGCTGCGCTGCCTCGGCCATGTTGACCTGGTAGTTGCGCACGATGGTGCTGATCAGGAAGTTCTTCCACGGCTTGAAGGTCCAGCGCGTGGCCCAGTACACCACCCGCGACAGCGCTCGGTGGGGAAGGATGTATTGCAGGAGTACGTTAAAGGTCATCCGCCAAGTATGAAGGATGACTGCCGTGATTTCGCCGGTACCGGTGGCGTGGTGCGGAAACGACCGGCGGTGAGGCCGCCGGTCGTCGCCTTGCTCAGTGGCGCGCGCCGAGCAGTCTCCAGCCCGATCGATAGTTGGCGATGGGGGCGGATTGCCAGCCCTGGTTTGGCCAGGAAAAGGTGTTGATGTACCAGGTCAGTTGCCCCGGGGTTGCCGGGGTGGTGGCTGCCGCCGCCTTGTCGTTCGCCCACACCAGCACGGCTTCATCGTAGCCGTCGAAGTTTCCGGTCGTGCCAAGGTAGTCGCCTTGATGCAGTGGCAGGCTGCGTATGGCATTGAACGTGGTTTGCGCCACGTTGCCCTGATTGTCGTACCAGCGAATCCATTCGTACTGGGTGAACTGCATCGTCGTGTCGTTTCGCACGTAGACGTTGATGCCGCCGAAATCGCCGGCAATGGCTGCGTCCACGATGCGGCCCTGCGGGTCATAGTTGCCCAGGAGCGTTGAGGTGAAGCCGGTCGGCGAGCCGGACCACAGAAGCACGTCGTGCGCGTCGCTGGTCAGGATGAGGTCGAGGTAAGCGGTTTGCATGAAGTGGCCGATCGCAGCGACGTGATAGCCGGCCGGAACCTTCACGGTCTGCTTCTCCATCACGGTGGCGCCCTGCATCAGCCAGTAGCCGAACAGGCTTTCCTTCTCGTTCCACCAGAGCAGGTCAGCGTTCTTGTCGCCGTTGATGTCGCCGGCACCCAGCAGACGCCAGCCCTCGGGGTAGTGCCCGATACGCGCGGCATCGAAGGAGGTGCCGTTGGATGTCCACAGGACCAGGTCGTGACCCTCATTGGTAAGTACCAGGTCCGCCTTGCGGTCGCCATTGAGATCGCCTATGGCACCTACGTGGTAACCCGGCCTGAGGTGGAAGACCTTGGCAGGGCCGTGAATGTAGGTAGGCGTTTGATAGTTCCAGTTGGATAGCCAGTAGGCCACCAGGCCCCTGTCTTCGTCGTACCACAGCATGTCGCTCAGCCCGTCACCGTCCACATCATTGGGCGAGGTGTAGGAGTAGTCGGGATAGAAGACTTCGTTGGCTTCCTGCAGAAACTCATGTCGCCCCCGTCGGCCATCGGTGTCGTCCTCATGATCCCGGGCGAGGGCGGGCACCGCAAAACACGCAGCCATGGCAGCCGCGAAGACCAATTTCCCTATGTTCATGTTTTCCCCTTAATTGGATTTGGTGCGCCGGGCCGGCAGATCCCCCTCCCTGGCAGGGCGCGAACGGATTCTTGCCAGCGTCGATCAGGCCGGGCAATCGGCCAAATGGTGGACGTGACAGTTATTGCGACGCACCAAGCACTTCGCCACCGGGGAAGCCTGGGGCAGTCTCAATGGCCGCACCGGCTATACTCTGCGACCCCTCGACGCTTCCAGTGCCCGCCGTGACCCACGAACTCGCCTCCATCATCGACTTCATCCGCTACGGTGCCAGCCGTTTCTCGGCGGCGGGCCTCACCTTTGGGCACAGCCACGACAACCCCATCGATGAAGCCACCCATCTGGTGCTGGCGAGCCTGCATCTGCCGCCGGATATCCCGCCGGCCTATGGCGCGGGCCGACTCACCACGGAAGAACGCGAACGCGTGCTGGCGCTGATCGAGCGGCGCGTCAACGAGCGCCTGCCGGTGGCGTATCTGGTGGGTGAAACCTGGTTCGCGGGCCTGAAGTTCAAGAGCGACCGCCGCGCCCTGGTGCCGCGGTCGCCCATCGCCGAGCTGATCGAGTCGGGCTTCCAGCCGTGGCTGGATCACCGTCACGTGGAGCGTGCGCTGGACCTGTGCACCGGCTCGGGCTGCATCGGTATCGCCATGGCCGAGTACAACCCGGACTGGCAGGTCGACATCGTCGACGTCAGTGACGATGCCTTGTCGCTGGCGCGCGAGAACATCGTGTTCCAGCACGTGGAAGGTCGCGTGGAGGCAGTGAAGTCGGATCTGTTCAACGGCCTGAAGGGTCGTCGCTACGACCTCATCGTGTCGAACCCGCCATACGTCACTGAAGATGAATACGCCGCGTTGCCGGGTGAGTACAGCCACGAGCCGAAGCTTGGCCTGACCTCGGGTGAGGATGGCCTGGACATCTGCGTGCGCATGCTCGACGAAGCGGCCGATTACCTGACGGACGATGGCCTGCTCATCGTGGAAGTCGGTGAGAGCGAACGTCAGTTGGTCGAGCTGCTGCCGGAAGTCCCGTTTGTGTGGATCGAATTCAAGGTCGGCGCGATGGGTGTGTTTGCGTTGGAGCGTCGCGACCTGATCGAGCATGCCGAGGCGATTCGCGCAGCGGCCCAGGCACGTCAGGATCGCTAAGCCCCATGGACCTGTCGACGGAACGACTGTGGTTCGATGCCCTGCGGGAAAGCGATGCGGCGGTGTTATTCGCTTATCGCGCCGATCCGGAGGTATCGCGTTACCAGGGATGGCGGCCCGAGAGCCTGGGTGACGCAAAGAGTTTCATTCGTAACCAATCAGGTCTCGCCGAACCGTCGCCGGGCCAGTGGTTTCAGCGTGCCATTCGCCGCATCGACGACGGCACGCTGATCGGTGATCTCGGACTCTGCCTTTCCGACGACAAGCAGGCCGAGTTCGGTATTACGCTGGCGCCATCGGCGCAGGGCCACGGCTTTGCCCGTGAAGCTCTTGGCGGCTTGTTCCGGGCGCTGTTCAGCAGGCTGGACGTCCATCGCGTGCATGCCTCGGTCGACCCTCGCAACGCATCCAGCATGGCTTTGCTGAAGGCTGTCGGCATGCGTCAGGAAGCCCATTTCCAAGAAAGCCTGTGGTTCCGTGGCGAGTGGGTTGATGACGTCATCTTTGCGATGTTGGCGCGGGAGTGGCGTGAGATTCACACAAAAGGCGCAGGATTTGCTGCGTCGCGGTAAGCTGTGAGGGTTATCCCTCGGACGACCCGCGCACCGTGTCCAGCAATTCCTTCGGCAAACTCTTCACCGTCACCACTTTTGGCGAGAGCCATGGCCCGGCCATCGGCTGTGTGATCGACGGATGCCCTCCGGGCTTGTCGATCGCCGTGGAAGAGTTCCGTGCCGACCTGTATCGCCGCGCCACCGGTAAGAGCCGCCACACCTCGCAGCGTCGCGAGGCCGACGAGGTCGAGATTCTTTCCGGTGTCTATGAAGGCAAAACCACAGGCACGCCGATCGCTCTGCTGATTCGCAACACCGATCAGCGCAGCAAGGATTACGGCGACATCGCCCAGACTTTTCGACCGGGGCACGCGGATTACACCTACTGGCAGAAGTACGGCATCCGCGATCCTCGCGGTGGCGGCCGTTCTTCGGCGCGCGAGACGACCATGCGTGTCGCGGCCGGCGTTATCGCCAAGAAATGGCTGGCAGAGCGCTACGGTGTGCGCGTGCGCGGTTATCTGGCGCAGATCGGTGACATTACCCACGGCTCGTTCGACTGGAACGTCGTCGAGCAGAACCCGTTCTTCTGGCCGGACGCTCATGAGGTCGCCACGCTGGAGTCCTACATGGACGCCTTGCGCAAATCAGGCGACTCCGTGGGCGCGCGCGTCAACGTTGTGGCCGAGGGCGTGCCGCCAGGATGGGGGGAGCCGATCTACGGCAAGCTCGATGGTGATCTCGCTGCCGCGCTGATGTCGATCAATGCAGTAAAGGGCGTGGAGATCGGTGACGGCTTTGGCGTCGTCGCACAACACGGCAGCCAGCATCGCGACGAGATGGCGGTGAATGGTTTTGCGTCCAATCATGCGGGCGGCATTCTCGGTGGCATCAGTACGGGGCAGGCTGTGTTGGCCTCCATCGCACTGAAGCCGACTTCGAGCATCCTCATTCCCGGTCGCAGTGTGAACATCGCCGGTGAGCCGGTGGATGTGGTCACCAAGGGGCGTCACGACCCCTGCGTCGGCATTCGCGCCACGCCCATCGCCGAAGCGATGGTGGCGCTGGTTCTGATGGATCAGGCGCTCCGGCATCGCGCCCAATGCGGCGATGTCGGCGAGGTATCTCCCCGTATTCCTTGAAACGCGTCGGTCCGCTTGGGGGCTGGCGCAGCACGAGAAGTAGACGTAGATGACTGCCAAACCGAAAGTCTGGGTCTCCCGCCCTCTGTTTCCCGACGTACTGGCCCGCCTCGCGGAACACTTTGACGTTGATGCTGAAGCCGTCGAGCGTCGCCATTCGGCAGACGAACTCAAGCGCAAGCTGGCCGGTGTCGATGCCGCTGTCGTCGGCCTGGCCGATCGCATTGATGCGACCGTGCTCGACGGCAACACACGCCTGAAAGCGGTCGCCAACCTGGGTGTGGGCTACAACAATCTTGATCTCGAGGCGCTGACGCGCCATGGCATTCTCGCCAGCAATACGCCGGACGTGTTGAGCGAGAGCGTGGCCGATTTCGCCTGGGCACTGATGCTGACGGCGGCCCGTCGCGTGGGTGCCGCGGAGCGCTGGCTGCGGGCTGGACAGTGGCCGGGCAGCAACATGCGCTTCGACGATTGGATGGGGCTGGATGTACACGGTCGCACACTGGGCATTCTCGGCATGGGGCGCATTGGGCAGGGCATCGCCCGTCGCGCCGCCGGCTTCGACATGAAGGTGCTCTATCACAATCGTTCGCGCCTGCCGGAGATGGTGGAGCGCGAGTGCAAGGCCACCCTGGTTGGCAAGACGGAGTTGCTGGGGCAGGTGGATTTCCTGGTGCTGGTGCTGCCTTTCACACCGGAGAACCGGCACGCCATCGGCGCGCCGGAGCTGGCCCAGATGAAGTCGTCCGCCGTGCTGGTCAATATTGCCCGTGGCGGCATCGTCGACGACGCGGCGCTGGCCGTGGCACTGCGCGAGGGCAAGCTGGCGGCGGCGGGCCTGGATGTGTTCGAGGGCGAGCCGCAGGTTCATCCGGACCTGCTGGCGCTCGACAATGCCGTGCTTAGCCCGCATATCGCCAGCGCCAGCGAAGAAACCCGCCGCGCCATGGCCAACCTGGCAGTGGACAATGTGATAGCGGCGCTGGGCTTCGGCGAGGCGGCGGGAAAACCGCCGACCGCCCTGAATCCGGCGGTTCTGGCGCACCGGTCCGCACATAAAGCGTGATGACATTCACGCCCATGCGTGTTTGTTGTTGTTTTGCGCGCCGCCCCGGCTAGATTTCCGCAGATGCGGAGATCGGGGCGGTTCTCCCCATCCTCCAACCTGATATCGGGACATGAGCAAGAAGAGCAGCTACAAGGTGGCAATGGTCGGCGCAACGGGCGCCGTGGGTGAAACCCTGCTGGCCATCCTGGCCGAGCGCGAATTCCCCGTCAGCGAGCTTGTGCCGCTGGCGAGCGAGCGTTCGGCGGGCGAGAAAATCTCCTTCGACGGCAAACAGGTCACCGTGCGCAACCTTGCGGACTATGACTTCACCGGCGTCGATATCGCGTTCTTCTCAGCGGGTGGTTCGGTGAGCCGCGAGCATGCGCCGCGCGCCGCTGCGGCCGGTGCCGTGGTGATCGACAACACCTCCGAGTTTCGCTACCAGGACGACATCCCCCTGGTGGTGAGCGAGGTGAATCCGCACGCCATTGCCGGGTACACCACGCGCGGCATCATCGCCAACCCGAACTGCTCGACCATGGGCATGCTGGTGGCGCTGGCACCGATCCATCGCGCGGTGGGCATCGGGCGCATCAACGTGGCGACCTACCAGTCCGTGTCGGGCGCGGGTCGCAGCGGCCTGGAGGAGCTGGGCAAGCAGACCGCCGCCTTGCTCAGTTTCCAGGACGTGGAAACCCAGAAATTCTCCAAGCAGATCGCCTTCAACGTGATCCCGCACATCGACGACTTCCAGCCCAATGGCTACACCAAGGAAGAAATGAAGATGGTGTGGGAGACGCGCAAGATCCTCGAAGATCCCACCATCCAGGTGAACCCCACCGCGGTGCGTGTGCCGGTGTTCTACGGCCACTCCGAGGCGATACATATCGAGACCCACGACAAGATCACCGCCGAGCAGGCGCGCGAGCTGCTTGAAAAGGCCGAAGGTGTGGTCGTGGTCGACGAGCGCAAGGCGGGCGGCTATCCGACGCCGGTGAGCGATGCGGCTGGCAAGGATCCCGTCTTTGTGGGTCGCATCCGTGAAGACATCTCGCACGAGCACGGCCTGGATCTTTGGGTCGTCTCGGACAACATCCGCAAGGGCGCGGCGCTCAACGCCGTTCAAATCGCTGAACTTCTCATCAAGGACTATCTGTAATGAAGCATGTGCTGACCGGGTTGGTAATGTGTGCGCTGGTGTTCGCTCTACCTGCCCGGGCGGCACAGCCGTCGACGACACCTGCTTCGCAGGCCGGCGACCAGCAGCAGCTCGACCAGGCCATCCAGAAGCAACAGGCCACGGTGAAGCAACTGCAGGGCGATGTGGCGAAGGAGGAGAGTAAGTCCCACGACTCCGACGCCAAGCTCAAGCAGCAGGACCAGACCATTGCCGAACTCCAGGCTCAGCTGAAGGCGCTGAATTCGGCATCCCAGCCGACCGGGCATTGATGCAGGCGGTACCCCTGGGGAGCGGGTTTTGGGTTTCCCGGGGGGGTCGTCTCACGAGAAAAAGCACCAGCAAGGTGCTGTAAATACAGATCAACGCTATTGTTGATTGGCTTGTATCTAACTAAAGTGACGCCTCGTTGCGGGTGCTGCCGTGTTTCGGTGTGCCGATAAGAATGTCACGGGGTCGTTCGGGGGAAAACACGATGAATCGTTCGCTGAAGCTGTCGATACTGCTGGCGCTCGCCCTCGGCAGTGGCCAGGCAGCCGCTCTGGAACTGGGCCAGATCCAGGTGAAATCCGCCCTCGGGCAGCCGTTGCTGGCCGAAATCCCGGTCAATCCAGACAGCCCCGCCGAGCTGCAGAATCTCACCGCCCGGCTGGCGTCCTCCGAAGACGCAGCCCAGGCTGGCGTAGCGGCGGCGCCCACCGTCCCCCTCCAGTTTTCCGTGGTCGACGGCGCCAACGGCAAGAAGGTGATCCGTATCACCAGCGCCGTGCCGGTCAACGACCCCTATCTCGACCTGTTGGTTGAGGTGAACAACGCCTCGGGCAAGAGCCTGCGTGAGTTCACCATCCTGCTCGACCCGCCGGGTGGCGCCGCCAGCAGCGTGCCAGCAACCCGTGCGCCCACGCAGTCGGGCGGCAAGTCCTCTCACCATGCGACTCCGCCTGCCGCCTCCAGCAGCGAAGCGGCGGCAGCGGCGCCTGCGCCAGAAGCCAAGCCAGCTCGGCCGGCGCCGGCCCCGCGCGCAGCTGCAGGTGGCACCTACACGGTTGAAAGTGGCCAGACGCTCTCCGCCATCGCGCATGAAACCGCGCCAGCCGGCGTGGACATGAACCAGATGCTGATCGCCCTGAAGACGTCCAACCCGGACGCCTTCTACCGCGACAACATCAACGCGTTGAAGAGTGGTGCCGTGCTGCGCGTTCCGTCCAAGGAAGACGCGCAGGCCATGGCCGCCGCGGCCGCCCTGGCCGAAGTGCGCCGTCAGAACAGCGACTGGCGCTCGGGTGCGGCCCGTGTGCCGACCACCGTTGCAGACGCCGGTACGCGCGCCAACGCCTCGTCGGCGCCCTCTGCGGCCACTCCGGCGGGTGACCATCTGGCCCTGGTTCCTGCCAAGGAAGGTTCGGACAACGCCGCCGGCCATGGCAGCAAGGCCGACAAGGCGGCCGCCCAGCAGGGCATGGCCGCATTGCACCAGGATCTGCTGCGCAGCCAGGAGGCTCTGACCTCACTGACCAAGCAGGGTGACGAGCTCAAGTCGCGTCTGAAAGACCTGGAAGACATCAACGGCAAGAACGAGCGCCTGCTGTCCCTCAAGGACACCGAGATCGCCGACCTGCAGCGCAAGCTGGCTGACGCCCGCAAGGCGGCTGGACAGCCTGCGGTCGCGGCAACGGCCGCGGCGGCTCCCGCCAAGGCAGCGTCGGTCAAGGCGCCGGAAGCAGAAACGGTGGTCAAGGCCAATGAGCCGGCCGCCGCCGCGAGCGCGCCAGCCACGGCTGCTGCGGTAACGCCGGCCTCTGCGGTTAGCGCCCCCGCGCACGCCAGCACGGCACCGGTGGCTGCCGCCAAGCCGGCACCCGCGAAGCCGATGGCCCAGCCCGCTGCGAAGCCGGCGCCGGTGGCCGAGGAAGAACCCTGGTACATGCAGACCTGGGCATGGGGCGCCGGTGCTGGCGTCATCCTGCTGGGCCTGCTTGCCGCGCTGCGTGGACGCAGCCGCAAGGCTGCCGCTCCGGCAGCGGCGGTTGGCGCGTCGTCCCTGGCAGACCGCTTTGGCACCATGCCTCATGACGGTGTCGATGGCGTGGACCACGACCAGGACGAACTGCTCGACCAGCTCGCCGAGCATCCGGACGATATTGGCCTGCATCTGGAACTGGTCAGCCTCTACTACAGCCGCCGCGACGTCGACCATTTCGAGGCCGCCGCGGAAGCCATGCATGCGCACATCACCGATCCGCAACAGCCGGAATGGGTGGATGTGATGCACATGGGCGAAGACCTGGTGCCGGAGCATCCGCTGTTCGCCCACATGGCGCCGCAGGCGCACGCCGAGGGCGCGCATGAGGCGCTGGATCAGTTCGACCTGGGTGCCTATGCCACGGACCACGACGACGAGATGCCGCCCATCCCGACGCCGCCGGTGCAGCACGCGCCGAAGGTTAGTGGATATCACTTCGATTTTGACCTGACCCCAAAGCCGGTGCAGTCACCCGCCCGCGCGACGGCGTCGACGCAGCACGAAGAAGAGCTGCAGGAGCACGATGCTCACGCATCGACCTGGCACTTTGCAGAGCCGGAGGTCGATGAATTGCACGAAGCGAAACCCGTGGTTGCCCACAGCGCTGATCATGGCTTTGCTCACGAGGGCGCCGACAACGATCTGAATCATGATCTTGGCGGCCACTTCACCGACGACCCGGTGGACACCAAGCTCGACTTGGCCCGCGCTTACCTCGACATGGGTGATCCGGATGGCGCACAGGCCATGCTGGAAGAAGTCATGCACGAGGGTACGCAGATGCAGAAGGATGTGGCCAAGCGCCTGCTCGAAAGCATCCGCTGATACCAGCTTTCCAGTAACGCGATCGCACGGGCCGGCTTTTGCCGGCCCGTGTGCGTTTCGGGCCTGCTAACCTTTGCACTTCTGTTGGCTGTTTTCCTGGATTTCATGCGCATCGCCCTGGGTATCGAATACGACGGCACCGAGTTCTCCGGCTGGCAACGGTTGACCCACGGGGAGACCGTGCAGGGTGCGTTGGAGCGCGCGCTGTCGTTCGTCGCCGCGCATCCGATCGAAGTCACCTGCGCGGGGCGGACAGACGCCGGCGTGCACGGGCGCTGCCAGGTGGTGCATTTCGACACCGACGTTCAACGCGACATGCGCAGTTGGGTATTGGGCACCTGTTCCAATCTGCCCCCGACGGTTGCGGTGCTGTGGGCGCAACCGGTGGAGCCTGCCTTCCATGCGCGGTTCTCCGCACGCAGCCGCCGCTATCGCTACCGCATCCTCAACCGCAAGGTGCGCGCGGCGCTGGACGCTCGCTACGTCACCTGGGAACGCCTGCCGCTGGACGCCGCGCGCATGCATGAAGCGGCGCAGGCGCTGGTGGGTGAACACGATTTCAGCGCGTTTCGCGCTATTTCATGTCAGGCCAAGCATGCGCGACGCGAGGTGTTGGCGGTGAGCGTGCGTCGCGAGGACGAGCACGTCATCGTTGAGATCGAAGCGAATGCCTTCCTTCACCACATGGTGCGCAACATCGTTGGTTCGCTGCTGCCGATCGGTCGCGGCGAACAGCCGGTCACGTGGATGCACACCTTACTCGAAGGGCGAAATCGTGAGGTGGCGGGGCCAACTGCGCTCGCGTCGGGCCTGACCTTTATCGGCCCGCGTTACGAAGCACAATGGGGCTTGCCGGCCGAGGTCAGCCAATGACGCGCATCAAGTGCTGCGGCATGACCCGTATCGAAGACGCCTTGCTTGCGGCGGAGTTGGGCGCAGACGCCATCGGTGTTGTGTTGACGGCGCGCAGCAAGCGGCGTGTTTCGCTGGTGCAGGCGCAAGCCATCGTGCGTGCCATGCCGCCATTCGTTTCCACCGTCGCGCTGTTCATGGACGACGATGCCGGGTTCGTGCTCGAAGCCATCGAGGCGATTCAGCCGGATCTGGCGCAATTTCACGGTGCCGAGCTGGATGCGTGGTGCGCACAGTTCGGGCGTCGCTATCTCAAGGCCGTTGCCATGGGCGAGGGGGCCGCGGCACTACCACGCCTGCACCAGTTTCCTGGCGCATCCGGCCTGTTGCTGGACGGACATGGTCTGGGTGAGGCCGGTGGTAGCGGCAAGGCCTTCGACTGGTCGCTGATGCCGCGCGATGTTGCTCAGCCGTTGATCCTCGCGGGTGGCCTGACGCCGAGCAATGTGGCGGAGGCCGTGCGTATCGCTCGGCCCTGGGGTGTGGATGTCGCCAGCGGTATCGAGTCGGCGCCGGGCATCAAGGATTCACGCAAGCTGGCGGATTTCATCCATGCCGTCCACGAAGCGGATGCGTCGCTTCTTCGGGGCACGGTCGACGTCATCGCTTGACCCACCACTTGGGCTTTCGCATGCACGCATCGTGTAACGGTCACGCCGGCACGGCAGAAACACTGTTCTGCGGATCCGTATTCGTGCCATCTGCGTTTGAGCGTATTCGCTGCTGACTGTGATCGCGCTGTGCATGTTTTCCACAGCGAATGTGGATGCATGCCGTAGAAGCTTGTGGATAGGTACTCTATCTAGTTGACGGCAAAGGCATCGCGACGCATTGGTGCGTGATTGCACAGTGTCTGCTGTCTGCCTGTACATGAGTGCCACACATCCTGCGCACGATGCAGTTAGCGCAGCAGCCACTTATGTTTTCCACAGCGAATGTGGATGTGTACCGGGACACGCTGTGGATAGGTGATCTATCTGTTTGATGTGAAAGGCGCCGCGACACATTGATGCGCGATTGCACAGCGTTTGTTTTTCTCGAGCAGTGCGCCCCCGCTAGGGCCACTGCCGTACGAGGTGCGCCGCGTGCACGATAGTGCCGATCCACACGGCTGCCACCCCATGTTTTCCACAGCGAATGTGGACGTGTATCGGGAAACGCTGTGGATAGGTGATCTATCTACTTGATGCGAAAGATATCGCGACACGTTGATGCGTGATTGCGCACTGGGCTGCTTCACGCAGAGTGCGAATCGCGGCGTAGCCGATCCTCGAAGGCCGCTTTCAGCCACTCGGCGAGCGGCTCGGCCCGGACATCGGAGATGCGCGCGGGTGTCGCCAATATCCACTGCGCGCGAATGTCCTGAAAGCCCCAGGGCGCAACGAGACGACCCGAGGCCAGATCGTCGGCGACCAGCGGCTCCGGAGCGATGGCGACGCCACGGCCGGCCACCGCCGCTTCGATCGTATGGTAGAGATGCGGATAACCCTGTCCGGGCTTCAACCGCTTAGCTGGCAGATGCATGCTCTCGGCCCAGCTTGGCCATGCATCGGGCCGCGAAAGCGTGTGCAACAGCGCCTGCTCGTTGAGGGCTTGCGGCCGGCTGCGAACCAGCCGGTTCGCCTTGGCGAATGCGGGGCTGGCAACGGGGCCAATGCGTTCGTTGGCGAGCGGATACACCCGCCATCCCGGCGGCCAAGGTGATTCGCCGGCCATCACGGCGGCGTCGAGTCCGGCCAGTGATTCGTCGAAAGCCGTTTCCTGGGGGCGCAGATGCAGGTCCAGTTCTGGCATCTCGGCCATCAGGTGCTCCAGTCGGGGGATCATCCAGCGAGCAAGCAAGCTGACAGGGCAACCCAGTACAAAGGGCATGTGGGCGGTGCCTGAGCGCAGTTCCTCGCAGGTATCGCGCAACTGGGTGAACGCCGTGGTGCTGGTGTCGCGCAGGCGCTGTCCTGCGGGCGTGAGCACCAGGCCACGTCCTTGCCGCTGGAACAGCGCGGTGCGCAGGTCTTCTTCCAGGGCGCGGATGTGTCGACTGACGGCGCCGTGGGTGACGTGCAACTCGGTGGCGGCGCGGCTCACGCTGCCAAGGCGGGCAGCGGCCTCAAAGGCGAGCAGGGCATTCAGCGAAGGCAGTGCACGGGGCATGGCACGTGTGAGTTTTCCTGACAGGTGCGGGCCATCATATCGCTTTTTGCGGCTGGCGCTTTGGGGTACGTTGAGCGCCATTTCTTGTGACTTTCGCGACGCACTCATGAGCAAGATCGATTTCAGCGCCTACCCCGACGAACACGGCCGTTTTGGCAACTACGGCGGCAGCTACGTGGCGGAAACCTTGATGGCGCCACTGGCCGAGCTGACCGAGGCCTACCTGCGCCTGCGGCAGGATCCCGACTTCATCGCCGAACTGGATCGCGACTTGAAGTACTACGTGGGTCGTCCCAGCCCGGTGTACTACGCCGAGAGGCTGAGCCAGCACGTTGGCGGTGCGCGCATCCTGCTCAAGCGCGAGGATCTGAATCACACCGGCGCGCACAAGATCAACAACACCATCGGCCAGGCGCTGGTCGCCCGCCGCATGGGCAAGCCGCGCATCATCGCGGAAACGGGCGCCGGCCAGCACGGCGTGGCCAGTGCCACGGTAGCGGCGCGTTTCGGTCTCAAGTGCGTGGTGTACATGGGCGCGGTGGATATCGAGCGCCAGAAGATCAACGTTTACCGCATGAAGCTGCTTGGCGCGGACGTGGTGCCCGTCACCTCGGGTTCGAAGACGCTCAAGGACGCACTCAACGAAGCCATGCGCGACTGGGTCACCAATGTGGCCGATACCTTCTACATCATCGGCACCGTGGCGGGTCCCCATCCGTATCCGCTGATGGTGCGCGACTTCAACGCCATCGTGGGCCGCGAAGCGCGTGAGCAGGTGCAAGAGCAGTTCGGCCGCTTGCCCGATGTCATTACCGCTTGTGTGGGTGGCGGCTCCAATGCCATCGGCTTGTTCCACGCCTTCCTCAACGACGAGGGCGTACGCATCGTCGGTGCGGAGGCGGCGGGCGAGGGCATTGCCACCGGGCATCATGCTGCCTCGCTCGCAGCGGGCCGCCCTGGCGTGCTGCATGGCAACCGCACCTACGTGCTGTGCGATGACAACGGACAGATCACCGAAACGCACTCGGTTTCCGCCGGGCTCGATTACCCGGGCGTGGGGCCTGAGCATGCGTTCCTGAAGGACGCGGGTCGTGCCGAGTATGTGGGCGTGACCGACGACGAAGCGCTGGAAGCATTTCATCTGCTGGCGCGCACCGAGGGCATTCTTGCCGCGCTGGAGTCCAGCCACGCGGTAGCGCAGGCCATCAAGCTGGCGCGCGAATACCCGAAGGATGGACTCGTACTGTGCAACCTGTCCGGCCGTGGCGATAAGGACGTGCACACCATTGCTGCCCGCGAAGGAGTGCAGGTATGAGCCGTATCGATCGCCGCTTTGCCAAGCTGAAGAGCGAAGGCCGCACGGGCCTCATTCCGTTCGTGACGGCGGGTGATCCGTCGCCACAGCATGCTGTGCCGCTGATGCACGCGCTGGTCGATGCCGGTGCCGACGTGATTGAACTGGGCGTGCCGTTCTCCGACCCCATGGCGGATGGCCCGGTGATTCAGCATGCCAGTGAGCGCGCCATTGCCAAGGGCGTTGGTCTCGGCGACGTACTGGGCTGGGTCGCGCAGTTCCGGCAGCGGGATGCGGATACTCCGATTGTGCTGATGGGCTACCTGAACCCGATCGAGATTCACGGCTACCAGCGCTTCGCCACCGAAGCCGTGCAGGCCGGCGTGGACGGTGTGCTGGTCGTGGATTGTCCGCTGGAGGAATCGGCCGTGCTGGAGCCGCTGCGCCAGGCCGGCCTACAGCAGATCCTGCTGGCGGCGCCCACCACCGCACCCCTGCGTATGGTGCAGTTGTGCGGGTCGGCGCAGGGTTTCCTGTACTATGTCTCGTTCGCCGGCATCACCGGCGCGGCGCGATTGAGCACCAGCGACATCGCCACCCGCGTCGCGGATATCCGGTCGAAATCGAAAGCGCCGGTGGCCGTAGGCTTCGGTGTGCGCGATGCGCAGTCGGCGAAGGCCATTGCCGGCTTTGCGGATGCGGTGGTGATCGGCAGTGCGCTGGTGGAGCGCCTGGCCGGCGCAGAAGGCGTCGATGACGTCACCGCGCGGGCCAAGGATTTCCTGGCGCCCATCCGCGCCGCGCTGGATGCGCATTAAGAACACGCTGCGTTCATGACGCGGCGTCGCGTCATGAACGTTTGAGGTGTTGCGATGAACTGGCTCCAGAAAATCATGACTCCCCGTGCCCGCACGGAAGCGGCTGGCAACGCCGGCAAGGGCAAGGTGCCGGAAGGTGTGTGGGAGAAGTGCAACGGCTGCGGCACGGTGCTCTACCGTCCGGAGCTGGAACGCAACCTGATGGTCTGCCCCAAGTGCGGACATCACCACACCATCGATGCGCGTGCGCGTCTGGACGCACTGCTGGACCCCGGTTCGACGCAGGAGCTGTGGGCCAGCATGGAGCCGGTCGACCCGCTCAAGTTCCGCGATTCCAAGAAGTACCGCGACCGCGTCATAGCGGCGCAGAAATCCACGGGTGAGAAGGATGCGCTGCTGGCGATGAGCGGTCGCCTCAAGGGTCATCCGCTGATGGCGGTGGCCTTCGAGTTCTCGTTTATGGCCGGCTCGATGGGCTCGGTGGTGGGCGAGAAGTTCACCCGCGCCGCCGAGCGTGCCTTGGCCGACCGCAGCGCACTGGTGTGCTTCTCGGCCTCTGGCGGCGCGCGCATGCAGGAGTCGCTGTTCTCGTTGATGCAGATGGCCAAGACCTCGGCGGCGCTGGCGCGTCTGCGTGATGCCGGCGTGCCGTACATCAGCGTGCTCACGGACCCGACGACGGGTGGCGTGACGGCGAGCCTGGGCATGCTGGGCGACATCAATGTTGCCGAGCCGAAGGCGCTGATCGGTTTCGCCGGCCCGCGCGTGATTGCGCAGACCGTGCGTGAAACGCTGCCTGAAGGCTTCCAGCGCTCGGAATTCCTGCTGGAGCACGGCGCCGTGGACATGATTGTCGATCGCCGCGAAATGCGCGACAAGCTGGCGGATCTGCTCGGCATCCTGATGAAGGCGCCGCGCGTCGCGTAATCGGCGGCAGCTTTCGTATCCAGAAAACAGCGCCTTCGGGCGCTGTTTTTTTTATGTGCGTGTTTTCCACAGCGCGTGTGGATGCACGCGGGAGAAGCTTGTGGATAGGTGTGCTATGTCACTGACCTTAAAGAAGTCGTGACGTGTTGATGCGCAAATAGGCAGCAAGTGGCGAAGGGTTGCCGCGCGCCAGTGCACTACCGTCCCTGCAAATGCCCATCATGTTTTCCACAGCGCATGTGGACTCCATCGGCATAAGCCTGTGGAAAACCACATCGAGCACCTTTATCAACAATCACTTGTCACACGGTGCTTATTTCTTGAGCAGCAGACGAGTGTTTTCCACAGCGATTGTGGATGTCGGTGAAGTAAAGCTGTGGAAAAGCATCGCAACTATTTGCTGCATAAGGCGTTAGTGACGCCGTGGTCAAGAATTGCGCAGCACCGGGCGTTACGGGCGTGCTGCGTTTTCCACAGCCAATGTGGATGCGCACAGGAAAAGCCTGTGGATAGGTGATCTATCTTGCTGATAGCAAAGCCATGACGACGCGTTGATGCGCAAATGTGCAGCGCCCTTCACACCGCGAGTCGCGTTGTCCCCGCTCAGGTCAGCAGCGAGTGAAACGGCAACAACCACAGGGACAGCCCACCCAGCGCGCTGCCGATGGCGGTAGCGGCGATCACGTCGCTCGGATAATGCAGCCCAAGAATCACGCGCGACGCGCCCACCAGCGCGGTGAAGGTCAGCAGCAGCGGCGCGAGCACGGGATACCAGGCAAGCGCAACAACGGTGAAGCTCACTGCCTGCAGCGTGTGGCCGGAGGGAAAGCTGAATTCATCCAGTGGCGGCACGTGTGCGATCACACCGGGACAGGCGCGGAAGGGACGCGGGCGTCGCGTCCAGCGCTTGAGCAGGCGATAGAGCAGCAGGGCCGTCAGGCCGGTGATCGCCATCTGCGCGGCGGCCAGCAAACCACGACGCCCATCGACCAGGGCGAGGACCGCCATCAGCGAATACCAGAAGACCCCATCGCCCAGTCGGCTGATGATGCCGAAGAAGATGCCCACCGCGCGGCGAGCACCCCAACGGTTAGCCGCCACGCACATGCGGCGGTCGATGGCGAAGCGCGGTCCGGAAAGTTCAGGCGTGTGCAGCGGAGGCATGGTGCTCATGCGCGTTCTCCTTGGCCAGTTCACACAGCAGGTTTTCGAACTCGTTGATAACGGCGTCGGGCGAGAGGTGGGCGATGCCCGCGTGCGCAGCGCGCCCCATGTGGCGGATCAGGCTGGCGTTGGAAGCGAGCATCACCGCGGACTCGATGAAGCCCTTCTCGTTACCGACGTCGATGCGGTAGCCGTTGCGGCCGGTGTGCAAGTGCTCGCGCGCCGCGCCTTCTTCGTAGGCAACCACGGGAAGGCCGGAAGCCAGTGCTTCGAGGATCACGTTGCCAAAGGTTTCGCTAAGGCTGGGGAACGGGAACAGATCGGCGCTGGCGTAGTGCTGCGCGAGACTCTCGCCGCGCTGCATGCCGGCAAAGATGAAATCGGGATTTGCTTCCTGCAGAGCGGCACGCGCCGGGCCATCGCCGACCCACACATAACGTGCCTTGGGCACCTCTTGCTGGATCGCGCGGAATGCACGCACGGCAAGGGCCAGATTTTTTTCCGCCGCAATACGGCCCACGTAAAGGACTACCGGTGTGTTGCCATCGACTCCCCACGCCGCGCGAAGCTCGGCGTTGCGATGGCTGGGATGGAATAGCCGTGTGTCGACAGCGCGACGTAGCAGCCGGGCGGTATCCACGCCCAGGGCGGTCAGTTCGCTGGCCAAGGCATCGGTAGGTACCAGCGTGGCTTTCGCGCGTCGGTGGAAGTTGCGCAGATAGTTGCGCACGACCGGTGTGAGAAAGCCCACGCCGTAATGGTCGGCGTAAGTATCGAAGCGGGTGTGGAAGCCGGTAGCGGTAGGGATGCCCAGGCGCTTGGCTGCGCGTACGGCCGACCAGCCGAGCGGACCTTCCGTGGCGACGTAGATTGCGTCAGGGCGTAGTCGCGTCCAGCGCTCGCGTAGCGTGCCTCCGGCCGGCAATCCAAAACGAAGGCCCGGATAACGGGGCAGCGATGCACCGCGTACTTCGAGGGTGGCGATGCCGGGTTCGTCCTTGAAGGGCTGTAGCTGGCGGGGACGGATCAGATCGACCGTGTGCCCCTGCGATGCGAGGCCGGCGGCGAGGCTGTGCACGGTCAGTGCCACGCCGTTGATTTCGGGTGGATAGGTTTCGCTGACGATGCCGATGCGCACTTGAACATACCGTTGGCTGGCCCTGTGCAGATTCCTCTCTGGGCGTTGCCGGGGCGTGGCGTGTGTATGACGCCCGCATGACGGATTTAACGGGTCCATGGCGCCATGACGCGTCCCATGCGGTTTCACGGTTACACTCCGGGGACTTGTCACCGTGGAGACATGTCGATGAAACGCTTTTTGCTTGCAGTTGCGCTCGCCGGCCTGGCTGGCGCGGTCGTTGCCGCCGATGCGCCGGGGCTTCCGGTGACCAAGGCAACGGCAGGTGCCGAGGTTTACATCATTTCGCCCAAGGACGGCGCCGTGGTCGGCCCGGAAGTCACCGTGCAGTTTGGCCTCAAGGGCATGGGCGTGGCCCCGGCTGGCGTGAAGAAGGAAGGCACGGGTCACCATCACCTGCTGGTGGATGTAAAGGACCTGCCTGCCGCCGGACAGCCGATACCCAAGGACGAGCAGCACCTGCACTTTGGCAACGGCCAGACCGAAACCACCCTGAAACTGGCACCTGGCAAGCACACCCTGCAGCTTGAACTGGCTGACGAAAACCACATCCCGTTCGACCCCGCCATCGTTTCCAAGCCGATCACCATCACGGTGAAGTAAGGCGGCGGGGCTTCCAGCACGTTGCATACCGCCGGGCGCCGAGCGTCCGGTCGGTTGGACCCGGGAGGCCGCTCCCGGGCTCCCGGGTCTGGCGGTGACTGCGGTGCGGGCATGTCGAGCGCATTTCACGGCCTTTGGTCGGTTCTTTGCGCCGTATCGGCTAAAATTCCGCGCTTCTTTCGTCCCCGTCCAGGCAGACCATGACCGTCCGCACCCGTTTCGCCCCCAGTCCCACCGGCTTCCTGCATATCGGTGGCGCCCGCACGGCGTTGTATTGCTGGTTGGAAGCACGTCGTCGCGGTGGCGAATTCGTGCTGCGTATCGAGGACACCGACCGCGAGCGATCCACCGAAGAGGCCGTGCAGGCCATCCTCGACGGCATGAACTGGCTGGGCCTGCATCATGACGAAGGTCCGATCTACCAGACCGCGCGCCTGGAGCGCTACAAGCAGGTGGCCGACGAGTTGTTGAAGGCCGGTCTGGCGTACTACGCCTACGAGTCGAAAGACGAGATCGAGGCCATGCGTGAGGCCGCCTACGCCAAGGGTGAGAAGCCCCGCTACAACGGCTATTACCGCGACCGCAACGAGCCGTACCGTGACGATCCGAACCGCGTCATGCGCTTCAAGAATCCGCTGGAAGGCTCGGTGGTGTTCGAGGATAAGGTGAAGGGCCGCATCGAGTGGGCCAACGCCGAGCTCGACGACCTGGTGATCTTCCGCTCCGATGGTTGGCCGACCTACAACTTCGCCGTGGTGGTTGACGACATCGACATGGGCATCACCGAAGTGATCCGTGGCGACGACCATGTGAACAACACGCCGCGTCAGATCAACATTTATAAGGCACTCGGCAAGCCCGTGCCGGAGTTCGCCCACCTGCCGATGATCCTGGGCCCCGACGGCCAAAAGCTCAGTAAGCGCCACGGCGCCGTGAGCGTGATGCAGTACCGCGACGACGGCTTCCTGCCGCACGCGCTGCTCAACTACCTCGTGCGTCTGGGTTGGTCGCATGGCGACCAGGAAATCTTCTCTGAAGAGGAGATGGTCCGTCTGTTCGATGTGGCCGACGTTAACAAAGCCGCTTCGCGCTTCGACGTCACCAAACTCTCGTGGCTCAACCAGCACTACCTGAAGACCGAAGATCCCGCGTCCATCGCGCCGGAATTCGAATGGCACCTCACGCAGGCAGGCATCGACTTCAGCAAGGGCCCCAATCCGGCGGATGTCATCGTGGCGCTGCGCGATCGCGTGCAGACGCTGAAGGAAATGGCTGAGCGCGCAAAGATCTGGTACGGCCCGATCGTCGAGTGGGATGAAAAGGCTGTGACCAAGCACCTTCAGAACGACAGCGCCATTGCCGTGCTGGAAGCAGCGAAGGGGCTATTGGTCGACGTTGAATGGAAGCCGGAGCCGATCCATGGCGTGATCGAGCAGGTGGCGGCGAAGTTGGAATTGGGTATGGGCAAGATTGCCCAGCCGTTGCGTGTGGCGATGACGGGGACGCAGGTGTCGCCGTCGATTGATCACACGATTTATCTCGCGGGGCGCGAGGTGGCGCTCAAGCGCATTGATGATGCGGTGGCGCGGGCGAAGGGTTGACGCGCTTTGGTTTGATGTTTCGGGGTATTTCGCCGGGCCATGCTTTTCTCCCTCTCCCCTATGGGGAGAGGGTTGGGGTGAGGGGTCAATCTAGCCCCGCCGTTTCATCTTTAGCCGTCACCCCGGCGTAGGCCGGGGTCCAGTGTCGTCAGTGGTCGGCTGTCGCCTCGTGCGTTGTCGCGATCTGGCCGCTTACGCAGCGGGCGTTTCGACCTCCTGCCGGAGGCCGAGTCACTTTTCTTTTGCTGGCCCAAAAGAAAAGTAACCCAAAGAAAATGGCCGCAAAGCCGACGCCCGCAGCATTTCGATGGGATAAGCCCGAACGGCTGAGGAATCGTGTGGCTTGGTCACCTTCGCCTCTACACAGCGGGTACGCCGAAGCGCTTCGCAACGCGCCATAGCGGTGAGGACTTAAAGCAGGCTTCGCTACGCTTCCCGATCGCTGAGGCTAGGGAGAGAAGACGCTACGCTTTCCTACCGCCGAGGCGAGGGAAAGGAAGCGCTACGCTTTCCCACCACTGGGGCTAAGTAAAGAGAACGCTACGCTTCCCGACGGGCGGGGAGAACTCGCCACCTAACGGCATCGCTTTTCTCTTCTGCCTTGGCTTTGAGCCCTAGAGCAGGAGCAACGCGACCAGCCGCGATGCGATGTGCAGCTTCGCTGCACGAGCCGTCTGCTCTCGCTGTTGACCTTCGGGCCCCCTTGAGCGGCGGTGAGGGGCGGACGATCAGGCCCCGAAGGGGTGCCGGGCACGATGCCCGGCACTTTTCGTCAGGGCAGGATGCC
>NZ_JAELTQ010000093.1 GCF_016428905.1 Dyella sp. ASV24 | reverse complement strand
CCCCCCCCCCCCCCCCCCCCCCCCCCCCCCCCCCCCCCCCCCCCCCCCCCCCCTTTTAGATGTGTATAAGAGACAGATGCATTAGTACATTATCTAAAGTCAGGAAAACTGCCGCCGATAGCGTGTTTCCAGGCCAAAAAGTCACGAGTGACAGAGAGCTTGTGCTTGAAAATCATGTCCAGTCGTGGGCGTATGGTTCAACTTATTGATTTTTAACAATCTTTCTTGCCGCGCTGCGACTTGTTATCTGCCGCCTAGTCAGGTTACGCTCAGCGATCCCCCGCGTTGTAAGCGCGTGAAACCTACATTGAGGACTGCCATGAAGCGTGTTCCACTGATCAAGATGCTTGCCGGTACGGCGCTGGCCCTGGCCGTGGTGAGCACGCCGGTCATCGCAGGCGACAGCTCTTCCAAGGACAAGAAGGAAGCGCTGTACCCCAACGCCACGCGCAAGGAACCGAAGCTGGACCTCACCAGCGAAAAAGATCAGAAGGCGATCAACGACGGTCTTGATGCGGTCAACAATCAGGACAAGGACAAGGCGGTCCAGATCCTTCAGCCGATCGTCGACAACAGCAAGAGCAAGTACGCCCAAGCGCTGGCCCTGCAGGGTCTGGCCAACGTGCACTACAACGATGGTGACGTGAAGGGCGCTATCGATCTGCTCAAGCGTGCGCTCGACAACGGCACCATGCCGAATGACACCTACTTCCAGCTCGAGTACATGCTCGCCCAGTTCTACCTGGCCGATGAGCAGTACCAGCTGTGCATCGACACCGTCGACAAGTGGCGTGCTGAAGGCAAGAAGGAAACTGCAGACTCGTACGCGCTGCAGGGCAATGCCTACTACCGCCTCGAGAAGTACCCGGAAGCGATTGCCGCCATCAAGAAGGCGCAGTCGATGACCGACAAGCCGAACGACAGCTGGAACCAGATCTTGATGGCCAGCTACTCCGAAACCGGCCAGGGCGATCAGGCTGCTCAGGTAGCCCAGCAGCAGCTTGCTGCCAATCCCAACGATCCGAACGCGTTGAGCAACGCTGTCGCCGTGCTCATGCAGGCCCAGAAGTATCCGGAAGCGATCGCGCTGATGGAGAAGGCCCGGACCAATGGTCAGCTCAAGTCCGAGAAGGACTATGTCAATCTCGCCAAGCTTTATCTGGTCTCTGGCCAGAACAGCGGCGACCAGAAGGAACCGGCGACCAAGGCGACCGCTGTCCTTCAGGAAGGTTTGAGCAAGGGTATCGTCACCCAGACGGCCGAGAACTATCAGCTGCTGGGCGCTGCCAACTACATGTCCGACAACACCTCGGGCGCGCTGGCCGCTTACCAGAAGGCTATCCCGATGGCGAAGGACGGCGAAGCGAACATCCGCGCCGGCCAGTTGCTCATTCAGGACAACAAGTTCAGCGAGGCCAAGGGCCTCATCCAACAGGGCATCGACAAGGGCGTGCAGCACAAAGGCACCGCTTATATGTTGCTGGCCGAAGCGTGCCGTGGTCTGAAGGACAAGCCGGGCACGATCGCAGCCATGGAGAAGGCGGCACAGGACCCCGAAACCTCAGCTAAAGCAAAGGCTTGGCTGAAGGCGCAGGGTGCTAGCAAGTAAGGCAGACGTGTAACAACTGCGAGGCAGATAGACGTCCATTTGTCTTCCTCACAAGTGCTATACAAATGCCATGTGCTGTTGTACCGTTGAAACCTTTCCGTGCTCCCGTCCAGTGGCAAATGTCATCCCTATGGATCGATTTGCCACTGGAAATCGTGACCACGTCTCACCGATCGATTAGCTCCAGATAGTGACAGATGGCCTCAAGTAACGATGCAACCGGCCAAGGGCCGTTCAATTGGAGGCGTACCTGGGCGCTGGCCGTAGCCATCGCGCTTCATGCGTTCGCGTTCCTGTTGCTGGTGGCGCCTATGGCACCGCCGAAGCAGGTACAGAAAGAAAAAGAACGCACGGTCCAGGTGAACTTTATCGAGCCGCCGCCGCCGCCGCCGCCACCGCCGCCGCCGCCGCCGGAGCCGCCGAAGCAGCCGCCGCCGAAGATCATTCAGCAGGTTAAGCCGCCGCCGACCCCGCCGCCGCCGGCTCCGCCGCCGACCGTGGAAGAGCATTCGGCTAACGCGGTTGCGGCAGCACCGCCGGCACCGCCTGCTCCTCCGGCGCCGCCTGCGGATATCACTGCAAGTCAGGACATCAGCTATAACAGCCGTATTCAGCCCAAGTATCCGCCGCAGGCTATTCGCCAGCGTCACGAGGGCACGGTCACGCTGATGATCTTGGTTGGCGTGGATGGTTCGCCGAAGGACATTAAGGTGGAAGCGTCCAGCGGTTATCGCGAGCTGGATCAGGCCGCGATTGAAACGGCACGCAAGTGGCGCTTCAATCCGAACATAAGGAACGGGCAAAAGACGGAAGGCTATGTCCGCGTCCCGATCAACTTCAATCTCAATCAGCTGTAACTTCGGTTACGGTCAATCAGTTCACGCTTGACTTTCCAAGGGTAGCGTTATGTTCCTGCAAACTTCTCCGGCCCCCGCGGGCGGTACCACCAACGCCGAAGCCATGAAGTCGATGGGCTTTGACCACCTCATCCACAACTTCGATTTCCTTGGCTGGATCGTGTTTGTGGTGCTGGTGGTGATGTCCTTCTCCTCCTGGTACTTCATCATCGCCAACGCCATCCGCAACGCCATGGTTCGTGGCCGCGCAGACAAGGTGATCAACGGCTTCTGGGCCAATGGTTCGACCCAGGACGCCATCCGCGAACTCGAAGCGCAGCCCAAGGGCGAACCGTTCTCGAAGATCGCTCTCGACGCTGCTTCGGCCGTCGCTCACCACCAGCAGGCTTCGGCCGGCGGTGGTCGCCTCGCCGAGTCGCTCAGCCGCTCCGAGTTCATCGATCGTGCGCTTCGCCAGGCCGTGGCTCGTGAGAGCCTCCGTCTGGAAGGCGGCCTGACCCTGCTCGCCACGGTCGGTTCGTCGGCACCGTTCATCGGTCTGCTCGGTACCGTGTGGGGCATCTACCACGCCCTGATCTCGATCTCGGCGTCCGGTAACGCTTCGATGGAAGCGGTGGCTGGTCCGGTGGGTGAAGCTCTGATCATGACCGCCTTCGGTCTGTTCACCGCTATCCCGGCCGTGCTTGCCTACAACTTCTTCAACCGCTCCAACCGTCTGACGTACGCTCAGTTCGACGAGTTTGCGCACGACCTGCACGACTTCTTCGCCACCGGCGCTCGCGTCGAAGGCAAGTGAGGATCTGACCCATGGCAATGAGTACCGGAGGCAATGCCGGCGGTCCGATGTCGGAGATCAACGTTACGCCGCTCGTCGACGTGATGTTGGTGCTGCTGATCATCTTCATGATCACGGCGCCGCTGATGTCCCATCGAATCACGGTGGAACTGCCGACCGCTAATCCGAAGGTTTCGGATACGGAGCAGGTTACGCCGATGGACTTGGCCGTGAAGCCGGATGGCACGTATTACCTCGATGACGTCGAAGTCAGCGAGGGCGAGCTGAAGGCAAAGTTCGCGGTTGCGGCGCAGCAGTCGCCGCAACCCGAGCTCCAGATCCGTGCGGACAAGACCACGGAATACAAGATCGTGAAGAAGGTCCTCGCCGACGCCAAGGACGCTGGCATGGTGCATGTCGGCTTCATGACGACAGGCAAGGAGTAACAAGCCATGGCATTCAGTTCTGGAAGTGGCAAGGGCCCCATGGCCGACATCAACGTCACGCCGCTGGTCGACGTGATGCTGGTGTTGCTGATCATCTTCATGATCACGGCTCCGATGCTGACCCATAAGGTGAAGATCGATCTTCCGCAGCCGAACCCGAACGTGGTTCAGCCGGATAATCCGCCGGAACCCGTCCGCCTCAAGATCGACCAGTCCGGCGCGCTGTACTGGAACGATACCCCGGTGGACGAGCTTGGCCTGAAGGCACAGCTCGCGGTGATCGGTGGTCTGGGCGATCCGGCCAAGCAGCCGGAAGTGCAGATCAATGCCGACGACGGCGTTGCTTACGAGCATGTTGCCCGCGTGCTGGCTGACGCCAAGAGCTACGGCTTGACGAAGATCGGTTTTACTGAAGGTCAGTAATTCATTCCGAGAGGAATGAAAGTAACACTACCCTTTGAGCCCCCGCCTTGAGCGGGGGTTCTTTTTTGTGGGGAGCGGAAAAGAACGGGCGAGCCATCGCAGCTCTGCCCTGTCATCAAGTAAAGACGTATAGACGTCTAAACGTCTGCTTAGTGGCTCAGGCCACTGTGCCACTGCATATGCAAAGTCTTAAGCAGATGGCGCGAGTTAGGCGCGTTGACGGCTGACATCCACGCGACAGATATCGTCTCAGCGAAGGATCTGCAGGTACTTTCGTACCGTCGTTGTCAGGCCTTCGTAGAGCGCCTCACCGACCAACGCATGCCCGATCGAGACTTCTGCGAGCCCAGGGATAGCGGCCTTGAACGTACCCAGATTGGCCTGGCTCAGGTCGTGCCCGGCATTGACGGCCAAGCCAGCCTGCTGCGCGCGCCGAGCCGTGTCGGCACAGCGCTCGAGTTCTTCCTGCACATGTCCGTCTTCGAACGCTTCCGCGTAGGGGCCGGTGTAGATCTCGATGCGCTGGACACCGATGGCTAGCGCCGCGTCGAAACCAGTAGCACCAGAATCCACAAAGAGGCTCACGCGGCAACCGATATCGCGTAATGCGGCGACCAGGGGCTTCAGCGTATCGATGTCCCGGGTCAGATCAAAACCGTGGTCGGAAGTGATCTGGCCGTCACCATCGGGCACCAGCGTCACCTGGGTTGGGCGCACTTCGCGCGCCAGCTCGATCAGGCCGGGATAACTCCCGCGCGCCGGTGCAAAGGGATTGCCTTCGATGTTGTATTCGACACGACCGCGTGTGATCGCGGCGAGCGCGCGTACATCGTCAGGGCGAATATGGCGTTGATCGGGGCGCGGATGCACGGTGATGCCACCGCAACCCGCATCCATGCACGCATGAGCAGCACGAAGCACATCGGGTTCGACGCCGCCGCGCGAATTGCGCAGCACGGCAATTTTGTTGACGTTGACGCTGAGCAGGGTCATAGGGTGTTCAATACTCGCGGACTAAGCCGTAGCAAGGCGCCACTCGCGGCGGCGGGTTGGACACAGTGCGCCGATCAGTCGGTGCCGGCAAGTGTCCATTGTCGAATCCGGCGCGGTGCTCCGCGCCAAGCCAGGCTACCGACGTGCGCGTCGTCAAGGATCAGACGATGCAGTTGCCACTGGTTTGCCTCATCGCCATCCAGTCGGTGCAGCACTGGCAAATCGCCGGAGGCGGCAATGCTCAGGCGATGCAATCCAAACGCGAGTCCGCGACCCAATGCCTTGAGCACAGCCTCCTTGGCCGTCCAAAGCTCCAGAAAGGCGCGATCCCGCTGCCCAGGAGGCAAGGCTTCCAGAGCAGCCGTCTCGTCGGGGCTGAAATAGCGTCGGGCGATGGGAACGGCCTTGGGGTGGGCGCGCATGCGTTCGAGGTCTACGCCGGGCAGCACGCCGCGCGCCACCGCGATCAGCGCCTGGTCATGGCTGTGGGACCAGTTGAAGGAAAGCACATCGCGGTGGCTTCCCGTCAGCGCTGGGCGGCCATGCTCGGAGGTCTCCAACACGACATCTGCCGGCGACACGCCCAAATAGACGCCAAGCATGGCCAGCAAGGGCCGGCGACCCTGGTGATGGTCGTACGCGAGGCGCCAGACGTGGATATCCTCATCCCCCAGTTCCGCCGCCAGCTGGGCCGGGGACTGGCCATTGGTCGTGATCATCCGCGCATGTTGCCGCTCAAGAGGCGATACTTACAAGCACGACGGGCGCAGAAGAAAGGTGCGCCAGTCGGTCGTGTCCACCGAAGGGAAGCGCTCATGTCGGAGAACACCGCTTGATTGCCGGATGGCTGCTGCTCCTGGTTTCCCTGTTGTACGTCGGACTGCTGTTCGTCGTGGCCTACGTGGGTGACCGACGCCCGCTCTACCCCCGCCAGCCGCGCCTGCGTCCGCTCGTGTACAGCCTTGCGCTGGCGGTGTATTGCTCGTCGTGGACCTTCTATGGCGCGGTGGGCACAGCAGCGCGCGATGGCCTGGCCTACCTGCCGATCTATCTCGGACCCATCCTGCTATTCGTGTTCGGTTTCGGTTTGCTGCGTCGGCTCGTGTTGCTCGCGCGCCAACGCAACATCACCTCGATCGCTGACTTCATCGGCGCGCGTTTCGGCAAGTCGCACGGACTCGCTGCCTTGGTGGCAGTTATCGCCGTCATTGCCGTGGTGCCCTATTTGGCACTGCAGTTCAAAGCGGTGGCGATGTCTTACGCGGTGCTCGGCAGCGCTGTTCCGCCTGGTACCTCGCAGTTCAGTGACAGCGCGCTTTGGTGCGCGATCCTGCTGGCGACCTTCGCCATTCTGTTTGGCACGCGCACCATCGACGCCACCGAACATCACCACGGCATGATGCTCGCCATCGCGGTGGAATCGCTGATCAAGCTATTGGTGTTCATCGCCCTGGCAGGTTATGCACTTTGGCGCGGCCCCGGCCTTGCCGCCACGGCACAACTGCCGGCACAGCAGTTGGCTGAGGGCATTTCGCCGGGCTTTCTCGCGCAAACGCTGCTCGCCTTTTGCGCCATGTTCTGCCTGCCGCGTCAGTTCCAGATTGGCGTAGTGGAATGCGAAGACCCGCACGACGTTTCACGGGCGCGGTGGATGTTCCCCGCCTACATGGTGATCATCAGCCTGGCGGTGCTGCCCATCGTGGCGGCGGGGCTACATGTACCCCAACTGCAGGCGGGCAACAAGGATGCGTGGGTGCTCACGCTCCCCATGGCCTACGGTGACCGTGGCATGGCGCTGCTCGCCTTCATCGGCGGCTTCTCCGCAGCGACAGGTATGGTCATCGTTGCGTGCGTGGCGCTGTCCACCATGATCAGCAACGACATCGTGATGCCCATGCTGTTGCGCATTCATGCGTTGAAGTTGGAGCAGCGCGCCGATCTTTCGCAGCTCGTGTTGCTTGTACGCCGCATCGCCATCATTGCGCTTGCCGCGATGGCCTACGTCTACTACCGCGTGGTGGCCGACACGACCAATCTGGCGGCCACCGGTCTGCTCGCATTCGCCGCCGTGGCGCAGTTTGCACCGGGCATCGTTGCGGCACTCTATTGGCGTGGCGCAAGCCGCAAAGGTGTTGCGGTCGGGTTGGCCATGGGCTTCTTGGTGTGGGCTTACACGCTGCTGCTGCCTGCCATGAACCGTTCCGCCACGTGGCTGGATACGGGCCCGATGCACCTTAGTTGGTTACAGCCGCGGGCACTGTTCCATCTGAGCGGTTGGGATCCGGTCATGCATGGCACGTTCTGGTCGCTGCTGGTGAACGTGGCTTGCCTCATCTTTGTGTCGCTGCGCTTTCGACCCAATCTGGAAGAACGCCTGCACGCAGCCATGTTCATCGACCCCTACGCCGTCGACAGCCGTGGCGCTGGCGACTGGCGCGGCCGCGTGGCGGTCGCCGATCTACGCACCATTGCCGAGCGCATCGTGGGTGAACGCAGCCAGCGCGCCTTCGAGGAATACGCCGAACGGCGCGGCAAGCCATTGCAGGCAGGTGAAGCGGCGGATCGCGCGCTGATCCAGTACACCGAGCGCTTGCTTGCCGCCGCTGTAGGCGCAGCGAGCGCGCGACGGATCTTGATGGGCGCCCTGTCGGGCTCCGGTCTGGACATCGCCGAAGCGATGGCGCTGATGGATGAGGCATCGCAAGAGTTGCGTTTCAACCGCGAACTGCTCTCCACAACGCTGGAGAACGTGTCGCAAGGCATCAGCGTGGTTGACGCAACGATGCGCCTCGTGGCGTGGAATCGCCGTTATCTCGAACTGTTCGATTATCCCGATGGCATGGTTTACGTCGGCGTACCGGTGGCGGATCTGATTCGCTGGAACGCTGACCACGGCGAGTGCGGCCCGGGCGAAGTGGAAGCGCATGTCGCCAAACGCATTGCGCATATGCACGCGGGTTCGCCACATGTGTTCCAGCGCATTCGCCCTGATGGCTCGGTGATCGAGATGCGCGGACGTGCTCTGCCGGGCGGCGGCTACGTCACCACCTACACCGACGTCACCGCTTACAAGCATGCCGAACAGGCCTTGATCGAGGCCAACGAGAACTTGGAGCAACGCGTCGATCAACGTACGGCTGAACTGAGTGAGGCGCTGAACTCCGCTGCACATGCTCGTCGCGAAGCCGAGATGGCCAATGCGTCGAAGACACGATTCCTGGCAGCGGCCAGCCACGACTTGCTGCAGCCCTTGAATGCGGCACGCCTGTTCACGGCGGCACTGCGCCAACACCCAGGACTCGATGGTGAGGCTAGCCTGCTCGCTGAGCGTATCGACGCATCGTTTCGCGCCGCGGAAGATCTGCTCGATGCCTTGCTTGATACCTCGCGTCTCGATGCAGGCAGCTATCGCGCCGACGTGAGTAATGTGGCGCTGTCTGATCTGTTCGAATCGCTCAAGGCCCAGTTCGCCGTGCTGGCGCAGCAACGCGGACTGCGCCTGCGCGTGGTGCCGACAAAACTCGCAGTGCGCAGCGATCCGCAATTGCTGCGCCGTATCCTGCAGAACTTCATATCCAACGCGTTGCGATACACCCGTGAGGGAGACATCCTGGTCGGTGCACGGCGCCTTGGCGACGAGGTACGCCTCGAGGTCTGGGATACAGGCCCAGGCATTGCGGAGGAACAACGGGCGCGTATCTTCGGTGAGTTCCAGCGACTGGACCGACCGTCTCCATGGGGCGAGAAAGGTCTCGGCCTTGGCTTGTCCATTTGCGAACGTATTGCCGGCATCCTCCACCACAAGCTCGAGTTGGAGTCGCGGGAAGGCAAGGGCAGTCGTTTCGCTGTGCGCGTGCCGCGTGCGGAAAGCGCGATACCGCGACGACGTACCAGCGTGCACCCGGTATCCCATGAGCAGCTGCCACTCACCGTGCTTTGCCTTGATAACGATCCGGCCATCCTGGACGGCATGCGAGCGTTGTTGCAGCGCTGGGGTGTGGATTGCCGCACCGCGCTTGACGTGGCGCAGGCAGAGCAGGAGCTTCGTCGCGGTGGCATCGACCTGATCCTGGCCGACTATCACCTGACCGATGACCTGGACGGTCTGCAGGCGCTGGAAGAACTCCGCGATGTAATCGGCGACTTGCCGCCGATAGCGATGATCACTGCAGACGGCAGCAGCGAACTGAAGCAACGTGCGCGTGCGCTGGGCTATCCCATCCTGCACAAGCCAGTCAGGCCGGCGGCGCTGCGCGCCTTGCTGAGCGCCTTGGTCAGGCGTCAGACGCCGGCGTAGGCGCTCGCGGTTTCACACGTCGCGGTGGGCTTCGTCAACATGCGATGCGATCGATTCGCCTGCGTCACTCATCATCATCCGGTAGCGATGGCATGGCTTCCTGATCGATCGCCAGATGGCTGGCAGCCAGCGCCACCTGTGTTCGGTTGTTCACGCCGAGCTTGCGCATGATCGCCGTCATGTGCGCCTTTACGGTGGCCTCCGAAACGCCGAGATCGTAGGCAATCTGCTTGTTGAGCAGACCTTCGGCAATCATGGTGAGCACGCGGAACTGCTGCGGCGTCAGCGTAGCAATGCGATCAGCCACCGCTGCCTCGTCTGGCTTCAACTCCATACCGCCGCCGACCAGTTGGTGCGGCAGCCACACATCGCCGTCCAGCACTTTGCGGATCGCCGTGATGATGTCCTCACCTGGCGTGGATTTCGGAATGTATGCGGAAGCGCCATGTGCGAGTGCGCGGCGCGCGACCTGCACATCTTCGTGTCCGGACACGACGATGGTTGGCAGGCCAGGAAACTGCCCGCGAATGTGCGCGAGCGCGGAATAGCCGCGGGCGCCCGGCATGTGCAGATCGAGCAGCAACAGCTCGGCATCGGGGTACTGCTCGATCAAGCCGAGCAGGGAATAGACGCTGTCCGCGCTGTGCACGCTGGCATCGGGAACGGCCGCGACCACGGCGCGTTGCAACGCATCGCGGAACAGCGGGTGATCGTCGGCGATCAGTACATCAGGCATGGAGAAGGGAATCGGGAGTGGGGAATAGGGAGTGGGAAAAGCAGCAAGAAGCTAGTGTGTTCTTCCGCGCTTCTTCACGGGTACTTCTTCAAAACTGTGGGGGAGAAGGGAAATAAAGCATTCGCATCGAAGCAGCCTGTTCTCTATTCCCCTTTCTCTGTTCCCTCACTACTTGATGAGGCGTTCTTCCACTAGATTCTTCACTACGCCAGGATCGGCCAATGTGGAGATGTCACCGAGTTGATCAGGCTGGTTTTCGCCGATCTTGCGCAGAATGCGGCGCATGATCTTGCCCGAGCGCGTCTTCGGCAGGCCCGGAGCCCACTGCAGGAAATCCGGCGTAGCGATGGGGCCGATCTCCTTGCGCACCCACGCGACGAGTTCCTTGCGCAGTTCATCGTTGCCTTGCTCACCGGCTACCAACGTGACGAAGGCATAGATGCCCTGGCCCTTGATGTCGTGCGGCGCACCGACCACAGCGGCCTCGGCTACTTTGGGGTGCGCTACCAGCGCACTTTCCACTTCGGCAGTGCCGATGCGGTGACCGCTGACGTTGATGACGTCATCAACGCGGCCGGTGATCCAGTAGTAGCCGTCCTCGTCGCGGCGCACGCCGTCGCCGGTGAAGTAGTTGCCGGGGTAAGCGCTGAAATACGTGTCGATAAAGCGCTGATGATCGCCGTACACCGTGCGCATCTGGCCCGGCCAGGAATCGGTGATGACCAGATTGCCCTCGGTCGCACCCTCCAGCACCGCGCCGCCGGCATCGACAATGGCCGGCTTGATGCCGAAGAACGGCAGCGTGGCGGAACCCGGCTTGGCGTCGATAGCGCCAGCCAGCGGCGTGATCAGAATGCCGCCGGTTTCGGTCTGCCACCACGTATCCACGATCGGGCAGCGCTCATCGCCCACCACGCGGTAGTACCACTCCCAGGCTTCCGGATTGATCGGTTCACCCACCGAACCGAGCAAGCGTAGCGACGCACGAGAGGCCTTCTTCACCGGGCCTTCGCCTTCGCGCATCAGTGCGCGGATGGCCGTAGGCGCGGTGTAGAACAGCGTGACCTTGTGCTTGTCCACCACGTTCCAGAAGCGGCTCGTGTCGGGATAGTTGGGTACGCCGTCGAACATCACTGTGGTCGCGCCGTTGGCCAGCGGGCCGTACACCACGTAGCTGTGGCCGGTGACCCAACCCACGTCGGCGGTGCACCAATACACGTCGTCTTCGCGCAGATCGAACACCAGCTCATGCGTATAGCTGGCGTAAACCAGATAGCCACCCGACGTGTGCAGCACGCCCTTGGGTTTGCCGGTGGAACCGGAGGTGTAGAGGATGAACAGCGGATGCTCCGCCTCCACCGGCGTCGGCGGGCAGTCGGTGGATTGGCCTTCCATCAACGTGTGGTAGTAGCGGTCGCGCGGCGATTTCATCGCCACGGCGCTACCGGTGCGACGCACCACGATCACGGTTTCCACGCTGTTGGTGCCCGGGCGCTCAAGGGCCGCATCCACGTTAGCCTTCAGCGGGATCTTCTTGCCGCCGCGCACGCCCTCGTCGGCGGTGACGACCACCTTGCAGGTCGAGTCCGCGATGCGGCCGGCCAGCGAATCGGGCGAGAAGCCACCGAACACCACCGAGTGCACCGCACCCAGCCGGGCGCAGGCCAACATGGCCACCGCGGCTTCCGGGATCATGGGCATATAGATGGCCACACGGTCGCCCTTGGTCACGCCAAGATGCTTCAGTGTGTTGGCGAACTTGCACACCTCGGCGTGCAGTTCTTTATAGGTAATGTGGCGCGACTCGTTCGGGTCGTCGCCCTCGAAGATGATGGCCGTCTTGTCACCGCGCTCCGCCAGGTGGCGGTCCAGGCAGTTGGCCGAGACGTTCAGCTCGCCATCCTCATACCAACGGATATGCAGGTTCTTCGGGTCGTACGAGACATTCTTGATCTTGCTCGGCGCCTTGGCCCACTGCAGACGCTGGCCCACCTTGCCCCAAAAGCCCTCCGGGTCTTGCACCGACTCGGCGTAGAGCCGCTCGTAATCGTCCTTGCGGATGCGGGCGTTGGCGGCGAAATCGGGCTTGACGGGGTAGAGCTTGGACATCGTGGGGCTCCTGCGGCCGGCCCAGCCGGCCTCCTCATGTGTTGAATGTCGCCGCTTGTCACGGCAGTAACCTTACTGAGTGTAGCGGCTGGCCGGTGATCGGTACGTTTCCACGCGAGCGCCGCCGCTTTCGACTTTGGTCGAGGTTCGACCAATGGTGAATAGGCGTCCGCAATGCAGCATGGACATCCTCGGGTGGTCATCGACCTGGGGAGGCTTGTTATGACACTGCCTACGACCGCACGACGCCGTGGCTTGCTGGCGCTCAGCATCGCTTGTGCGCTGAGCCTGCCTCTGGGGGCCCATGCGCAAAGCACAACAACAAAGACCAGCAAGAGCACCACCCACGAACAGCAGCTCGAACAGCGCGTCAACCAACTGGAGCAGGAGCTGGCCGAGCTGAAGGCCATGATCCAGGAGCAGAAGGCCGCCACTACACAGGCCGCGCAGACCGCACAACAGGCTCAGGCCACGGCGGTACAGGCGCAGTCCACGGCGCAGGCGACGTCCACCAAGGTGGATGCGACGCCAGCACCCCAGTTCAGCACCGCACCCGGTCTCAAGGTGGCATTGCATGGCTTTGTCAGCGCGACGGCCTTTGGCCAGGACCGCACCTTTGCCAACTACGGCAATGGCCAGAATGCGGAGATCCCTGCACCGCCAACCGCGGCCAACAAAGCCAATGGCTATGACGGCTCACTCAGCGGTTTTGATATTCGCAACACCCGTTTCTGGCTCGACATCACCGGCGCCAAGCTGACCGACAACTGGACCGGTGGCGGCCGTATCGAGATGGACTTCTTCGGTGGCAACAACGGCACCGGCGCCTATGCGCAACAGCAGCCGATCCCGCGCTTGCGCCAGGCCTACATGGACATCACCAATCCCGACTGGGGCAGCACTATCCGTATCGGCCAGCAGTGGGAGCTGATGTTCCCGCTGGAGAACACGGCCACCTCGCTCACGCACATTGCGTTCCCGCTGGGCTATGGCACCGGTTTCGTCGGTTGGCGTTATCCCGGCGTAGTGTGGATGCAGGATCTGAACCACGGCTCGGACGGTATCAAGTGGCGTCTGGACCTGGGCGTGTTCGAGGGCAACTGGAATGGTCCGGCGAACGAGGCGGGCACCAGCACCGTCAACTACCTCACGGCGGGCAACGCGAACTTCCGCCCGCAGGTGGAAGCGCGCTTGCATGCGCAAGGCAGCGACTGGCTGGCGTATTTCACGGCGCACTATTCGGAGGTCAAGCTCAACGGTGTGGGCGACATCAATCCCAAGCCGCTGCGTGACACCCTCAACAGCATTGGTTACGAGCTGGGCGGGCAGTGGAAGCCGGGGGCGTGGACCCTCAAGGGCCTGATCTACAGCGGCCGCGCGTTGGGCGAGCTGTTCGGCTCGATGTCGCAGTTCGGCAACATCAACGAATCGGGCGGCTACGTGCAGGCCGGTTACAACTTCACGCCGAAGTGGGCCGTCTACGGGTTCTACGGCATGGTGCGCCCGAACAACGACCAGGTGATTCACTGGACCACCACCAGCGCGACCGCTGGCACCGCGCTCTTGCGTAGCAACCAGTCGGCGTTGAGCTTGCAGTATGCCTCGGGCAACTACGAGTTGGGCGTGGAGTGGATGTACGACAAGCTGCGCTATCAAGTCGGTTCCAATGGTCCGCGTGAGAACACCAACGGTAACCAGGTCAGTCTGAGCGGCCTGTACAAGTTCTAAGTACCTGCAACGTGACGACGCGGAGGGGCGTCGTCACGTGCATAACCGGGTGGGGCGATGGGAGGCGCCCGAACCGGAAAGAAGTCGAACGCGCGAGGCCGGCATAAGCCGCTTCAGCGGTTTGCACCCTGACGTACGCATTCATTGATCCAATTGAGCGTCACAACTGAGGGTTACATCATGGCTACGACCGCCGTCGACATGCGGGGATCGCTCGACACCGGCCACCGCCGCGTCATCCTGGCTTCCAGCCTGGGCACCGTGTTCGAGTGGTATGACTTCTATCTCTACGGTTCGCTTGCCGCGCTGATCGGCAAGCACTTCTTCACTGGACTCAACGAAACCAGCCAATTCATTTTCGCGCTGCTTGCCTTTGCTGCCGGCTTTGCCGTGCGCCCGTTTGGCGCCATCGTGTTCGGCCGGCTGGGTGACATGATCGGCCGCAAGCACACCTTCCTCATCACCATCATCATCATGGGTCTGTCGACGTTCTTTGTCGGCGTGCTGCCGGGGTACGCCCAGCTTGGCGTTCTTGCCCCCACTTTGCTGATCGCATTGCGCCTGTTGCAGGGTTTGGCACTCGGTGGCGAATACGGCGGCGCTGCCACCTACGTTGCCGAGCATGCACCCAACGGTAAACGCGGCTTGTACACCAGCTTTATCCAGATCACCGCCACGTTCGGTCTGTTCCTTTCGTTGCTAGTCATTCTCGGCACACGCTTGGGGTTGGGCGACGCCAAGTTCGACGACTGGGGTTGGCGCATTCCGTTCCTGGTGTCCTCGCTGCTGTTGGCGGTGTCGGTCTACATCCGCATGCAGTTGCAGGAATCACCGGTGTTCAAGCAGATGAAGGCCGAGGGCAAGCAGTCCAAGGCACCGCTTACCGAGGCATTCGGACACTGGAAGAACCTCAAGCTAGTGATCCTCGCCTTGCTCGGCGCAACGGCAGGTCAGGCCGTGGTGTGGTACACGGGGCAGTTCTACGCGCTGTACTTCCTGACGCAGAGCCTGAAGGTCGACGGCACCACAGCGAACTTGTTGATCGCCGCCGCGCTGGCCATTGGCACGCCGTTCTTTGTGTTGTTCGGCTGGTTGTCAGACCGCATTGGCCGCAAGACCATCGTGCTTGCGGGTTGCCTGTTGGCTGCACTCACTTACTTCCCGATCTTCAAGGGCCTGACGCACTTCGGCAATCCGGCCATTGAAACGGCAGCAGCGACGTCGCCGGTGAAAGTCGTGGCTGATCCAAAGGCATGCAGCTTCCAGTTCGATCCGGTAGGCAAGACCAAGTTCACCAGCTCATGCGATGTGGCCAAGAGTGCATTGGCGAAGAAAGGCATTCCGTACTCCAACATCAATGCCGAGCCGGGCAGCGTGGCGGAAGTGAAGATCGGCGATCGCACCATCACCTCGTTCGAAGGTGCTTCACTCGATAGCAAGGCGTTTGCGGATCAGGGCAAGGCATTCGGTACGCAACTTGGTGCCGCATTAAAGGCAGCGGGCTATCCGGAGAAAGCCGATCCAGCGCAGAGCAACTATGTGATGTTGATCGTCCTGCTGGCGATTCTGGTGATCTACGTGACCATGGTGTACGGGCCCATTGCGGCATGGCTGGTGGAGATGTTCCCCACACGCATCCGTTACACTTCGATGAGCCTGCCATACCACATAGGCAACGGTTGGTTCGGTGGCTTTGTACCCACCATCGGCTTCATGCTGGTGGCGTGGAAGGGCGATATCTACTACGGCCTGTGGTATCCCATCATCGTGGCCATCGGCACGTTCTTCATCGGCTTGCTGTTCCTGCGCGAAACGAAGGATGTTGATATCCGCTACTGAGCGATGGCAATGCAAGGGAGAAGGCGCAGCGGGTAACCGCTGCGCCTTTTTCATCGATGTGATTCACACACTTCGTATCACGCCAACGATGGCCAACAGCACCACTGCGCCGATCAGCGCATGAAGAATGCTGTTCACAAACGGGCCGGCCACGGCGAAATGCACGCCGAGGCGGGGTAGCAACCATCCGGCAAAGAATGCGCCGATGATGCCGACCACGATATTGCCGATCAGCCCGAAGCCAAAGCCCCGCACGATCAGGCCGGCGACCCAGCCGGCAATGGCGCCGATCAACAGGAAAACCAGCAAGCCTTCGGTAGTCATCGCACGCTCCCGGTAAGTCGATCCACAAAGTATCCACAGGCTTACGAAGTATCCACAGGCTGGGTGAGCGGCAGCGCAATGCGAAATAGCGCCTTCAGCGTCGAGTCGGCGATGTCGGCGAAACGTGCACGCGAGCCCCATCACGGGTGACAGACCCGAACCGCTCTACTATGGTCGCGGCCATGGCGACGTACGGCACTGGGAGGAAGCCGCATGCCCGATGTCGAACGCGCAAAGGGAACGCGACGCCCCAGCATCCGCCATCGTTGGCGACGCATGCTGGGCTGGACGGCACTGGTGCTCGATCATCTCAAGCCCGTGCGCGTATCGCTGTTGGTGCTGGCGGTGGTGGCCGTGGTCGCCATTGCGGTGGATCAGGCCGCAGAACTTTTCCTTATCGCGTTATGGACCGACCCGAGCCGGGCGCGCTATCTCGCTCTGCTGGCGACGAGCGCACTAGCCGGCCTTTCGATATGGCACGCCGCGCGTAATGCATACCGCCTGCGGTATCCGCGTTGGCCATCCTTGCAGGACGAGCGCGCTGCCGTCCTGCGTGACTGGTTGCCGCGCCTGCTCGGCGCGTCCGTGCCGCTGCTGGTTTGCCTGGGCTACGTGCTCGCGTTGACCAAACTACCGCATGGCCCATGTGGCCTTACCGACCAATGCATGCAACGCAGTTGGAGAGCGCTGGGACTGTTGGCGGAATCGGCGGCGCTCGTCGTGTTCTTCATCATGCGGCGTCGTGTATGGCATGTGTTATCCCATCGTGTCGCGGGGATAAGCGAGCCATGCCTGCGTCCGAGAGAAGAAAAACGCGTGTGGCGTGTGCGCGATCTCGGTCAAAAGGTCGTGGCGACCTATGTGATCGTGATAACGCTCAATGTGCTTGCCACCGTGCTGATCGCCCTCAAGCCGGAATTGCTCGATGGCATCGGTCCGCTGGCGATCCTGCTCATCGCCGAGGCCTTCCTCTGTTACAACGGCGGCCTGCTGTGCATGGCTGGCGATCGGCGTGGGCTACCGTTGCTCACCATCCTGCTGTTGATCAGCACATCGCTGCACGCGTTACATCTCAACGACAACCACAAAGTGCGCCAGTACCCCGCGATGAGCACGCACGCGCATCCGGAAAAGCAACCAATCGACACGCGACCGACCTTCGATGCCTACATGGATGCCTGGCTCGCCGACCGTTGCGCGGAACGGAGCCCTTGCCCGGTGATTCTGGTGGCATCGGAAGGTGGTGGCATTCGTGGTGCTGCATGGACGAGCGAAGTGCTCAGCCGCCTCACCGTTGTCACCCAACAGGGGCAGCCGATCGATGGCGAACCCTTGTTCGCGCGTCACCTGCTGGCGGCCAGTGGTGTTTCGGGCGGTGGCCTGGGGTTGGCGGTCTACACGGCCTCACTCGCGTCACCGCAGCCTGTGGATATCTCTGCGCTGGAACCAAGGGCGCGGCGCATGTTGAGCCACGACTTTCTCGCGCCCACGCTGGCTAATGCCTTCTTCGTGGACTTCACGCAGCGCTGGTTGCCCGGTGCCTGGATGGATGACCGTTCCCGCGCGCTGACCCGTGCATGGGAGGCCGCCGCCAACCAAGAAGGTATGCCCGCGTTTGCACAGCCGTTCTCGGCACTTTACGGGCAAGCAGGTGCGACACCCACGCTTCCCGCGTTGTTCCTCAACAGCACGACGGTGGCCGAAGGCAAGCGCTTCATCCAACACCCGTTCCAACCGCTGGCAACGCCACAGCGCCAACCCTGGACGGCTGGACTCGATGGCTCAAGCTGGCTCGATCCCCGCGTGCCGCTGAGTGAAGTAGTACTCAACAGCGCACGCTTCACTTATGTGAGTCCGGCCGGCACGTTGGAGGCCAACCTGGCCAATCCCCCTGTGCCGGGTCGGCTGCAACTCGTCGATGGCGGTTATTTCGAGAACTCCGGTGCGACAACCTTGCTCGAAGTGATGCGTCTGCTGCGTGGAAAAGCGAAAGAGCGGGGAATAGCGCTCCGTTTCATCGTTATCCACATCAGCAACGATCCCCTGATGACCGATTTCATCGAGCAACACGATGCCCACCATCCGCTGCCGTTCTATTCCACCGCATGTCCAGCGGCGCCCGGCCAGATCCACGGCCATGTCAGTGGGGAGGCAACGGCGCCGCTCTACGCCTTGCTGGATACGCGAAGCGCGCGCGGTGAATACGCACGCGTGCAGTTGCTGAACGCGCTTCGGCCCGATGCCGCCCATCCTGAGAACGGGGACATCCTGTGGCACTTCCGCCTGTGCCCGGGCGATTACCCCGTGCCCATGGGGTGGACCATATCCGAGCCCGTGTTCAACGAACTGGACAGGCAGCTGGCACGTTACCCCTTAGGGCCCATGGGCGATGCGCTGAGAACCCAGCTGGCACCGGCGCGATAAGGTTGCGGGCTCCCGGAGGATCGGCGGCAAGGTGTCGCGACACCTGAGACATCGCTGGCGCAGACTGCCGATATGGCCGAATCCTTCCTCCCCCTGCAAGCCCTCAAGGGCCGTGGTGCTGCCTCCAACCCGGAAGGCCGCTTCGAGTCCATCCGCCACCATATGGAAGACGACGGTTGGCAAAGCCTGCTGCTCGACGAACAGGCCCCCCGCCCGCGAACCGAGGTGACGGAAGAGAAGGCGCGCAGCGTCATCACGCGCAACGATTCGCCCGATATCCATTTCAACCAGGCGTTGAATCCGTACCGCGGCTGCGAACACGGTTGCATCTACTGCTTCGCGCGGCCTTCGCACAGCTATCTCAATCTGTCGCCCGGCCTCGATTTCGAAACCAAATTGCGCGCCAAGAGCAATCTGGCCGAGGTACTTCGGCACGAATTGGCGCGTCCCTCCTACACGGTCAGTCCGATCAACATCGGCAGCAACACCGATCCTTACCAGCCCATTGAAAGCCGTTGGAAACTCACGCGCGCCGCGCTGGAAGTGCTGGCGGAGTGCAAGCACCCTTGCACCATCGTCACCAAGAACGCGATGGTGGAGCGCGATCTGGACATCCTTGAGCCCATGGCGAAGGAGAACCTTGTGCAGGTGTTTGTGTCGGTGAACTCACTGGACAACCATCTAGCCGCCAAACTGGAACCGCGTGCAAGCGCACCACATCGGCGCATCAAGGCGATTCGCACCTTGCATGAAGCCGGCGTGCCGGTTGGCGTGCTCGTCGCGCCGATCATTCCCGCCCTCAACGATGGCGACTTGGAAGCCGTACTGGAGCAAGCCGCCGAGGCTGGCGCCAGGTGCGCAGGCTTCACCACGTTGCGGCTCCCTTACGAGTTGAAAGCACTGTTCCGTGAGTGGCTGGCGCTTCACGTGCCGCAACGCGCTGCCCATGTGATGAGTCTGGTGCAGCAGAAGCACGGCGGCCGCGATTACGACAGCGATTTCTCCACACGCATGCGTGGGCAGGGCGTGTTCGCAGAGCTCATCCGCCGTCGATTCGATGTGGCCTGCCGCAAGCATGGCTTGGGTCGTACGCGGGAGTTGGCGTTGGACACCACCAAGTTCATGCCGCCGCGCAAACCGTCACCGCAAGGGCAGTTGTTCTGAGTGGATGGTTCGAGACGTGCCGACGTATAACGCTTCGTGGACAAGACGGTGATCTGCCACCGATAGGTGACGTGACGTGGCGGCAGGCTTACAGCACACCCAGCCCACCGGGTTCGTGCATGCGCCGCACGCATTCCATATCGAACTCCGTTTGCAACACCACCCAGTAAAGCGCGGGGGTGCCGAACACCACGGCAAGGCGGATGGCGCATTCCGCGTCGATAGGTTCCCCCATGAGCACGCGACGAATGCGGCCCACCGGCAAACCCATGCGGCGGGCTAGTTCATGGGCCGACATGGCACGGGGACGCATGTAGTCGTCGCGTAGCACGTCACTCGGAGAACGCACACGTGAGTCTGGGGTGGTAGAAGACATGGGGCCTCCTTCAAGGCGCAGCAGATCGCCGGATCAGTGTTTGATCCGTGTCAGGGAATACCGTGTGCCCCGTCCGAGATCGCCCGAGGGGTGGCGCATCAACCCGTGTGCCGATGCGCCACGGGGACGATCATCGGACGGGGTTTAAGCGGCGGCGGTAGGCGGTAACTGCTGCCTACCGATGGCTTGCTCAATACTGACTACGGCAGCATCAAGGGCCATCCTCACTTCACCGGTTAACACCTTGGCGCTCGGTCCGTTCCGCAGATTCCACGGAATGACCACCCACTCCCGCTTCTCAAAGCGCCCGCGTAGATACGCAAGCACATTCAGGGCGACGGCGGTGTGGTCATGCGAGAGATCCGCAGGCGGTGAGCCAGGGGATACCAGGGTGCGCGGCGAAGGTGCTTGGCTGCCGTCATGGGGTGCTGACGGGCGTCGCCCTGCCTTATGATCGCTATTAGCCATCATCAACTCTCTGTAAGTTGGTTATGGTTAGCGGGTCGTCGGTGTTGCAAGCACCGGCGACTCGCGACTCACGGCATCACTGCCGTGGTCACTCGCGTAGCCCGGGAAGCATCGAAACAGACGGCGCGAGTGACATACCCAGCCTACGCTAGCGCTGAAAAAACCGCATGTCGGGCAAGCGCTCGATGCAAACGGGGCATGCGCCTACGCGCACATAAAACCATCTAGTCTCGCGACGCTTCTCGCGTGTCACTCACGTCAACATAGTCGCCACATTGCGCAGGGCCAAGCCTGCCACCGCGCGCGCAAGGCGTGTCGTGACAATCGGTGACATCGCCTGTTCAGTGGACGATGGGCTGCGTCACACGCGTAAAACTGAGACAAATCTTAGTTCTATCCACTTAAGACTATTCCCATATTTGATAGGAACTGTCTGGAAGAACATGACCACCATCGACGGGATGGAACCTTCATCTCTTCAGGAATTTCCGGTCGCCTAAGTAACACATCGTCGACGACCGATCTCCTTCCTTCAAAGGTGCAGTCATGAACACGATCTACCGCATTGTGTGGAACGCTTCGATCGCCAAGTGGGTGGTCGCTTCGGAACTGGCTACGGGTCGAAAGAAGAGCGCCAAGCGAAACGTGATGGCGAAGGTCAATGCCATCGTTGCCGTGGGCGCAGTTCTACTTGCGATGTCTTCCACCTCGTGGGCGTTCACGCCGGTTGGTAACGGGGCCAGCAGCGGTACTTCAAGCAACCTGGTTGTCGGCGACAACGCCAACGCGTCCAACAGCGTCGCTGTGTGCTTCTCGATGTATGACCCGTCTGGTAACCCGTTGCCGCAGACCTGCACCTTCTCCACCGTGATTGGCAACAATGCCAAGAACAATGGCAACGCCGGATCAACCGTGCTTGGTGAATACGCCAGCGTAACCGGTGGCGCCTCGGTTGCCATAGGTACGCAGGCGACAGCCGCGCAGTACTCCCAGGCTATCGGTTATGGCGCTTACGCCACCGGCGGTTGGGCGACGGCTATCGGTCAAAGTGCCTTTGCCACAGGGCAGGACTCCACCACGATTGGCACCAACAGCAAGGCGACCGCCTCGCGTGCTCTTGCTATTGGTAGCGGTGCGCAGGCCACGGGTGTTGAATCTCTGGCGTTGGGTCGCATGGCCAATGCGTCCGGCCAGGGTGCGTTTGCCATTGGCCTGAGCGCGAACGCCTCCGGCAACTATGCGACGGTGATGGGGTATGGCGCTCAGGAAACGGGCGACCGCGCCATGGCACTTGGCTATCAGGCCAATGCCGGTGCGATGTCATCGTTGGCAATCGGCGATAGCGCCAAGACCTCCGCAACGACCAGTGTTGCATTGGGCACGAGCGCCAGCGCATCAGCCGCCAACTCCGTGGCGCTGGGTGCAAGCTCGACTACCACGGCCAATCTTTCCGCTGCGGGCTACAACCCGGGCAACGGCGCGCTGTCGGGTAC
>NZ_JAELTQ010000092.1 GCF_016428905.1 Dyella sp. ASV24 | reverse complement strand
GCGTCAGGCCGTGCAGCGAACGGCGCGTGTGGCCTCCGGCTGCTGAGCGGAAGCATGTTCAGTGCATGCTTTCGCGGCTGGTGGCGCTGGGGTCGACGGCAAGCGTCAGCGTCGCCACCTGCATGTTCCCCTCGGTGGACATCACGGCGATGGAATCGCTGCCGTGCTGACTCGTGTAGACGTTGTCTTCGGTCAGCAGGGTGCGTTCAAGGCCGCGCCGCTGATAGGCATCGCCAGTCATGGCGTCAAGTGACGTGGCTTCCGGAAAGAACAGCTGTCCTGTGTGCACCACCGTGCCGCCGCGATAGTGGCCGTCCTGCATCTTCCCGCCGGCATGAAGCTTGAGGTGGATGTGATTGCAGCGGCCCGCGTAGTAGCCGGGGAAGATGGTGTGAAACGTGACCGCACCTCGCGCATCGGCGATCTGCACGCCGCGCAGGAAGGTCAGCGCATCTGAGGGCACACTCTTCGGCGGCGCACTGCGTGGGCCTGCAGTCATGCCTGGCGGTGGTCCCGGTGGCATGCCGCCCGGCGGCGGTCCCGGGGGAGGTGTGCCGTGTGCACCTCCGGGCGGCGGGCCCATACCGGGGCCGCCGGGCGACATGTGGGTGAAACCGGAGTAGAGGCCCTGAGCGTCGCAATGCCATATCTCCAGCGCGGTGTCGCTCAAGGGGCGACAGGTGCGGCTGTCCAGTACCTCAAATCGCAGCGTGAGCGGCAGGCCGGGTTTGCCTTCCGTGATGTCCTGTCGCAGCAGGGCGCGGTCGAGGTAATAGGGGCCCTCCGTCTGCTCCGCGCTCAGGCGGCAGGCCGGACGTCCATCCGGTAAAGCACGCGCCATGCGGGAGAAGGGAAGGGTGGCGATACCGCCAAGGCACATCTGCAGAAAATGACGTCGATTCCAGGTGATCTTCACTACGCGTCCTGATGGATGACGGGCGCCGCGGTGGCGCAACTCTTCATCGAACGCGTTGGCGCGCATCAGGATGACACGTGTGAACGATTCGTTGACGCGACGACTATGGCTTAGTCTTCCAGTCGTGCATCGAGGTTGATGGTGGCCTTGAGCACTTTGGACACCGGGCAACCTTCTTTCGTCGCACGCGCGATGGCATCGAACGTAGCGGCATCGATGCCCGGAACGTTCGCACGACAGGTGAGATCAATGGTGGTGATGGTGAAGCCATCGCCGTCCCTCTCCAGCGTCACTACTGCCTTGGTTTCAATGCGGTGCGCCGGATGTCCTGCCTGTTCGAGGCCGAGCGCTAAGGCCATGCTGTAGCAGCCAGCATGAGCGGCGCCGAGCAGTTCTTCCGGATTGGTGCCAGGGCCATCTTCGAAGCGTGAGCGAAAGCCGTACGGCGCGTCATGCAATACGCCGGTACCGGTGGAGATGGAGCCCGAGCCTTCCTTCAAGCCGCCTGACCAAACGGCGGATGCTTTCCTCTTCATGTGTATCCTCATGAAAAAGCCGCAGCGGCGCGGACAGAGCTTGCCGAAAGGCTCATGCACGAAATGCGAACGCGGAAGGCCTGCATCTTCACGTGTGGTTCGCTGCCACTTGCTTTACTCTCCGCGCCTTGCTTCATGAGGGTGCGTTTCATGTTTGCCGATATCAACCACAACCCCCGGGCGCATCGTTTCGAAACCAAAGTGGATGGTGTGCCCTGCGTGCTGGATTACACGCTGGAAGATGGCGTGATGACCATTACCCACACCATTGTGCCGTCTGCTGTCGGCGGTCGCGGCATCGCCTCCAACCTTGTTCGCACAGCGTTGGACACTGCCCGCGAAGAGCATTGGAAAGTGGACCCTGCGTGCTCGTATTCAGAAATCTGGATGACCCGTCATCCGGAGTACCAGGATCTGCACGTCTGAGCGGGGTATTCGTGCCCGTGATGGGACGCGAATGATGGGGATACGGCGAACAGGCTCTAAGATGCGCCATGCCCGATGCCGGGTCATGGAGAGATCGTTGTGTCGAGGAGTTGCCTGAACGTTGCGGGGATACCCGCATGAACGTCACGCCTGGTGAAACCCGTCCACGGGCCGGTGGATTCGTGCCGTTTCGGATACTGCGCGCGCGTCCGCGCTTGATGATCTCCGGGGCGGTGGCCTTGGCGGCGGGCCTGTCGCTTTGGCACTGGGCGGACCTGAAGCCAGCAAAGGCGCTGTTGCTCGGCTTCGACCTTGGCGTGGCGGTCTATCTGATTGCGCTTGCCATCTTGTTCTGTCGTACGACATCGGTGGAACTGATGCAGGGGCAGGCGCGCAAACAGGACACCGGCCGTTGGGGCGTACTGTGGACGGCGATGCTACTGACCGGTTTTGTGTCGCTTGCGCTCACTACTGAGATGGGCGCGGCCAAGGGTGGCGACGCCAAGGCGCTGACGGTCGCCGCCGTGAGCATTGTGCTGTCGTGGCTGTTTCTAAACGTGATGTTCGGTATGCACTATGCGCATGGTTATTACGGTGACTTTGGCAAGAAGCATGAAGGGTTGGAGTTCCCAGGTACGCATGAGCCGGACTATTGGGACTTCATGTATTTCGCGATTGTGATCGGCATGACTTTTCAGGTTTCTGATGTGCAGATCAGTAGTCGCTATTTGCGGCGCGTTGCGCTGCTGCATAGTGTGATCGCGTTTTTCTTTAATGTTTTCATTATTGCGATCAGTGTGAATATTGCGGCGGGGTTGGCGGGCTGAGGTTCGATTTTTCTGGGGTTTTGTTGTTATTTGGGCGGGTAGCTTGGGGTAGGGCGAGTGCGCGGTGTGTGGACCGCCTCGGTCCTGCTCCCTCTCCCCTTCGGGGAGAGGGTTGGGGTGAGGGGTCAATCTAGCCTCGCCGTTTCATCTTTAGCCGTCACCCCGGCGCACCCCGCAAAAGGGGGCAGGGGCTGGGGTCCAGTTTCGTCAGTGGTTGGTTGTCGCCTCGTGCGTCATCGCGATCTGGCCGCTTACGCAGCGGGCGTTTCGACCTCCTACCGGAGGCCGAGTCACTTTTCTTTTGCTGGCCCAAAAGAAAAGTAACCCAAAGAAAATGGCCTTTAAGGCCAACGCCCGCAGCATAGCGATGGGATAAGCCCGAACGCCTGAGGAATCGTGTTGCTTGGCAACCTCCACCTCTACACAGCGGATACGCTGGAGCGCTTCGCAACGCGCCGTGGCGGAGAGGACTTAAAGCAGGCTTCGCTACGCTTCCCTACCCCTGGAGCTAGGGAGAGAGGACGCTACGCTTTCCTACCGCCGAGGCGAGGTAAAGGGAACGCTACGCTTTCCCACCACTGGGGCATGGCAAAGCTGACGCTACGCTTCCCGACCGCTGTGGAGAACTCGATGCTAAGCGGCATCGTCTTTCTCTTCTGCCTAGGCTTTGAGCCATAGAGTAGGAGCAACGCAGCCCGCCGCGATGCGATGTGCAGCAAAGCTGCACGAGCCGTTTGCTCTCGCTGTTGACCTTCGGGCCCCCTTGAGCGGCGGTGAGGGGCGGACGATCAGGCCCCGAAGGGGTGCCGGGCACGACGCCCGGCACTTTTCGTCAGGGCAGGATGCCCTGTCGAAAAGCCCGGCCGACCCTCACGGACCGGCCGGCTTTATCGGCCGGCGACGCGATGGGGGTGCCCTTTCTTTGGGTTACTTTTCTTTGGGCAAGCAAAGAAAAGTGACTCGGACCGCGGCAGCGGTTCGAAAGCCCGCGGCAGGCGAGCCAGGTCGCGATATCGCTAAAAGCAAAACACCGAGGCTCTGGACCCCGGCCCTTGCCCCCTTTTGCGGGGTGCGCTGGGGTGACGGCTAAAGTTGAAACGATAAGGCGAGCACCCACCCCTCACCCCAACCCTCTCCCCGCAGGGTAGAGGGAGAAAAGCGAAGGCGTTCCGCGCTCACCCGCCCCATACAGGAAAAGCGAAGCCTCCCGCAGCGGCACACCCAGTCTTAATCGCGGAAATTATCAAACTGCAGCGGCAACTCCACATCCGCCTTGCGCAGCACCGCCATCGCCAACTGCAGATCATCGCGCTTCTTACCCGTCACTCGCAGCTTGTCGCCGTTGATCTGCGCCTCAACCTTGAGTTTGGCTTCCTTCAACGAGGCCACCAGCTTCTTGGCGACGGGTTGCTCGATACCTTGCTTCACGGTGATCTTCTGGCGCGAGCCACCCAGATTGGTCTCGGCATCGCCCACTTCCAACGCGCGAATATCGATCTTTCGCGAGGTAAGGCGGCCGCGCAGGATGTCCAGCATCTGCTCCAACTGGAATTCGCTGGGTGCGGATTGGGTGATCACGAACTTGTCCAGTTCGAACTTCGCGTCAGTGCCCTTGAAGTCAAAGCGGCTGGCCAGTTCGCGGTTGGCCTGGTCGATGGCGTTGGTCAGTTCGTGCTTGTCGACTTCGGAAATGACGTCAAAGGAAGGCATGGTGGCGGTTCCGGTACAAAGGAAAGCCGCAGTGTAAGCGATGTGGCCTCTCCTGACGGATAATGCCCAACTCATAGGACAGGAGCAGGTTATGGCGGCGGTGCGCGCGTGAAAGTGGATGTACTCATCATCGGTGCCGGTGCGGCCGGGCTGATGTGCGCCATCGTGGCCGGGCAGCGTGGGCGCAGCGTGCTGGTGGTCGATCATGCCAACAAGGTCGGCAAAAAGATCCTGATGTCCGGCGGCGGACGCTGCAATTTCACCAACATGGGTGTGACGCCAGCCTGCTATCTCTCCGTCAATCCGCATTTCGCCAAGTCGGCGCTGGCTCGCTATACGCCGTGGGATTTCATTGCGATGGTGGAGAAGCACCGCATCGCTTATCACGAGAAGGAACTTGGGCAGCTGTTCTGCGATGAGTCATCGAAGCTGATCGTCCGCATGTTGCTGGACGAATGTGCGCAGGCCGGTGTACGTATCGAGACCAGTTGCGGCGTGCAGCGCGTGCGCAAAACGGATGAGGGTTTCAGCGTCGTCACGGCGCATGGCGAGGTGCATGCGCAATCGCTGGTGATCGCCACGGGTGGCTTATCGATTCCTACCATGGGCGCGACGGGGTTCGGCTACGAGTTGGCGCGTCAGTTCGGCCATGCCGTGTTGCCTACGCGCGCCGGTCTGGTACCGCTGACGCTGAGTGGCAAGCATCAGGAGCGCTATCACGATTTGTCCGGCGTTGCTCTGCCGATGGTGGAGGCGCGCGTGGGCAAACGTTCTTTCCGCGCGGGGATGTTGTTCACGCACCGAGGCATCAGTGGACCCGCCGTCCTGCAGATTTCGTCGTACTGGCAGCCGGGCGATGACCTGCGCATCGACCTGTCGCCCACGCTTGATCTCGGCGAATGGCTGCAGGAACAGCGCAGCGCGCGACCCGCGGCGGAACTGAAGAATGTGTTGGGTGATGCGTTGCCTCGACGGCTGGCACAGCGTTTGTGTGAGCTCTGGTTCGAAAGCAAGCCCATGCGGCAGTACCGCGAGGCAGAGCTCAAGGACATCGGCGAGCAATTGCACGATTGGCCGGTAGTCGCCAGCGGCACCGAGGGATATCGCACGGCGGAAGTGACGCTGGGTGGCGTCGATACCGACGGCCTGTCGTCGTCGACCATGCAATCCAAGCTCGTGCCCGGCCTTTACTTCGTTGGGGAAGTGGTCGATGTCACGGGCTGGTTAGGTGGTTACAACTTCCAGTGGGCTTGGGCTTCGGGGCATGCGGCGGGCGAAGTAGTGTGATTTCGCGTTGGTTGAACACCCGGCGTGATCCACTGCGTCTCTTGTTTTGTTTGGAGGATGTCGCATGAAGGTGGGTTTTATCGGTCTTGGGTCCATGGGCAGTGCCATGGCGAGCAATCTGATCAAGGCCGGGCACGAGGTGACGGTATGGAATCGCTCGCCGGGTCCGACCGAGCCGCTCGCATCGCTGGGCGCGAAAGTGGTGAAGACGGCCGACCGCGCGGCGCAGGGCGACGTGCTGTTCAGCATGCTGGCCAACGACCAGGCTGTGCGCAGTGTGTTTTTCGACGGTGGCCTGTTGGATGGCATGGACAAGGGCACCGCACACGTCAACCACGCCACTATTTCCGTGGCGCTGGCACGTGAAATGGCGGAGGCTCATGCCGCCCGTGAGATCGATTACGTGGCTGCGCCAGTGTTTGGCCGCCCGGATGTGGCTGCCGCAGGCAAGCTCAATATCCTTGCAGCAGGAAAGCCCCATGTGATCGATCGCGTGCGCCCCTTGCTGGAGGCGATGGGTAATCGGATCTGGCCGCTGGGCGAGGCGCCTGAACGCGCGAACGTGGTCAAGATCGCCGGCAACTTCATGCTTGGTGCGGCGATCGAAAGCATGGCCGAGGCCTCGGCATTGACGCGTGCGCACGGTGTCAGCGCAGCGGATTTTCTGGAAGTGATGACCAGCACCTTGTTTGCCGCACCGGCTTATCAGGGTTACGGCAAGCTCATCGCGGAGTCGCGTTATACGCCGGCAGGCTTCGCGCTGCCGCTGGGCTACAAAGATATTGGCCTTGCGTTGGCCGCTGCGGATGCCACCCGTGTGCCGTTGCCGCTGGCGGGCCTGCTACGTGACAGTCTGCTTGAAGCGCTGTCAGCGGGTGACGAAGACGTGGACTGGTCGATCATGGCGCAGGTCGCTGCGCGTCGCGCGCATCTGGATGAGCGCGAGCTCTGAACAGAACCTGATGTGGTTTCGTGCAGGCGCTCAGCGTGCCTGCCGGAACTTCACCAGCCAACGATCCAACTGGTTCGCGAAGGCCTGTTTGTCGCGCGCATGGAATGCTGCAGGGCCACCGGTGTCCACACCCGCGCCGCGTAGCTCATCCATGAAGTTCCGCATGGAGAGCCGCTGGGCGATGGTGTCGGGTGTGTAGAGCTCGCCACGTGGATGCACGGCGAGTGCGCCCTTGGCGATCACGGCGGAGGCGAGTGGAATGTCCTGTGTGACGACCAGATCGCCGGCGACGACGCGCTCGACGATCTCGTTGTCTGCCACGTCAAAGCCACCCGGTACCTGGATAGCGCGCACGAAGCGCGAGGGCGGCGTGCGCAGCCATTGGTTGGCCACCAGGGTGATGTGAACCTGCTCGCGTTCCGCCGCACGGAACAGCACTTCCTTGATCGCGGCGGGGCAGGCGTCGGCATCCACCCATATTTGCGGTCGCGTGCTCAATCGCGACCGCTCCAGTGCAGCGTGCCATCGATGATGGTGTTGGTGTGGCCGCCGATCCAAACGGTATTGCCGTCGATGTGCACGATGAGGCTGGCGTCGTGGCCGATCTCACGGCCCTGGCTCACCACGTAACCGCGGGCCAGCGGGCCCTCGGGTTCGGCATGAGCGATGTAGGCGGCAATCAGCCCGTTGGCTGCGCCAGAGGCGGGGTCTTCCACCAGACCCACGCCAGCAGGCAATGCGCGCACTACCAGTTGGTAGTCCGGATGCGAGCTGCGCGCGAACACGCACAGGCCCATGCTGTCGGTGGCCTTGGCCAGTGCGCCGATGGCGGCGTGGTCGGGCTTCCACTGACGCAGCGAGGCTTCGTCTGCACATTCCGCCAGCCACCAGTGACGGCCGCCGGACACGTAGGCGGGTGGCAGTACGCCCAAACCCATGCCGGACAGGGCAGCGTCCAGCAGCGGATGCGCGTCGCGTCCGGTTTTTTCCACGGTGGAGTGAGGTGATTTCAACAGTAACTGTTGCTCGCCGCGGTGTTCTTCGACACGAATCGGCAGTACGCCGGCACCGCATTCCTGCCACAGCAGGCCTTTCACGGGCTGGGCCAGTCCGCATAGCAACACGGCGTGCGCGCTACCGATGCTCGGGTGGCCGGCAAAGGGAATTTCCTTGTGCGGCGTGAAGATACGCACGCGATAGCTGGCGCCGGGCTGGCTGGGCGGTAGCAGGAACGTGGTTTCGACGAGGTTGGTCCAACGGGCGAAAGCTTGCATGCGGGCGTCGGTCCAGCCGGTGGCGTCGGTAACGACGCCCAGGTGGTTGCCGCCGCCGGGCGTGGCGGCAAAGACGTCCAGGTGCAGATAACGGATCGACATGGAGGGGGCCTGGGGCGTGGGGAAACGCGGGAAGCCCGGCATCATAGTGCGGAATGTGGCGCTACGCTTAGAGCCGCCGACAAAACTACGGCGCGACTGCCAGGCGGGCGCGGTCGGTGCTCGGAATCCTCATGGTCGTAAAAGTACACGCCGGTTCCTGCGCGCCGCCCGCACCCACCTAGCGGCCGCTCGCTACGTGTTGTTAGCGACTCTTAGGCTTTTCAGCTATGTCGGCGGTCGACAAGCGCTCGCTGCGCCGCCAAGATGCATAGTCTTTGCCGCTGCCTTCAGCCCCATACGGAACACTGCATGATCACCCTGATCATCATCGCCATCACTGCCGTCGTGTCTTTCATGGCGTTCAACAACGCCCGCCTGATGAATGATCTGATCCTCTGGCCGCCGGCTATCACACGCAATCGCGAGTACCACCGTCTGGTGACCTACGGTGTGGTGCATGCCGATTTTGGCCACCTGTTGTTCAACATGATCACGCTGTTCTTCTTCGGTCGCGTGATGGAGGGTTTTTTCGCCGCGCGATTGGGCACCATGGGCTTTGCGCTGTTCTATATCGTGGGGCTGGTGGTCTCGATACTGCCGACGTATCTGAGCAACAGGAATAACCCGAATTACCGGAGCCTGGGAGCATCAGGCGCGGTGTCGGCGGTGCTGTTCTCATACATCCTGCTGGCGCCGTGGTCGCGCATCGTGGTGTTTGTGTTGCCGATGCCGGCCATCATTTATGCCGTGCTCTACGTGGTGTATTCGATCTACATGGATCGTCGCGGGCAGGGCAACGTCAATCACAGCGCGCACCTGTGGGGCGCCGCCTACGGTGTGGCGTTTACGCTGCTGGTTCGGCCTGAAGTGCTTTCGCATTTCCTCTCCGAACTTTCGCGCCCGAGGTTCTGAGTGCGTTGTCGGTAAGAAAAACACGATGTTGCTCACACCTGATACATCTTTGCGGTGTTACTTCTCGGTTTAGCCTGGCGTGATTGGGGGCGTCGGGCTTTCTCGACTACCGCAGGAGTGAAGACGCATGGCAACGACGCGCAAGCCGGCCGCGAAGAAATCCTCGGCCAAGAAAACAACCACCCGTAAATCCACTGCCAAGAAAAGCGCCACCCGTAAACGCGCAGCCGCCACGGCTGGTCGCACAGTTCGCAAGACTGCCGCACGTAAGTCGGCTACCCGCAAGACGGCAACGCGCAAGGCCGCTACTCGTAAGGTAGCCGCCAAGAAAACCGCAACGCGCAAGACGGCGACCCGTAAGGCCGCAACGCGCAAGACCGCTGCGCGCAAGACCGCCACCAAGAAAACGACCGCGCGCAAGACCACGGGCCGCAAGACAGCGGCGAAGCGCGCAGCACCCCGCAAGGTAGCGGCCAAGAAGACGACCGCCAGAAAGACTGCCCGCAAGCGCACCACGGCGAAGAAGGCGACCAAGAAGACCGCCCGAAAGGCGGTAGCCAAACGCGCCACACCTCGCAAGGCGGCAACCAAGAAAGTGGCGGCAAAAACAGCACGCACAACGGGACGGAGCCGCGCAACGCCGGTATCCGCCAAGACACGCCCACGACGCACTGCGCGCAAGCACATCTCGCCACAAGAAGCGGTGGAGCAGATCCAGGCGCTGCTTGAAGCAAAGCAGGAGCGCGTGCGGCAGGGTCCTACCTGGCCAGGCGCCGATGAACATCCCGCCGAAAGCGGCGGCAACATGGGGATGGGGGCGGGGAGCGTCGGTGTCTCCAGCGAGGCGGTGTACGGACACATCCGCCAGCCGCCCGAGCGCAACGGCAATAACTGAACCGGCCAACGCGGCCAGGTCACGGCATGGCCGGCAGGTAACTGGCTGTCGGCCATGTCGAAATCATTCAGTGCGCACTCAACGGCGTGGGTTCAGAGTGAAGCTGTCTTCCCCGAAGGCCTTATGTCATGAAACGCGTGCTTGCCGGTCTCGCTTTGGCGGTCGCCACCGCGGCGCTGTCCGGTTGCTATTACGACCCGGGTTACAGCTATGTTCGCCCGGTTGCCACTGGCGGCGGTGATGCGTACTACGGGTCAGCCGTTACCTATAGCGGCGGCTACTACGCCTCGCCGTATTACTACCCGAGCTATGGCTACTACGGTTGCTGCTATGCCCCTGCCGTGAGCATCGGCATCGGCGGCTACTACGGTGGCGGCTACTACGGTCGCGGCTATTACCGTGGTGGTTACTACGGGCACGGCTATTACCGCGGCGGCGGTGGTTATTACCACGGCAGCCATGGCGGTTGGAGCGGTGGCCGCGGTGGCTGGAGCGGGCACGGTCACTGACCCATGACCGCTTAGATCAAGGCACAATCGCGGCATGAGGTTGCCATGCCGCGTGTCACCAATACTCTGGATTACCAGGCCCATCATCGTGTTGATGATGGGCTTGGCGCTTTCTGCCTGCAGCACGGTGGGCTACTACGCCCACGTGGCCAAGGGGCAGGGCGAGCTGGTGGTGAACCGGCGCGATGTCAGCAAGGTGGTGAGTGATCCCTCCACTGATGCCGCGACCCGCCAACGACTGCTGCTGTCACAGGAGGCACGGCGTTTCGCCACGGATCACCTGGACCTGCCGGACAATCGCAGCTACACCAGCTATGTGAAGCTGGACCGGCCTTACGTGGTGTGGAATGTCTTCGCCACGCCCCGGTTTTCGGTGTCGCCCATTCAGCATTGTTTCCCCTTTGCGGGTTGCGTCGCCTATCGCGGGTACTTCGCCAAGCCAAAGGCCCAGGCTGAAGCGTCGCGGCTGGAGGCTGCGGGCGACGACGTCTACGTCGGCGGCGTGCCGGCCTATTCCACGCTGGGCTGGTTCTCCGACTCCATCCTCAGCAGCATGATGCGCTGGGACGACGACGAGCTGGCGGGCACCATCTTTCATGAGCTCGCGCACCAGCTGATCTACGTGAAGGACGACAGTGCGTTCAATGAATCATTTGCCAGCTTCGTGCAGGAGCAAGGCCTGCGCGAATGGCGACAGTCGCGCGGCCTGCCGCCGCAGGACGATCACGAAAAGACCATGGACGACGGTTTCACCTGGCTGGTGATGGACCTGCGCGATCGCCTGAAGGCCCTCTACGCCAGCGGTGTGGACGAGCAGGCCATGGCAAGCGGCAAGCAAAAGGTGATCGACGACTTCCGCGTGCGCTACGTGCAGTGGCGCGACCTCGACTGGCCGAACGACCATCGTTACGACGCCTGGGTCAACGGGCCGATCAACAACGCCCGTTTGTTACCGTTCGGCATCTATGACCGCTGGACACCGGTGTTCCTTGCCCTGTTTCGCCATGCGGAAGGGCAGTGGCCGGCGTTCTACGCCAGCGTCCGGCAGTTTGCACGCCAGCCCTATGCCCAGCGACAGAAGTCGTTGCAGCAATGGCTGGACGCCACCCGTCACCCGACCGTGGCGCCGCCTTGATCGATCAGGGCTGGGTCTTCCGTCCCGCCATATGGCGCAGGTAGGCCAGCAGATCGTCCAGGTCCTGATCGGAGAGTGCCTTGCGGTCGAAGCCCGGCATGCGCGCCTGTGGCCAATGGCGCAGAGATTGCGGGTCGCGGATGTAGGCGCGGAACAGGTCTTCGCGCAGGTACTCGGTCGGACTGTGGGGAATGTTGAGGTCCGGCCCCAGCTTGGCATCGCCCTGGCCGTTGAGGGTGTGGCAGGCGAAGCAGGTGTGCTGGAACACCGCTAAACCGCGCTGCACAGGGCTGTCAGCCTTCAGGGCGGGGTCGGGGAGGATCGCCGGGAAGCGTTCCGCAATCGATGGTTGGCGGCGGATGCTGACCAACTGGAACGGCCACTGCTCTGGCCCAATCTTCATCGCCTCCGGGGTGGTCCACACCACATAGAACGGACCAGCGTCACCCTTGATTTCGTCCAGCGTTGGCCAGGGGTGGGCGGGATCCTCAACCGCCAGCCAGGCTTCCGAACCCCGGGCGCGGACGATCAGCGCAGCGGGAATCTGCGCGGCGAAACCATCGGAGGCAACAAACTGCAGGGTGTCTTCCGGCGATGCGCCATCAAGCAGCGCGTTCAGGGGCACCGCCCGATAGCGCGTGGCGCGCTTGAATGCCACGTCGGCGGGAATGCTCACGTCACGTGCGTCGCTGCGCGCCAGCAGCTGGGCTGTCGTATAGGTTTTTGTGCCATGCCCCAGGTCAATGGTGAGGTCGGCCGCATGCAGGGGCAGGGCGAGCCACAGGGCCAACAGGCACAGGCGGCGAAGCGAGCGAATCATCGGATGGCGTTCCCTTTCCAAGAATCTAACGATTGTAGGCGCCTGGGCCAGCTTGCCAAAAGCTGAACGAAGCCGCGGAGGCGCTTGAACTCGGTCTGCACCGGCCACACTAAGGAATCGTATCGCCGTGACGGCGACAAGAAGTGGGACAGCATCATCGTGCCACTGAGGGGTCGGTCCTTTTCCCCTCTTTGTTATGGACCAGGCCTGACAAACCCCGCTAGCCCCTCCCCTGGCTACCGGGGTTTTTATTTGCCTGCGGTTTTTGACGCGCAATGCCCCGCGATGGATGCAGGGCGAGGATAATTGGCGGACTCCCCCGAGGCGCGCGAGCGACCGATGATTGTTACCTCCCTGCTCGACACTGATCTCTACAAGTTCTCCATGATGCAGGTTGTGCTGCATCACTATCCGGCGGCCCAGGTCGAATACAAGTTCAAGTGCCGCAACCCGGGCATCAACCTGGTTCCCTACATCGACGAGATCCGTCGCGAGCTGGAAGGGTTGTGCACGCTGCGCTTCACTCCGGAAGAACTCGACTATCTGCGCAGCTGGCGTTTCATCAAGAGCGACTTTGTCGACTTTCTGGGGCTGTTCCAGCTCAACGCCAAGTACGTGGAGATCTTCCCAGCGCAGGACGGTCCCGGCGACATTGAGATACGTATCCGCGGCCCATGGCTGCATACCATCCTGTTTGAAGTGCCCTTGCTGGCCATCGTCAACGAGGTGTACTTCCGCAACACCCAGCTGCAGCTCGATCTGTCCGAAGGGCGTCGCCGGTTGCGCGAGAAGATTGCCTTGCTGCGCGACACCGAGGGTTTCCAGGACTGCCGCATCGCGGACTACGGCACCCGTCGCCGCTATTCGCGCGCATGGCACGAAGAAGTGGTCACCACTTTGCGTGAAGGTTTGGGCCGGCAACTGGCGGGCACCAGTAACGTCTGGCTGGCATGGAAACTGGGCCTGACACCGCTGGGCACGCTAGCGCACGAATACCTGCAGGCGCACCAGGCGCTGGGGCCGCGGTTACGCGATTCGCAGGTGGCAGCGCTGGAGACGTGGGCGCGGGAATACCGCGGTGACCTTGGCATCGCGCTATCGGATGTCTACGGACTCAGCGCCTTCCTGCGCGATTTCGACATGTACTTCTGCAAGCTGTTTGACGGCACGCGACATGATTCTGGCGATCCGTTCGCCTGGGGCGAGCGCGTGCTTGCCCATTACCGCGCCAACCGCGTCGATCCGCGCAGCAAGGTATTGGTATTCAGTGATGGCCTGGATGTTCCCAAGGTCATGCGGCTGTACCAGCACTTCCACGGGCGCTGCCAGTTGGCATTCGGCGTGGGCACCAACCTCACCAACGACGTAGGGCCGGAGCCGCTGCAGATCGTGATCAAGATGGTTCGCTGCAATGGGCAACCAGTGGCGAAGATCAGCGACACGCCCGGCAAGAACATGTGTGATGACAGTGCCTACGTTGCCTATCTGCGGCAGGTGTTCGAGATTCCCGTGGATCCCGAAGCTGTGCCCTGCTGAAAACAAAACAGGGGCGCACGAGTGCGCCCCTGTAGGAAACAACGCGAGAGCGTTTTGGCGGCTCTAAGTTAGAACGCCGGCAGCACCGCGCCTTGATACTTCTGCTCGATGAACGTCTTGATCTCGGGGCTGGTTAGCGCCTTGGCGAGCTTCTGGATGCGCGGATCGTCCTTGTTGTCCGGACGGGCCACCAGATAGTTCACATACGGCGAATCCTTATCCTCGATCAACAACGCGTCCTTGGTCGGGTTGAGCCCGGCGGCGAGTGCGTAGTTGGTGTTGATCAGGGCGAGATCCACTTCGTCCAGCGTGCGCGGGAGCATGGCGGCTTCCAGCTCGCGGAACTTCAGGTTCTTCGGGTTGGCCGTGATGTCCTTCAGCGTGGACATCTCGTTGGTCGGGTCCTTCAGCGTGATCAGGCCGTGCTTGGCGAGCAGCAGTAGCGCACGGCTGTTGTTGCTGGGGTCGTTGGGCAGGGTCACCGAGGCGCCGTCAGGCAGTTGGTCGATGGATTTGATCTTGCGTGAGTACGCGCCGAACGGCTCGATGTGCACACCCGTCACGATGGTCAGGTTGGTGCCGCGCTCGCGGTTGAATGCGTCGAGATAAGGCTTGGTCTGGAAGTAGTTGGCGTCGACCGACTTTTCCAGCACCTGGGTGTTGGGCTGCACGTAGTCAGCGAACACCTTGATCTCCAGGTCGATGCCTTCCTTCGCCAGGATGGGCTTGACCTGCTTGAGGATCTCCGCATGCGGCACGGCCGTGGCGGCTACCACCAGTTTCTGGCCGCCAGCGTCGCCGCCGCCATTGGACGAAGAACAGCCGGCCAGTGCGAACAGGACGGAGAAAATGGCTATGAGCTTATGCAACTTCGTCATATGGGGCAGACACTTGATGCGGTGCACCAGAATAGCCGTCCATACCGCCGGATGCAAAAAGGCCCGGTGGTGTACCGGGCCTTTCTGTACTTCTTAGTGCCGCGTATACCGCGCCACTATGCGGTCGCCAGCCATCTGGAGCAGCTGTACCAGCACGATCAGCAGCACCACGGTGACCACCATGTAATCCGACTTGTAGCTCAGGTAGCCGTAGCGGTAGGCCAGGTCACCCAGGCCGCCTGCGCCGATGGCGCCGCCCATGGCGGTATAGCCCACCAGGGCGATGGCGGTGACGGTGGTGCCAGCGATCAAGCCACCTCGCGCCTCTGGCAGCAATACATGGCGCACGATCTGCCAGGTGCTCGCGCCCATGGCCTGACTGGCTTCGATCACCCCGCGCTGCACTTCACGCAGGGCGGTTTCCACCAGTCGCGCGAAGAACGGCGCTGCGCCGATCACCAGTGGCGGAATGGCGCCGCGGATGCCTAGCTTGGTGCCGACCAGCACATATGTGAGCGGCATCAGCACGATCATCAAGATGATGAAGGGGATCGAACGCAGGATGTTCACCAGTAACGACAGCACAGCGTAAAGCTTGGGCATCGCACGCAACTGACCTTTGCCCGTGAGGTAGAGCAGCACGCCCAAAGGCAGGCCAAGCACCACGGTGAGCAGCAGCGAGCCGCCCAGCATCAGCAGCGTGTCGATGCACGCGTGGCCGATTTCGCCCCAGTCGTCGACATTGGGAAACAGACTTTGCAGCAGCGGGGCGCTCATGCGTGGTGCTCCGGCGAAACGGTGATTTCTTCGATCTCGATGCCGGCCTGGCGAAGCGTGATCAATGCGTCGTCCACGCGCTCGCCCTGCATGGCCAGCGTGAGCTGCCCGTACGGCAGGTCCTTGATGCGGTCGATGCGGCCGGCAAGGATGTTGAAGTCGACTCCGGTTTCGCGGGCCACGCGGCCCAGTGCCGGTGTCCAGGTAGCCTCACCGCGGAATGACAGTCGCAGGATGCGGCCCGGCACGTGGGCGAATGGCATCTGCTCGCCGGCGGCTTCTTCCGGCAATGCTTCGTTGACGAACCGACGTGTGGTGGCGTGTTTCGGGTGCAGGAACACGTCCGCGACTGCGCCTGATTCCACGATGCGTCCAGCGTCGAGCACGGCCACGCGATCGCAGACGCGTCGAACCACGTCCATTTCGTGTGTGATCAGCACGATGGTGAGCTTGAGTTCGCGGTTGATCTCGGCCAGCAGATCCAGCACGGCGGCCGTGGTCTGTGGATCGAGCGCGCTGGTGGCCTCGTCGCATAACAGGATCGACGGCCGATTCGCCAAGGCGCGGGCAATGCCCACGCGCTGTTTTTGGCCGCCGGAAAGCTGCGATGGGTATTTGCTCGCGTGTGCCGTCAGGCCTACACGGGCGAGCAATTCGTCGACCCGCTTGCGGATCGCCGCCTCGTCGCGCTCGCCGGCCAGACGCAACGGAAACGCCACGTTGTCAGCAACCGTCTGTGACGCGAGGAGGTTGAAGTGCTGAAAGATCATGCCGATGCGCTGTCGCTTCTGGCGCAGCTGCGCCTCGGTCAGCGCCGTCATGTCGGTGTCATCGACCAGGATGCGGCCGCCGTTGGGGCGCTCGAGCAGGTTGATCAGACGTATAAGCGTCGATTTGCCCGCGCCCGAATGGCCGATGATGCCGAAGACTTCGCCATCAGCGATGTCGAGGTTGAACGGTTGCAGTGCAGGGACGTCCCGGCCGTCGACACGGTAGGACTTGTGCACATCCTGGAATCTGATCACGGGGTACCTTCGGGGGAACCGGGGGAGAGGCGCGCCTGGGGTGGTACGGGCAGCGCCAGCCGGTGGCAAGCATAAGACACCCGGGGCATCCGTGGGGCTAGACTATCGGTCTCACCGACTGGGATGGCTGCGATGACCTCTGTCTATGACTTTTCCGCACGCGATATCGACGGTAACGAGCAATCGCTTGCCGAGTACCGTGGCAAGACGTTGTTGATCGTCAACGTGGCTTCCAAATGCGGTTTCACGCCGCAATACACGGGGCTGGAGGCGCTGTGGCGGGCCGATCGTGACAAGGGGCTGGTGGTGCTTGGTTTTCCCTGTGACCAGTTCGGCCACCAGGAGCCGGGCGACGAGGCGGAAATCCGCAACTTCTGCTCGACCAGCTATGAGGTGAGCTTTCCGCTGTTCGCCAAGATCGACGTGAACGGCGATGGCGCGCACTCGCTCTACAAGTGGCTGAAGAGTGAAGGCAAGGGCATCCTGGGTAGCGAGTCGATCAAGTGGAACTTCACCAAGTTCCTTGTCGATAGCAACGGGCAAGTGGTGAAGCGCTATGCGCCGACTGATACCCCGGAGAAGATCGGCAAGGATCTGAAAGCTCAGTTGGCGGGATGAGTCGCGGCGACCGGGGTCGGTGCCGGGTTCGCCGGACCTGTCGTGTTGCGTGAGCCAGCGAGCAACTCGGCGATCTGGTCGATGTCCTTTGTCGCACTTGGCGCGCCGTTGGGTGGATCGTAATTGTTGAGCATGATGGCGAACGCCAGTCGTTCGCCATCGCCGCTGGTGACGTAACCGGCGAGGCAATGGACGAAGCTCATGCTGCCCGTTTTGGCATGCACGTTGTTCTCGGCTGGCGTATTGCGCATGCGCCACTGCAACGTGCCGTCGACGCCGGCGATCGGCAGGGCCTGTGCCAGTGTGGGCCCATAGGGCTGGCTGGCGAGAAAGGTGAGCAGGCGCGCCATCGCGTTGGGCGTCGCCAGATTCCGGCGCGACAGCCCCGACCCTTCTTCGATCAAGCTGGCCGCTGGGGCAATGCCGATCTGCTCCAGCATCTGATGCATGGCACGGATGCCCCAGCGTTCGCTGGTGATGAAACCCATGCTGCCTTCGCGCTGTTCGGTGTCGGCCTGCGCCTTGACGCCTGCGAGCAGCAGCAGGTTCTGCAGATAGAGGTTCTGCGAACGCTTGAGGCCGCGCTCGAGGATGTCGCTAACGGGCGGCGACAGCACTTCGGCCAGGGTGCGTGGCTGGTTTGGTAGCGACGCATCACGCCGCGGCCAGTGCATGGCAACCAGCTTGCCATCCAGTTGGATGCCGTGGCGCGACAGCGCCTGTTGCAACTGTCGGCCCGCAAACTGGGCGGGATTGGGCAGGGCGAGTTTGTAGTTTTGCGCAGTCGATTTCGCTGCGATGTTGCCGAAGGCATAAAGGGTGTCATCGCCCGGTGCGCGATAGAGATTCACGTCATTGCGTGTGCGCTGGGCGCTGGTGAGCACGTCATTGGTCACGGCGGGGATAGCGTCTGCGGGGTCGAAGCGCAACAGCGCAGGTGCCCCCGCGCCGACACCCGGGGTGACGGTGACCTCCACCTGATTCTCGCCCACGCTCAGCGCGCTGGTGGGCACGGCGAACCAGCTTTGCAGGTCGGTGGCTTCCCAGCCGCTACCCATCATGGGACTGGCGAAGTAGGTGGCATCGGCGATCAGGTCGCCGTGCACGTGCTTCAAGCCCTGGGCAGCCAATTGTTCGGCCAGTTGGTCGGCCCAGTGCAGAGTGGCCGCATCCACGCCCAGCGTGGGGTCACCCATGCCGTAGAGGATCAGGGGACCTTCGAGCTTTCCGTTGCGGATCTCGCCACCCGCCAGCACGCGCGTGGGAATGCGGTAATCCGGGCCCAGCTCACTGAGTACCACCGCAGCCGTAAAGAGCTTGGTGGTGGAGGCCGGTTGGAAAAGCTGATCCGCGTGGTGGCTGTAGACCGTGCGGCCGGTACCGAGGGAAATCACCGCGATGCCCCAATCAGCGCCCGCAAAGCGTGGCTGCCCGATGAGGTTGTCGATCTGGTCGGCCAGTGACGGCGCCGTGGCGGCCCGGATGGGTACAGACGCCACGGACCCGGGGGCGGCGGCAATTTGTCCCGCCATGGAAGGGATCACCAGCGCCATGCCAAAAAGCACGGCGGTACAACGGCATAGCAGGCGATTCGGTCGGGCCATGGGTAAAGTATCGCCAATCCGGGGCGGTTCCGCCTAGGGATGTACAGGGCCATGGAAAACACCCCAAGATCGGCCTCGTCACGGGGGTCTGCTACGCTTATCCCTTCGTGCCGGGCTCTGCCGGTGCTCCTTCCCTACTCGAGATCCAACATGCAGATCGCCAAGAATTCCGTCGTTTCCTTCCACTACACGCTGACCGACGACAACGGCCAGGTGCTCGACAGCTCGCAGGGTCGCGAGCCGCTCGTCTACCTGCAGGGTGTTGGCCAGATTGTCCCGGGCCTGGAGAAGGTGATGGAAGGCCGCCAGGCTGGCGACCAGTTCAAGGTCGATGTGTCGCCGGAAGAAGGCTACGGCGTGCACCACGCTGAGCTTGTGCAGGAAGTGCCGCGCGAGGCTTTCCAGGGCGTGGAAGATATCCAGCCGGGCATGCAGTTCCAGGGCCGCGGTCCGCAGGGCGTCATCAACGTCACTGTGACCAAGGTCGAGAACGACAAGGTGCACATCGACGGCAACCATCCGCTTGCCGGCCAGACGCTGCACTTTGACGTGGAAGTGACCGACGTGCGCGAGGCCAGCGAGGAAGAGCTCGCCCATGGCCATGTGCATGGCGAAGGCGGCCACCACCACTGATGCATCACGCGGACGTTGGCCCACGCGCCAACGTCCGCGAAGCACGGCATGATGCCGTTGCCTGACACCGGGTTGTGACCGGTTGGACAAGGAGTGTCATGCGAGGAAATCTGCATATCGCCGTGGTGGGCTATGGCGTGGCCGGGCAGGCAAGCTGCCTGTTGCTGGGTGCCGCAGGGCACCGTCTGACCGTCTTCGAGCAAGCCGCGTCCCCTGGGCCCGTCGGCGCGGGCTTCCTGCTGCAACCAACGGGTCTCTCCGTGCTTACCCGCTTGGGCCTGCACGAACAGGCGCTGGCCAGCGGTCAGCGGATCGAGCGCTTGTACGGCTGCAATCTCGCGGGGTGCGCCGTGATGGACATGCGATACAGCGAACACGCGCCTGGTTGCTTCGGGCTGGGTATGACGCGTGGTGCCTTGTTCTCGTTGCTCGATGGTGCCTGGTCAGAGCGCAATGCGATATGCAGCGGCACACGAATCGATCGCCTGTCCGACGATGGTCGCTATCTGATCGACGGCCAAGGTCAACGGCACGGCCCCTTCGACCTGATCGTGTCAGCGGACGGCGCGCATTCCGCGCTGCGCCAGCAGCCCGGTGTGGTCCGCCGCGAAGGGCTCTATCCCTGGGGTGCGATGTGGTGCCTGTTGCCCGCTACGCACTGGCCACATGACGACGTACTGCACCAGCGTTATGCGGGAACCCGGGAAATGATTGGGCTGCTGCCGGTGGGGCGTCGTGACGATACCGACGCACGGTGGCTGACGTTCTTCTACAGCCTGCCCGGCGAACAGGTCGACGCCTTTGACGACGAAGCGCTGAAGCGCATGCGTCATCGGCTGGGCGAACTTTGGCCCGAGGCATTGCCGTTGCTCGAGGGCATCCAGTCATCCACCCAGTTGCATCGCGCGCGCTACCGCGACGTGGTGCTGCGCCGGACGACATGGAACAACGTCGTTTTCATCGGTGACGCCGCCCATGCCATGAGTCCACAGCTGGGGCAGGGTGTGAACATGGCGCTGCTCGACGCGCAGGCGCTTGCTGACGCACTGGCGGAGCACGATGACCTTGCGTCAGGGCTGGACGCGTATCGACGGCAACGCCGCACGCATGTGGGCATCTATCAACGATTGAGTCGATTCCTGACGCCGCTGTTCCAGTCGGATCGCGACATGCTGGCTGGCATCCGCGATCGCGTCTTTGGCCCACTCGGGCGCATGCCCATTGCTCGCGGACAGATGCTGCGCATACTTACCGGCACCAAGCGGACCTGGTGGTGATTAGGGCCTGCTAACGCTATTCGCGTAGCCCGCGTTGCTTGTCCGTAGTCGCCCGGTGGTAGTGCGTGGCGCGGGCCTGGCTGGCTGCCAGGTCAAGCCGCGCGCTGCCGCTGGGCGGCGACGGGCAAGCAACCCTTCGGGCTGGGTCTTTTTGCCCGCCATACCGCGTCATCACTCAGTTGTGTACGGACGTACACTCCTTCGCTCTTCCTTGTCTGGCGGGCAAAAAGATCCCAGCGCGGGCCACGCGAATAGCGTTAGCAGGCCCTAGTACCAGTCGAGCAGTGAGATGCCGATGCCGAGGTAGGTGGCGTTGTGGTTGTAGTCGATCATGCTTTCGCCATAACCCTTGAACAGCTCCATATAGCCGCGCAGGTTACCTGCCACCGGGAACGACCAAGTCAGTTGCGCCGCGCCATGGCTCTCGCTGCCGCCGCGTAGCGAATGGCGCAGCATCAGGCCGAACTCCTGACCATTCCACTCGTGGATGATCTGCATGTCGGCCCGGCCCATGTAATTGTCGATATCCGGGTTGTTGTCGTCTTTGCCGCCTTCGGGAATGCGCCACCATGGCCGGAACATGATGGTCCACTCAGGGCGTTCGAAACCGAAGTAACCCATCACGCGATTCCAGCTACGCGATAGCGGATCAGATTGTCCGTTGGACTGATGGTTGAGCCCGATGCCCATCAAACGGCCGTCCCATCCGGCCACCTGATAGTTGGTGTTGAACATCAGCATCGCTTCCGGCTCATAGTTGGTTTCGCGGAACGGCCTCGACTCCTGTTTGTTGTAGACCTGCCAGCGCGAGGACTGGGTGTAACCAACCCATAGATCACCTGCATCGCCAAATACACCCTGCCAGATCTTGGTCTTCAGGCTGAGCTGGAATTTGCTTTCGATATTATCCAGGTGCTGTGGCTCGTCGACGCTGTTAATCGGATTGGCGCTTGTCGGCTGCCGGTTCTGATTGCTGCTGGCGAAGAACGGCAACACCACGATCGGTTTGTAGCCGCGCAGGTTGAATGTGCCGAGCTTGCTCTCGGGCGACAGCTCCCAACGGCTGTCGAGCAGGGACAATGGTTTTACCTCAGATGTTGCCTGCGCCGTGGCGGTCGATGGATTGACACCTGTGTTCTTGGCGGCTTCGTGGCCAAACACGTTGGTAGAGGAGGCCGTAGAAGCTTCCTGTGCCGCGTTGTCGGTTTTCTTTTGTGCGGCCGGAAGGTTGTCACGCCCTGTGGCATGGTCGTAGCAGGCCAGGCGCTGCGAGTCGGTCTCGATAGCGGTGCATGCGCGGATATCCATCGGGCTGGGATTTTGCGCACGGGCAGCGAGCGAGGGCAGGCTGAGCGTGAGCGCCAGAGCTGCCGAGGTGGTAAGTCGCATGGGGATAGGCTCCGTCCTGGTCGGGCGCGATCATTGCGCGGTGCCGGAATCCGGTTCCATATCAGCAGCGCCATGCATCGCACGTGACGACGCGGGCCGCCGCTGCCGGCGACCCGCGTCCTTGATATCGCATCTTACTGGTTGTTGTTCAACCAGCGCTCGTACTGCGCCTTGGTGATGTGCCCAGAGTGGCCCTTGTCCACGTAGCTGAAGTCATTGGCAAGCAGCGGATAGGCCGAGGCTTGGGCTTCCGTGATGTACTTGGAGCCCCCCGACAACTGCTCGAAACTAGGCGCCGGACCAGGATTGATCGGCGGAACACTGGAGTTGATCGTCACCTGCGTGCCGCCAGCATTGGTTTGCGCCTGTGTACCACCCGGCGGCGGGGGCGTCGGCGTGTTGGTCGGCATCGTCTGTGTGGGCGGCGGCGGAGGTGCCGGCATGTTCTGCGCCGGCGGCGGTGGTGGCGTTGGCATGGTCTGATCC
>NZ_JAELTQ010000091.1 GCF_016428905.1 Dyella sp. ASV24 | reverse complement strand
AACGTCAGCACGATACCGGCGATGCCCGGCATGGTGAGTGTGACGCCGATGGCCGACATCACGGCAATCAGGATCACCAGGTTGAAGAACAGCGCCACGTCGGCCACGAGGCCGAACAGCTTGTAGTACAGCGCCGCGGCAAGCAGCACCAGGGCGAGACCCAGGGTCACCGCGCGCAGGCCCTTGCTGATGTTGTCCTGGCCGAGGCTGGGACCGATCACGCGCTCCTCGACGATGTCGACCGCGGCGGCGAGCGAGCCACCCTTGAGCAACAGCGCCAGCTCGGAGGCTTCCTTCGGACTGCGCAGGCCGGTGGTCTGGAAGTTCTTGCCGAACACGCCGTTGATGGTGGCGTAGTTGATCACTTCTTCCGTGACCTTCGGCGTGCGCACTTCCTTGCCGTCGACCATCTTGGTATCGACCACGCGCTCGACATACACCACGCCCATCGGCTTGCCGACGTTGCCGGTGGTGAAGTCCAGCATCTTCTTGGCGCCTGCAGCGTTCAGCGTGACCGACACGGCGGGCGAACCGCTCTGCTGGTCGAACGTGGACGATGCATCCACCAACTGGTCGCCGGTAACGATGATGTTCTTGCTGAGCAGGTACGGACGGCCGTCGCGATCCTTGTAGAGGCGCGCGTCGGGCGGAATGATGCCGGTGCGGGCGGCGTCGACAGCCTGCTGCGGCGTACCGTAGCCCGAGCGGTATTCCAGCGTGGCCACGGCGCCGATGAGCTTCTTGGCCTCTGCCGTGTCCTGCACGCCAGCCAGCTCGACCACGATGCGGCTGTCGCCTTGCTGCTGGATGATCGGCTCGGACACGCCCAGCGCATTGATACGGTTACGCAGAGTGCCAAGGTTCTGGCGAATCGTGTTGAGCGACAGCTCGCGCAGCTTGTCCGGGCGCACCACGGCGTTGAGCGGATAGCGGTCGCCGGTAGCGCTGCCATCCGTCACGGTGAGGTCGGGGTAATCCGTCGCAATCGCCGCGGCGGCGGCAGTACGGTCCTCGGCGGACTTCAGCACCACGGACACGCCCTGCCCACGCTGCGAGTTGCGCACCACCGACTCGTAACGAATGCTCTTTTCGCGCAGCAGGCTGCGGATGTCATCCGCGTAGCGCGTTTCCTGCTTGTCGACCACGTCATCCAGGTCGACCTGCATCAGGAAGTGCACGCCGCCCTGCAAGTCCAGGCCCAACGGCATCGACTTCGCGCCAATGGCGTTCAACCAATGCGGCACAGTGGACTTGAGATTGAACGCGACCGTGTAGTCGTCGCCCAACGCAGCCTTGATCGCGTCAGCGGCGTTCTTCTGCACGTCGGGGTTGGCGAAGCTGGCAAGCAAATGGTCGCCATTGAGCTCGATGCCGGTATTGGTGACGTTCGCCTTCTGCAGCGCGTCGGATACCTTCTGCTCTAGCGCCTGGTCGACCGTGCCATTGCGGTTGGCCGTGATCTGCACGGCAGGCACCGGCAGGAACACATTGGGCAACGCATAGACAATGCCGAGCGCCAATACGATGGCGACCAGCGCATATTTCCAGCGTGGAAAATCACTCATGCCTTGAATCCGTCAAAAGCCGCGGCTGAGGCAGCCGCGGCGAGCAATGCTTCGTATGGACCAGGGCCCCTCCGCCCCGGCAAGTCGTCAGGACGACTTCAGCGTGCCCTTAGGCAGGACCTGCTGCACAGCGCCCTTCTGCAGCTTGATCTTCACGTTCGGAGCGATCTCGACCGTGACGAAGCTCTCACCGATCTCTTCCACGCGGCCGGCAATGCCGCCGTTCGTGACCACTTCGTCACCCTTGGCCAGGGCGGAGACCATCGCGCGATGCTCCTTCTGGCGCTTCATCTGCGGGCGGATCATGACGAAGAACATGACCACCAGCAGCAGGATCGGCAGGGCCAGACCCATCAGGGGATTACCCTGGGCACCGGCAGCGGGAGCGGCCTGAGCCAGCAGGATCGACATCGGAAGGTTCATCAGCTTGTCTCGCAAGTAGCGGTATTGACAGACATTTCTGGCAACACCTGATAAAAGATCGTGGATTATGCCACGCGCCCCCGGACCCTGCATGCGCTGCAAGGCCCACCCGACGAAGGTTCTGGCGTCGGGATGGTCGGATTCCAAGGGGCTGGACCGGTATCGGCGCTGATGGTTCCCCCTCAGACCCCGACGACGTCATTCCGGCGCAGGCCGGAATCCAGTTGCCATCGTGGACGGTTCTCGCGAAAGGCTTCCAGCATTTGGGCTACAACCCACCGCTGTCTCTACTGGATTCCGGCCTGCGCCGGAATGACGAGCTTTAGGCCTCGTTTCAATCAGGCTGTCTGGCGGTCAGGCCGCCACGCCACCCGCCCGACGGGCATAAAACTCCGCCACGAAGTCATCCAGCTTGCCTGCGGCAATCGCGTCACGCAGGCCGGCCATCAGGCGCTGGTAGTGACGCAGGTTGTGCATGGTGGCGAGCTGGCTACCCAGGATTTCGTTGCAGCGATCCAGGTGGCGCAGGTAGGCACGGCTGAAGCCGTTGCTGCAGGTGTAGCAATCGCAGCCTTCCTCGATAACGCGGGTATCCAGCGCGTACTTGGCGTTGCGGATGCGCAACGTGCCTTCGGCGGTGAACAGGAAGCCATTGCGCGCATTACGCGTCGGCATCACACAGTCGAACATATCGATGCCGCGGCGCACCGCTTCCACGATGTCTTCGGGACGGCCCACGCCCATCAGGTAACGCGGCTTGTCGGCCGGCAGCAGAGGCACAGTGAAATCCAGCGTGTGGTTGCGCTCCGCTTCGGGCTCACCCACGGCCAGGCCACCCACTGCATAACCGTCGAAGCCGATGTTGACCAACCCCTCGGCCGAGCGTCGACGCAGGTTTTCATACACGCTGCCCTGCACGATGCCGAACAAGGCATTGGGATTCTTCAGATCGTTAAAGGCACGGCGCGAACGCTCCGCCCAACGCAGGCTGAGCTCCATCGAGGTAGAGGCCACCTTCTCCGTCGCGGGATACGGCGTGCACTCGTCGAAAATCATCACCACATCCGAATCGAGCACCTTCTGGATGCGCATCGATTCTTCCGGTGACAGGAACACCTTCGAGCCATCCACCGGCGAGGCAAACGCCACGCCCTCTTCAGTGATCTTGCGCTTATGCGCCAGCGAGAAGACCTGGAAGCCGCCGGAATCCGTCAGGATCGGCTTGTCCCAGCCGATGAACTTGTGCAGACCGCCGAACTGCTCCACCACCTCAAGGCCGGGGCGCAGATACAGGTGGAAGGTGTTGCCCAGGATGATCTCGGCGCCGATCTCGTGGATATCCCGCGGCGTCATCGCCTTCACGGAGCCATAGGTGCCGACCGGCATGAAGGCCGGCGTTTCCACCGTGCCGCGGTCAAAGACGAGACGGCCGCGACGGGCCGCGCCGTCGGTGGCCTGGAGTTCGAAAGTCATGGAAGTCATAAGGGGAATTATCGCCTGTCCGGCGATTTCGTGCTCCAGGGGGCCTTATCGTTGTTGTCTTCATCCTGGCGCACACCGCAAAAGGAGGGGGCGCGCCAGGTTCCGGTGGCGGTATCGCTTGATTGCCATGTTCTGGTGACCTGGGCTCGCCTGCCGCGGGCTTCCGAACTGCTGCCGCAGTCCGGGTTACTTTTCTTTGCTTGCCCAAAGAAAAGTAACCAAAAGAAAAGGCACCCCCATCGCGGCGCTGGCCGGTGAAGCCGGCCAGTCCGTGAGGGGCGTCCGGGCTTTTCGACGGGGCTCCTGCCCCGACGAAAAGTGCCGGGCGTCCTGCCCGGCACCCCTACGGGGCCTTTTCGTCCACCCCTCACCGCCGCTCAAGGGGGCCCGAAGGTCAAAAGCGCCAAGCGCACGGCTCGTGCAGCTGCGCTGCACATCGCACTGGTGGGGTACGTGGCGTTTGTATCCCGGTGCAATAAGGCTGTGCCTAGCGCGTCGAGATCTACACCCGGTCGAGAAGCGTAGCGACTACCTGCTTTAAGCCCTCTTCGCTTCGGCGCGTTGCGAAGCGCTCCGGAGTACCCGCTGTGTAGAGGCGGAGGTTGCCAAACCCCACGATTCCTCTGCCGTTCGGGCTTATCCCTACGCCATGCAGAGCTCCTCAGCGCATCGGCGCGTTGCGGTGTAGCCGTATCGCTCAATAAAGAAATCGCCCAGCGTCGGTTACCTCAAGCTCCAAGGCTTGTATTCAACACGACGCTACCGGAGCTCTAAAGGCCATTTTCTTTGGGTTACTTTCGACGCGAAGCTAGTCCCCGTGGGATCTTTTGGGCCAGCAAAAGAAAAGTGACTCGGCCTCCGGCAGGAGGGCGAAACGCCCGCTGCGCAAGCGGCCAGATCGCGATAGCGCACGAGGCGATAACCACACTCACCGCTGCTGGATCCCGGCCTGCGCCGGGATGACGGCTAAAAGATGAAACGATAAGGCCAGATTGGCCCCTCACCCCAACCCTCTCTCCCAAAAAGGGGACTACCTTCGGGTCGCCCGGAGGGGAGAGGGAGAAAAGCTCAGCTACCTCGCGGCAGAATCAGCATCGAATCCCCGTAAGAGAAGAACCGATACTTCTGCTCCACCGCGTGCCGGTACGAAGCCAACATGAAGTCACGCCCCGCCATCGCCGATACCAGCATCAATAGTGTCGACTGCGGCAAATGGAAGTTGGTCAGCAGACCATCGACACTGGAAAACCGGTACCCGGGGAAGATGAAAATCTGTGTTTCCCCGGCAAACGGCTGCAGCTCCCCATCACGCACAGCGCTTTCCAACGCGCGCACCACCGTCGTGCCCACCGCAATCACACGATTGCCCGCCGCCCGCGTGCGGCGGATCTGCTCCACCAGGCTCGCACCCACGTTGAGCCACTCGCGGTGCATCTGATGATCCTTGATGTCATCCGCGCGTATGGGCTGGAACGTGCCTGCGCCCACGTGCAACGTCACGTAGCCGAACTGGATGCCACGCTCACGCAAGGTCGCCAGCATGCTTTCGTCAAAATGCAGGCCGGCCGTGGGGGCAGCGACGGCGCCCGGCTCCCGTGCGAAGACAGTCTGATAACGCTCCATATCGCTGGCATCCGCGTGCCGTTCGATATACGGCGGCAGCGGCATTTCACCCAGACGAAGCAGCAGACGCTCCAAAGGATCAGGCGATTCGAAGCGCAAACGGAAGAACGGCCCGTCACGCCCCAACACCACGGCGTGGCTGCCATCGGCAAGCTCGATGCGCCCGCCTTCCTTCGGCTTCTTGCTCACGCCCAATTGCACGGTGGCTTCGTGCGCGCCGGTGACGCGTTCGATCAGGATTTCCACCTGCCCGCCAGTGTCCTTGCGCCCGTAAAGGCGCGCAGGCAACACGCGCGTGTCGTTGAATACCAACAGATCGCCTTCGCGCAGGAATGTGGGCAGGTCGCGGAACATGCGGTCCTGGCGCGCCTGCGCCTCCATGTCGAGCACCAGCATGCGGCTGGCCGAACGCTCGGCCAGCGGCGCCTGGGCAATCAACTCGGGCGGCAACTCAAAATCGAAATCGGTTTTCTTCACGGGCGGGGTACTTGCGTTGAATGGGGCATTATCGCGCAAAACCCCGCTACGCCCCTCAAACCGGTGTTTTGCGCTTCCTGCGACGCACCAGCCAAGCCGCGAAACCGGCCACGACAACCACGAAAGCGCCCAGTTCGTACGGGAAGTAGTGCCGCACGGCGTGCTTCACCGCCCTCACCTGCTGGGTCCGCTTGAGCGCGCGAGCGCTATCGAAGTTCGGCTCTTCACAAGTGCGGCCGAAGTCGGTCGCCCAGGTCACGTACGCGCCCTGCTTCACATAGCGCTGGTAGGACGCCGTGGCGCGACGCTCACGTTCAGACGGCTGACTCGGCGCGGGATCGCCGTAGTACTGATAGTGATCGCCATAGTCCGGCGGGCCTTCCAGCATCCAGCCGGTGGCTTTGCACAGCACCGCGGCAAAGGCCTGCGAGCGCGGTGGCAGCAGGTCGGCCGCCTGCGATGCCTCATCCGCCGCCACGTAACGGTAGTGGAAGCGGTAGTCGGGCTTGGCCACGCTGTCGGCGTAACGCTGGCGCTCACCGTCGGTCACGTACTGCTGCTTCAAGGAGTCGGCAGTCTGGCCGCTACCGCCCTGGAACGAGCCGCCGTTGTCCTGGAAATCCGGACTCTGCTCGTAGCCAAGGATTTCCATGCCGCTCTCGCGCGCAATCGCGGCGGCGGCATACAAGCCCTGCGCCTTGCCGATATCCGTCCACGCGTGCTGGCCGTCGTGCATGGCCTTGGCATATGCGCGGGCCTTGCTGCGCAGGTTGGCGGGCTCCGTCTTGCCGTTGTCGTCCTGTGTGCTGATGCGCGGGTCGTCATCCTTGGGGAAGTAGGCGAACGCTTCGTCGTAGCGGCCCGCGCGCATCAGGCGACGCGCCAGCAGCCAGCGCAGGTTGTCGGCCACGGGAAACTGCATGCGGTAGTACGTGTCGGCCTGTTTGTCCTTGGGCGGATTGGGCGATTCGGGGGCACGCGCATCGACAAAGCTCTTGAGCTCGTCGACCGTCAACACGCGCTCGGCAACGTAGGAGGCATCATTGCCGTAGCCCATGCCCACGGCATCGCCTTCATCCTCGTACTCATTGCCGTCACCACCCACGGCGGAAGCCGCGTCGTACAGGTGGCCCATGGCCTCTACGTATTCACCACGGGCGAGGGCCAACACACCCTGCTCGCCAGAAATCAGGTGGGCGTTGGCAGGCTCGATGGCGGCCTGCGGGTCGTCCGTCTTCGGGAAGGCCTTCGCCGCTGCCGCGTAGGCGGCGTTCGCTGCCGCCATGTCGCCCTTCTGCAGGGCAAGCTTGGCGCGCACCCATTCAGCCAGTGGGCCGGACGATTTGTCGACCAAACGCGCGGCCAGATCGTAGTTACCTATCTGATAGGCCAGCGAGGCGAGCCTGTCCGCGCCGGCGACATGGTCCAGGCCGCGCTTCTCGATGGCCTGCACCAAGGACGTCAGGCGGGGATCGATCTTCGGCTTGGTCGTGGCGGCGGTGGTGTTCGCGGCCGTGTCATCCGCTTCGCCCTCCATGCGCGCCAGCGCATAGGCGACCAACAGACGCTGCGGCACCGGGCTGTCGATCAGCTGATCGACCAGATGCGGCTGACGCATGCTGAAGTCAGCCACGGCGATCAGCGAATTCACTGCGCTGTCGGAGTGGTGTCCAGCCTGTGCTGCGTAGAGCGTGATCGCGCGCTTGAGATCATCCGCCGTCAGGCCATCACCGCAGCCATCGGCCTTGGTCGGGGCTTGATTGTCCTTGTCACTGTCGCCGTCTGCACCATCGACGACATCCTCCGGGGCGCCGTACAGAGCACCCCAACTGCACTGCGTTCCATGATCGTAGAGATAGAGCCGGGCCTCTTCGCCAAAGCTGGAAACGGCCAGTCCTTGCGTATCGGACGCACCATCCACTGCGCGTGTGCGGGCAAGCCCAAATGCCTTGGCGGCCGCCGCGCGTTCGCGCTGGAATACGGCCGCATTGGATGCCGCCGCGTGTGCCTTGGCCGCATGGATGCGGCCCAGCATGTAAGCGGCCCAGACGGAGCGCAGCTTCGCCTGATCCGGTGGCAAGGCCAGCACCTGCTCGAAGCGCGTAGCGGCCTCATCCTGCTGGTCACGGATGAAATCCAGCGCGCCAGCCACATAAGCACGCAGATCCGCAGGCAGATCCTTGCCCTGCTCGAATGCCTCGTCACCGGTATGGAGATCTCGCAACGCCTTGATGCGCACCAGCTGCGCCACGCTCACACCCAGCGATTTGGCTTCGGCGTCATCGCCCTTCTTGTCATCGCCACCGTACGGCGGGGGCTCGTTGCTGACCAGCTTGTCGGTAGCCGGCAACAAGTGCTGCGCCTCGAACGCGAAACTGTTCTGCGGCACGGACCTGAGTGTCGCCTCGCGCTGATCCAGCAACTGGTTGGGGAACATCGGGCCGCAAGCCCAGGCAACGGCACCGGCGAGGCCGGCCACCACTGCAGCGACAATCCATGGGCGCTTGTACATGGTTTTACCTGATAGGGGGCGCTCCGCGCCCAGACCCCCGCAATTATGGCGGAAAGCCGCTGCGATTCGTGCTCAGGATTCGATATGAAGCACGGGTGCAGCCTCGCAACGGACCCACCCCACCGCGAGCTGGCGCTCGGCGCGCAGCACGCCGACGCGGGTACGCTGCAGGTACAGGCCAACCCCGCTGCGCTGCAGGCTATAACCGTTAACGCCATCGGCGGCCATACAAGAACCTTCGATGCGAACCAGCGGCGGCAACGACAGGTCCGCATCGCCTTCGTTCACCAATCGCACGTCGTAGCGGTGCGGATCGTCCGTGCCGCTGGCCATGGCAGTCAGCGAGGCCTTCAACGGCGTCCGACCAAGCACGGCCCGCCAGCTGGCCTCACTCCACGCGCGTGCATCCTCACCGGTCGGCAGACGGAACCAGACGATGCCAGCCAAGCCCTTGGGCGCATCCGATTCCAGCGTCGCGACAAAGCGCTGCATCACTCGCGGGTCGGCAAACAATTCGCTGGCACCCTCGGTGCCAACCAGCGTAGGTCGCTCGCTTTCGATCGCCGACACGCGGCCCTGATCATCCCAACTCACACGTGTGCCGTAGGCGGGCAGCGCCACGCGCCACGGCTTGTGGGTGTGTCGCGCAAAAGCGCTCAACCAGCCCCGCGCAGTATCGGGATTGAACAATCCGGCGCGCGGCGATTGCACGGCATGCACCTGCAACACAGCTTCGTCTGCTTGCGCCAGCAAGGCGTCCAGGTGGGGGCTGTCCAGCCAGGTCGGCAAGGACGTCATCGACAGCCGCTCACCGGGCAGCAACGAAGGCCGCAGCGCCTGAAGGAAATGCGTGTACGCAGGCAGTCGCGAGGTGGCGCAGTCGTGATCCAGCTCTACGCCCGCCAATACGACTTTCTGCTGCCGCCACACGGCAAGAACCGCCTGCACATCCGCCAGCAGCGTCGCCTCGTCCCATTGCTGCAATTGGCCTTCGATGCGCACCACAGCAACAACGGGCTTGCCGCTTGCCGCCAGCGCGTTCCAGTCGGGCGTGAACATGCGCCACCGCCCTTGTCCGTCCATCTCACCGGCCAGCACGCGCCATGCGCGCACGGACGATCCGTCCTCGGCCATGGCGCGGACCAGCGCAGGCGTCCACTGTCGTTGCCACACGTAGGCATCGTTGACGAGGGGCGTTGATCGACCCGTGCATGCTGCAACAGCTGCGGCAGCCAATAGCCATGCCAGGCGGCCGATCCATCGGGACAACAGGGGAATCAAGATGCGCTCGCCAGAAACCTTCCTGGCGCTATTGCACCCGAACGCGCGGGCGCTGGCTACAACCAACCTTTTTGCCGGGCCAGCCGATAGGCTTCGATGCGATTGGTCGCGCCCAGCTTGCCGATGGCCTCGGACAGGTAATTGCGCACCGTACCGTGCGACAGGTTGAGCTGGGCCGCGATATCGCTGGCGGATTGTCCTTCGCCGGCAAGACGAAGCACTTGTCGCTCGCGATCATTGAGAGGATCAGCCTCCGACCATGCCTCCAATGCGAGCTGCGGATCGATGGCGCGCCCACCGCGATGGACCATGCGCAAGGCCTCGGCGAGATTCTCCGCCGGTGCGTCCTTCAACAGATAGCCCGACACACCCGCATCCAGCGCGCGCCGCAGAAAACCGGGACGGGCAAACGTGGTCACGATAATCACCTTGATGGGCAACTCGTGGCGCTGGATGCGCTGGGCCAGTTCCAAGCCCGTCAGTCCTGGCATCTCGATGTCGGTGACCAGTACGTCGGGCTTCAGCCGCTGAATTTCCCTCCATGCAGCCTCGCCATCGGCCGCGGATCCAAGCACCTCGATGTCACTTTCGAGATTAAGCAGTGCGGACAAAGCGCCACGCACCATCGCCTGGTCCTCGGCCAGCAATACACGAATCATGCAGCACTCCTGTTGTTCGATTCGGCGGACGGCGCACCCGGCGCGGCGTCCGCAACGTTTTTCTTGATCAAGGGCACCTGCACCGTCAGCACCGTACCGCGACGCGGCGGCGACTCGATCTGCAGACTTCCACCCAAAGCTTGAATGCGCTCACGCATGCCGCTGACGCCGTTGCCGTGTGCACTCAGGCCGCCGCAGCCGTCGTCGCTGACCTGCATCTGCAGGCGTCCTTTCTCGACGGTGAACACCACCTTCGCCGAACGTGCTTTTGCGTGGCGGTGGATGTTGGTCACCGCCTCGCGCAACACCAGCGCCAGCGGAGCCTCGACTTGCGCAGGCAGGCAGACGTCATAGGGCAACGCACCGCAGAAGTCGACACCCGAGGCCTCCAGCATCAGACGCGCCGATACCAGTTCGGCCGCGAGATCGCCTCGCCGCATGCCGGTGACAGCGGTGCGCACTTCCGCTAGCGCGTGGCGCGCGACACGTTCGACTTCTTCCATCTCGCGCTGGGCGCGCTCCGGATCGATCAAGGCCAACTTGCGCGCCAACTCCGATTTCAGCGCGACCAGCGACAAGGTATGGCCAAGCAGGTCATGGAGATCGCGGCCAATGCGCTCCCGCTCGGCCAACGTCGCAAGACGCCGGACTTCTTCTTGCGACAGGCGCAAGGCAGCGTCCTTGCGGTGGTTGTTCATGCGCAGGAAATGCCCGAAGCCGGACATCACCGCCACAAAGCCCACCAACAGCAGGATCCACGGCGATATGTGTTGCCGCTGTGCCGTGATGACCGCCGGAACGGCCAGTATCGCCAGCGACGCCAGCCATTGGTACAAGGACGGCAGATAGGCCAGGCACATCACCGCCGACACGACGTACCCCAGCGCCACACCGTTGAACGGCCACACGAGCAGTCCCAGTGCTGCCATGGCGCCCGCATAGATCGGCAGCCGGCGATAGGGTCCGGTGTATACCCGGTAGTGCAGATACAGATACAACGGCGCCGAAATGACCGTCGGAAGCAACCAGTGCTTCCAGTTCGATCCGCCATCCACCATCGGGCCGACGAACAGGGCGATCACCCAGAACAGATTTGCCATCGACTCCCAGCGCAGATAACCGGGCGAGCCCAGTTTGCCGAGCAGGGAATCGGGATGCGTCTCGAACCAGGCCTTCATGTCGCGTGGCGCTCCTGCGGCGTCCAGTTCGTGGCGCGGTCTTCCGGCATCCCACCTTCCGCGATGACATCACGCAATACCGAACGCGACCGCAACGGCACGGTGATCTCCAGCCGCGTGCCCTGCCCTGGCGGCGAAACGACGGCCAGGGTGCCGTCCAGCGCACGCACGCGTTCGTGCATGCCCTTGAGGCCGTTCCCGTGCGCATCGATGCCGCCGCGCCCGTCGTCTTCGATGTTCAGGCGCAGGCTCTGGTTGACCACAGCGGTGGTCACGCGCGCCCGGCTGGCGCGCGCATGGCGGGCAATATTGGTGACCGCTTCGCGCAATACCAGGGCCAGGCTTCGCTCCACCTCCACCGGCAGTGAAGGTGGCAACTCTCCGGATTCGAACGACACCGCCGAGGATTCCAGCATCAGACGAGCCGCCGCCAACTCCGCCGCGAGATCCGTTGCGCGGATGCCGGATACGGCCGTACGCACTTCGGACAGCGCATGCCGCGCCACGCGCTCGGCATCGGCCAACTCGCGCTTGGCTGCCTCGCTGTCGCGATCGAACAACTTGCGCGACAACTCCAGCTTCAGCGTGATCAGCGACAAGGTGTGCCCAAGCAGGTCGTGCAAGTCACGCCCAATGCGCTCGCGCTCGGCCAGCGCCGCCAGCCGGCGAACTTCCTCATGCGAAAGGCGCAACTCGGCCTCTTTTTCGTCACTCAAACGCTCGGCATGCACGACGAGGCCGATGATGATCGACGTCACTGGTATCCAGATCACGGCCTGCCACACGTAATGCAGCAGCAGCACCTCGGTGATGAGCGCCGCGTTGAGCAGCGCCAGCGAAGCCATGTAGCGACGCAGCTCCATCCGGCAACTGCGCAGCATGATGGTGCCGTACACGAAGTACGTCAGCGCACTGGGGTACCACGGCAACAACACCAGCGACATGGCCACCAGCGCCAGCGCAAAGTAGCGCGAGCGGCGGCGCGAGGAGACGCAGCACTGCGCATAAAGGAACAGGAAGATCGGATAGGTGACAAGCGTGAGCAGCGCCCATCGCCATGTGTATTTGTCGAACACCGGGGTCACGAACACCCAGATCGACCACAGCAGATGGATGGCGTCCGTCCAGGGCGACTTGCCCTTCTGCACGCCGATGGCCACCAGGGAATCCGGCGCAGGGGTAAACCAAGCTCGCAGCCGCTTTCGCACTGTGCCTATCTCCCCTGGATCCACCTGTCCTTTGTGCATGCTACTTCAACCGAGGCGACGGAGGCGGCGTACGGCCAACATGAAGCACACCACCCCAAAAACCAGCAGCACGGCCACATTGGAACCGACCGCCGCATGCCCCATGCCGAGCGCGCGAAGCGCCAGCGCCTGCAGGTGCGCGCTCGGCCAGATGGGCGCGATCTGCTGCAGTGCAGAGGGCAGCAATGGCAGCGGAATCCAAAGGCCGGAAAGGAAAGACATCGGCAGATAGATGATGTTGATGATGGCCGGCGCACCCTGCCCTTTCACCAGCGTGCCCACCAGCATGCCAAGCGCACAGAACGGCAGCACGCCCAGCATGCTCGTAGCAAGGAAACACACCGCTTGCGCCACATCCAAGGGCAGGTGCGCAAGGCCAATGGCCATCGCCAGCAGCAGCACGGCGATCACACCAGAGGCGAGCATCGCCATCACCATCTTGCCGAGCAGATACGCACCCGGCGGCATGGGCAGCGCCCGCTTGAGCGTGAGCAGCCCGTTCTCGCGCTCCATGGCGAGCGAGACACCAAAGCCGAACAGGCCCGGGCTCATCACACCGAATACGCCGTAGCTTGCAAGCAGGTAGCGCGCGGCGTCACCTTGAGCGTTCTGGTGTATCACGATGCCGAACAGCAGGTAGAACATGGTGGGGAACAGCATCACGGGCAGCAGAAAACCCGGGGCGCGAAGGTAGCGCAGGCATTCACTGCGTGCTTCGGCCAGATAGGCACCGAACAGGCGACGTAGCGACATAGCGCCGGCAGACGGCATGGCCTCGATGGCGATGGTGGACATCACGCAACCTCCCTTTCAGCAGCGTCTTCGCGGGTCAACGCTGTAAAGGCTTCCGCAAGACCAGCACGCCGTACTTCCAGCTCCGACAGGGCTGGGTCGGCATCAAGCAGGCGGCGCAGCACTTTTTCCGGTACGTCGCTGTGTATATGGAGATGCGTACCTTCGCGCTCGGCATGCGCTACGTGCGGCCACTGCATCAGTGCCATCGCATCGAGATCGCTGATGCATCGGATACGGGTCATCGCCACGCGCGAGCGCAAGGCATCGACGCTGCCATCGCTCAGCACACGGCCCTTGCCGAGCACCACGACACGCTGCGCCAGCGCCTCGGCTTCTTCCAGGTAATGCGTGGTGAGCACCACCGCGCAGCCTTCCGCAACAAGACGGCGAATCGCCACCCACAGTGTCTGTCGCGCATCGATGTCCATGCCGACCGTGGGCTCGTCGAGGAACAGCAACTCCGGCCGTCCGCAGATCGCCAGCGCGAATTGCACGCGACGCTGCTGTCCGCCGGAAAGAGCCGCATAACGGCGCGGCAACAGGTCGGCCACACCGGCCAGCTGTGCGGTTTCTTCCAGCGAGCGCGGTGTCGGGTAGTAACTCATGGTCAACCGCAACAGTTCAGATACACGCAAGGTTGCCGGCAAGGAGGCCGACTGCAGCATCACGCCGATACGCCGACGCGCGTCTATCTGCTGTGGGTCACGGCCGAACAATTCCACCTGGCCCGCATCCGCGCGCACCAACCCGAGCAGCAAGCTGATCGCCGTGCTTTTTCCTGCGCCGTTGGGGCCGAGCAGCGCCAGTAGTTCGCCGCGGTGCAGCATGAGATCGAGACCGTCCAGCGCTGTTAAAGCACCGTAACGTTTGATGGCGCCAGACAAGCTGGCGATGACTTCGACGGGCTTGGTCATGGCTGTTCCTCCCTGCCCGCCATGCTAGGCGCCACAAGGGTTTGCCAGCAGTTGCCCACGTCAGGCAGCGCGGGTGACAAGCGTCACCCGGGGTTACGGCGGCGACAACGCCGAGTTATGCTCGGGAGGTCGTTGCGTTGCCACATCCGTGATGGATCGCAATGCGACATGATCCCTCGGGATCACGGGAACGCTGAACGGTCACGCGTTTCCACCATGCATTCGTTGACACGTCGACGCGCATGCCATCGGGACGGCAGGCAAGTCGAGCTTGAAGGAGGAACCCATGGGCGTGATTGATCAGCTGCGCGAACTGCGCGAATTCGGCGGCGCACCGCTGACTACTGGCCTCGACGACGCCACCATCGAGCGTTTTGCGGTGAGCCATCCTGAACTGGCGCAGGCCATCGGCGACGCGGTTGCGCGTCACCGCGAACTGCGCAGTGAACTGGGTGACTTCCTCAAGCTGGATGAAGCCGAGCAGTTGACGAAGTCGCAGACGGAGTTCGTCAATTTCTATCCGGACGACGCCATCAACCCTTACCTGCCGGCAGCTGCGCGCGGCCCGTGGGTGGTCAGCTTCAAGGGTGCGGTGATCCACGACAACGGCGGCTACGGCATGCTTGGCTTTGGCCATAACCATGCGGCCATCGACGCGGCGCTCGCGCGCCCGCAGGTGATGGCCAACGTGATGACGCCGAGCATCTCGCAGATGCGCTTCGCCAAGGCGATGGACCGCGAGCTGGGCCGCAACCGCGGCAGCAATCCGTACGCCCGTTATCTTGCGCTCAACTCGGGTTCCGAAGCCGTGGGCCTCGCCTGCCGCATCGCCGACGTCAACGCCAAGTTGCTTACCGATGCCGGCGGCCGCCATGCGGGCCGCACCATCAAGCGCGTTGCGGTAAAGGGCGCCTTCCATGGCCGCACCGACAAGCCGGCGCTGTATTCGGACTCCACCCGCAAGACCTACCTGCAGCACTTGGCCAGCTATCGCCATGAGGACACGCTGCTCACCGTGCAGCCGTATGACATGGCGCAGCTGGAAGCCGTGTTTGCCGACGCAGACAAGAACGGCTGGTTCATCGAAGCGATGTTCCTTGAACCCGTGATGGGCGAAGGCGATCCAGGCCGCGCGGTCACGCCGGAGTTCTACCAGAAGGCCCGCGCGCTGACCGAAGCCCACGGTTCGCTGCTGCTGGTCGACTCCATCCAGGCCGGTCTGCGTGCACACGGCGTGCTGTCGATCACCGACTATCCAGGCTTCGAAAAGCTCGCGCCGCCGGATTTCGAAACCTTCTCCAAGGCACTCAACGCGGGTCAGTATCCGCTGTCCGTGCTGGCTGTCACCGAGCGCACCGCCGACCTGTACCGCAAGGGCATCTACGGCAACACGATGACCGCCAACCCGCGCGCGCTGGACGTGGCGCTTGCCACGCTCAACGAGCTCACCGACGAGGTGCGCAACAACATCCGTGTGCGCGGCAAGGAGTTCGTGGACAAGCTCAACGCGCTGAAGGGCGAGCTGGGCGGCCTGATCACCAAGGTCCAGGGCACGGGTCTGCTGTTCTCCTGCGAGCTGTCGCCGGAGTTCAAGTGCTACGGCGCGCACTCCATTGAGGAGTACATGCGCGAGCGCGGCGTGGGCGTGATCCACGGCGGCACCAATTCGCTGCGCTTCACCCCGCACTTCCTGGTGAGCAGCGACGAAGTCGACCTGGTTGTTTCGCACGTCCGCCAGGCCTTGCTGCACGGTCCGCGCAAGCTCAAGTCCGAAGCGGCCTGAGCCCTACCGGGAGCCAGCATCGCCCGCCCGATGGCGGCGATGCTGGTTGCCCCCACGCATGGCGTAGTTTCCAGCCAAGGCGGAAGCGCCAAAAACGCCACGGGCTTCGCAAAAACGAGCGAAGTCGCGACTTCCTTCGCGAAACTGTCGCAATAACTTACTAGCCTCGTCCCCGATGGGTCCATCCCGGCCCCAGGAAAGGGAGTGGTCAATGAAACCTATGCACGTCCGGCGCGCCCTTGGGGCAGCGCTGCTCGTCATGCTGTCGGCAACTGCCGCACACGCAGACGATCTGAGCATCAGCCAATTTCGAGTCCGCGGTCCGGCCGGCGGCAACGACGAGTTCGTCGAGCTGTTCAACAGCGGCAGCAAAGCGCTGGATCTGTCCGGTTACAAGTTCAACGCCTCCAATGCGAGCGGCACCGCGGGCACACGCCTGACCCTGCCCGGCGGCACCTCTATCGGCGCGGGTTGTTATCTGCTGCTGACCAATGGCGCCAGCGGCGGTTATTCCGGCAACGTGGCGGGCGACATCAAGTACAGCACCGGCGTCACCGACGACGGTGGTCTTGCCATTCTCAATGGCGCGGGCCAGTTGGTCGATCAGGTGGGCCTGTCGGCCGGCTCCGCTTATCAGGCGGGTACGCCGCTGGCTTCGCTGGGCACCACCAACGCCGACAAGGGTTATGCCCGCACCACCGACGCCGCCGGCTTGCCGCGCAACACCGGCAATAACCAGGCGGACTTCGTCGTCGTCTCGCCTACCACGCCGCACAACAGCACCAGCACCTGCGTAGTGATGGGCCAGTCGTTCTCCATCGCCGATGCCAGCGTCACCGTGCAGGGCGCTAGCGACGTCAAGATGCCCTTCGCCATCACCCTCACCCAGCCTGCGCCGGCTGGCGGTGTGACCGTGCAGGCGACCACCCACGATGGCACGGCCATCGCGGCCAACGGCGACTACGACGCGTTCGACACCACGGTGAAGATCGCCGAGGGCCAGACCCAGGCCAGCTTCAACGTGGTGGTGCACGGCCGCACCACGCCGAGCGACGACAAAGCCTTCGAAGTGAAGCTCAGCCAGCCGGGCGGCAACATTCCGCTGGCGCGCGACACCGCGCTGGGCGCCATCCTTTACAACATCCCGGTCGCTGCCGAGATCTGGCAGATCCAGGGTCGCGAGCAGATTTCTCTGTTGGTCGGCAAGCCGGTGAAGACCACGGCTAACGTCGTCACCGCTGTCGGGCCCGCAGGCTTCACTATGCAGACGCCTGATGCACGCGCCGATGCCGATCCACTTACCTCCAACGGCATCTACGTCTACACCGGCAGCAAGCCGACCGTAGCCGTGGGCGACGTGGTGGACGTGGATGCCACCGTCGACAACTACTACAACCTGCCGGAACTCAAGAACGCGACCGTGACCGTGAAGGCACACGGTAGTCGCCTGCCCGCGCCGGTGGTGTTTGGCGACAGAATCCCATCGTCCGATCCCGATAAGCTGTCGTGCGGCGCCACCAACTTCCAGTGCTTCGTTGGCATGCGCGTGGTGATCGAGAACGGCATGATCAACACGGGCAACAAGCGTTTCAGCACGCAGCCCTATGCCGAAGTCAGCATCACCGCGAACGGCAAGCGCTCGCTGCGTCTGCCGGGCGTGCGCTACGGCGTGCCGGTGCCTGCGGGCGTGGAACTGCCCAATTGGAGCGGCAACCCCGAAGTGTTCAAGATGAATACGGCGGACTTCGGCGCCGTGCCCGCGAACACACCGTTTGTCGCAGGTAGCACGTTCCGTGCGGAAGGCGTCATCTCGTACGACTTCGGCGCGTACACCTTCATCCCGACCAAGATCACGCTCAAGCATGCGGCGGAGATGCCGCGCGCCGTGTCGCCGACCGCACCGTATGCACTGCGCATCGGCGCGTTCAACACCGAGCGTTTCTGCGACAGCGAGTTCAATACCACCTTCACCTGCAGCGGCAACAGCAAGGAGCCGACCGCCGATGACGTGGCATTGAAGACGCAGCGCCTGTCGGCCTACATCGGCACCGTGCTGCAACTACCGGACGTGCTGTCGGTGGAAGAAGTGAAGAGCTTGCCGTTGCTGCAGGGCCTCGCACAGCAGTTGAATGGCGAGTACCGCACCAAGTACCAGGCCTATCTGCTGCCGGGACATGACCCCAGCGGCATCAATGTGGGCTTCCTGGTGCGCAGCGATCGTGTACGTGTCGTGTCGGTGCAGCAACTGGCCGCCGATGAAAACTGGAACGACAACGGGCAGACCGCCTTCATCCACGATCACCCGCCGCTGCTGCTCACCGCAGAAGCTCGTGGCGTGCGCTTCCAGGTGATCTCGGTGCACACCAAGGCGCGCACCAATGTCGACAAGGATGACGCCGGCGCCGCACGCGATCGCCAGAAGCGCTTCCTGCAGGCTTCCTCGCTGGCACGTCAAGTGCAGAAGCTGCAGGCCAGCAATCCGTGGCAGCCGTTGATGGTGGTGGGCGACTTCAACGCCTACCAGTTCAGCGATGGCTGGGTTGACGTGGTCGGGCTGATCTCCGGCAAGTACAAGGACAGCGAAAACCAGTTGAAGCTCGGCAAGAACATCGTGCAGCCAGCGTTGTGGAATGCGGTGGAATCGGTGCCGAAGAACGATCGCTACTCGTTCCTGTTCACCGAGAAGTTCGGTCCCATCCAGGGTTATACCCAGGCCGGCTCCGGCAACTCGGGCCGCGAAGTGCCGACCGTGCAGGTACTGGACCACGCGCTGTTGAATCTGTCCGCGCGACTGCGCTTCCTGAAGATGCAGTACGGCCGTGCCGATCTCGACGCACCGGCGCAGACCGCCGCCGATGCCGTCACGGCCACCGACTCGCGCAAGGCGATCGGCGTGTCCGACCATGACGGCTTCGTGGTGGATCTGTTCGTGCCGGGCAAGCTCGGCGAACAGAAACCCCACGGGTACGATGATCAGCAGGACGATGACGACGATGACCACGGCAAAGGAAACGGCCGGGGCCACTAAGCCCTAGTCCCTGCCCACTGAAAAGCCACTCCCGGTGACGGGCGTGGCTTTTCCCTTTGCGGCCGATGGCAACGGCCGTGTCCACGGTAGGCATGTCGCGCACGTGGAGCCCGTTAGAAGGCTTGCGTGAACACCCATTTTCCTCAATGTCATTCCGGCGCAGGCCGGAATGACGAGCGGCGGGCGTCGAATAGGACCAAGGCTGCGGCATGGCTGAATGACCGATAGCGCCGGGCTGAAATGCCCCTCCCCTACGGCCTGTCTGCAGGCATAGACTTGCGCCACCGGCACTCGCCGGTCATCAAGGAGGGTACCCGCATGTCTTCGCGTTTGAGCCTGATGGTAGCCAGCGTCGCGCTGGCCTTTGCCGCTTCCACCGCTTTCGCCGCACCCCAGGCTGCGACCAGCAGCGCGCCCGCCAAGAACTCACAGCAGCAACGCATGACCGACTGCAACAAGCAGGCGACGGGCAAGACCGGCGACGACCGCAAGACCTTCATGAGCAGCTGCCTGAAGGGCGAAAGCCCGGCCGCAGCGCCGACCAAGATGACGCAACAGGAAAAGATGAAATCCTGCAACGCCGACCCGCAGGCCAAGTCGCTCAAGGGTGACGCGCGCAAGCAGTTCATGAGCACCTGTCTGAGCAGCCAGCCCAGCGCCGCTCACTAAAATCCGAGCGTGTTGCGAGGGTGCCGGCTCCGGTCGGCACCCTTTTCTATTTGCGCTTAAGCCGCTGCTGCTATGCTGCACGCTCTGCTCCTCCTGGGATTCGCCGCCGACATGCGCCTCTAAGCCGCTCGCTTGCCGACTGACACGCCGCCTTCCTGCGCGCGTTGTGTCCGGCCACGAGTGACAGGGCGGTCGACATCCCCGCGCGCTTTCGCGCAGACCCCCTGTCGTATGCCACTCCCCTACCGGAGGGTCTATGACAGCTATTGCCATACACACACACCAACTGACTTTTGCACCGCCCGGGCGCGATCCCGTGCTCCAGGATCTGGACGTTTCCTTTGCTGTCGGCGGTCATGCGTTGGTCGGACGCAACGGCAGCGGCAAGTCGCTGCTGGCGCGTATCTTCGCCGGCCAAGTCGCACCGACGCAGGGCAGCGTGGTCCGCCACGTGGCACTCGATTACCTGCCCCAGCGATGGCCCGTTTTCGCAGGAGGCGTGGCCGAAGCGCTTGGCGTGAATCGCAAGCTGGATGCCCTGCAGCGCATTGAGGCCGGCAGCGTCGATCCGTTGGATTTCCAGGCGATCGACGAGGATTGGAACGTACGCGAACGCCTGCGCCGTTGGCTCGACGAGGCCGGCCTGCCCGGCGATGAAACACGCTCATGGGAGAGCCTCAGCGGTGGCGAACGCGTACGCCTGCGGCTGACCGCCATGTTCGAGCAGACGCATCATTTCCTGATACTCGACGAACCCGGCAATCACCTAGACCGGCGCAGCCGACACTGGTTGCGCGAACGCCTGCGCATGCATGTGGGCGGCTATCTGCTGATCAGCCATGATCGTGAATTGCTGGCCGACGCCCAGATCATCGATGAACTGTCCTCACGTGGTATGCAGCGTTACGGCGATGGTTTCGCTGCGTACCTGACTCAGCGGGAGGCCGAAGCGGAGGCAGCGGAACAGCAGCTGGATCAGGCACGGCGCGAACAGAAGGCACTTGATCGCCGGCAACAACAGGATCGCGAGCGTATTGAGCAGCGCCAGCACAAAGCCGACCGCGAGCGCGGCAACGCCAATATCGCCACCATTCTGCTGGACCGCCGCAAGCAACGCTCGGAAGACACCGGAGCCCGCCTGCGCACCGCACAGCGTTCACAACAGGAGCGGCAGCGCGAACGGTTGACCGAAGCACGGACACGCGTTGACTTGCATCGCGCCCAGCGATTCGACCTGGGCACGCTTCCTGCCACCCATGCGTCTTTGCTGCTCGAAGGTGTGGTCCTCCCGCACGGTCACGCCGAACCGATCGATCTGCACCTCGCATCAGGCGAACGCCTGCATCTGTGCGGTGATAACGGCAGCGGCAAGTCGAGCCTGCTTGCCGTCATCACGGGCCGTCAGTCGCCACGTGCAGGGCGCATGCGACGTGGCGAACGCGTGCTGCTGATCGACCAGCACTACAGCCTGTTGCAGGACGACCTGAGCGCACTGGAGAACCTGCGTGCACTATCACCTGGCCACACCGCCACCCGCTATCGCGAATACCTCGCCGGCATTGGCTTGCGCGCCGAGCGGGCCGATCTGCCCGCACGGCTTCTGAGCGGAGGCGAGCGTGTGAAGCTGGCTTTGCTGGCGCTGGACAGTGCACTGGAACCCTACGATCTGCTCTTGCTCGACGAGCCGGACGCCCATCTCGATCTGGACAGTCGCTACCTGCTCGAGCAGGCGCTGGCGACCTACCGCGGTTCGCTGATCCTGGTGAGCCACGATGCCGCGCTGATCGAGCAGGCAGGTATCGAACGCCGCTTCCTTTTGCGCAACCCCCTCGCCCTCGTCACGGAGCGTGAGTGACAATGGCGCGACCCATGCAGCCAGGTTTACCCATGAAGATCGTCGAAGTCCGTCATCCCTTGATCCAGCACAAGCTCGGCCTGATGCGTCGGGCCGGCATCAGCACCAAGGAGTTCCGCGAACTTGCCTCTGAAGTGGCCTCGCTGCTTACCTACGAAGCTACCAAGGATCTGGAAACGGTCGAGCAGCACATCGAGGGCTGGGCCGGCCCGCTCACCGTGCATCAGATCAAGGGCAAGAAGGTCACCATCGTGCCGATCCTGCGCGCTGGCCTGGGCATGCTGCCCGGCGTGCTGGACATGATCCCCGCCGCCAAGGTGAGCGTGGTCGGTCTGCAGCGCGACGAGGAAACGCTCAAGCCGATCACCTACTACGAGAAGCTCACCGGCCGCATGGACGAGCGTATCGCGATCATCGTCGATCCCATGCTCGCCACCGCCGGCACGTTGGTCGCCACGGTGGACATGCTGAAGGCCGCCGGCTGCAAACGCATCAAGGGGCTGTTCCTGGTCGCCGCCCCCGAGGGCCTCAAGCGCATCGAAGCGGCTCATCCGGATGTGGAGATCTATACGGCATCCATCGACGAGCGCTTGAACGAGCACGGCTACATCCTGCCGGGTCTCGGCGATGCCGGTGACAAGATCTTCGGCACCAAGCAACTGCCCGCCGGCTAAGCCTGGTCAAAACGCACTCGCACAGAGCCCCGTCATTATCGGCGGGGCTTTTTTATGGCCTGGCGGAATGAGAAGTGCAGCACAAAAGTCATGGGGTGGACATCTTCCCGTGCGATCTTTGCCGCGCTTTCATGCCATCCAAAATTAACATAATAAATTGATTTAAAAGCATATTTTTTCCATTTCTGGCTAAAGTTGCCGCGCGGTGAGCCGACAGCTCTTGCAGTACCCTCACCCCGGACTCCCCCATGCTCAAGCTATTCACGCGGATCACCGGACTGACGCTACGTCAGCGCCTGTTGCTGCGCCTGCTGGCCATCGTGGCCTTGCTGGCAATCACCTGCGTGGCGGGTGTGGTGCAACTGCATCGCGCCGACACACGTATCCAGGGTTTGGTGGAAGGCTCGCTCAGCCCGGTGGCGGACGTGGGCCGCGTGCAGAACGACTACAACAGCACTCTGCAGGTGCTGGTACATGCCGTGATGTCCCAGCTGCCCTCCGCCGTGGATGACGCGCACACGCGCATCCACGTGGATCGCGTGGATGGCGAGCGCCATTGGAAAGCGTTGCTCGGC
>NZ_JAELTQ010000090.1 GCF_016428905.1 Dyella sp. ASV24 | reverse complement strand
CAGGAGTAATGCCATGACGCAACGGAAGTATTTTGGAACCGACGGTATCCGCGGTCTGGTGGGGCAATGGCCCATCAGTGCGGACTTCATGCTGCGACTGGGTCGCGCGCTCGGCGTGGTGCTGGCGCGCCATGGACGCGCGCGGCCGAAGGTGGTCATCGGCAAGGACACCCGCGTGTCCGGCTACATGTTCGAATCGGCCCTCGAGGCGGGGCTTGTCGCTGCAGGCGCGGATGTGGCGCTGCTTGGGCCCATGCCTACGCCGGGTGTGGCGTTCCTCACGCGTTCGCTGCGCGCTGACGCCGGCATCGTGATCAGCGCGTCGCATAACCCGCATCACGACAACGGCATCAAGTTCTTTTCGGCCAATGGCGAAAAGCTCTCCGATGACGTGGAGCAGGCCATTGAGGAAGAACTGGAGCTGGAGTTCACCACCGTTCCCTCCGAACAGCTCGGCAAGGCCACCCGCATCGCGGACGCCGTGACGCGCTACGCGGAGTTCTGCAAATCGACGGTGTCCGAAGATTTCAGCCTGCGCGGTATGAAGATCGTGCTCGACTGCGCCAACGGGGCGACCTATCAGGTAGCGCCGAAGGTGTTCTCCGAACTTGGCGCGGTGGTGAACACCATTGGCGACCGGCCCGACGGTTTCAACATCAATCGCGACGTAGGCTCCACGCACCCACAGGCACTGGAACGCGCCGTGTTGGAGCAGGCTGCCGATATCGGCATCGCCTTCGATGGCGACGGAGACCGCGTCCAGTTGGTCGACCGCCACGGCAAGCTGGCCGACGGCGACGACATTCTTTTCGTATTGGCCAACGCGTGGCATGCCCAGGGCTTGCTGCTGGGGCCCGTGGTCGGCACGCTGATGAGCAACTACGGTCTTCAGCTCGCACTGGCCCAGCACGACGTAAAGCTGATCCGTGCCAACGTCGGTGACCGCTACGTGCTGCAGCAGCTCAAGGAGCACGGCGGCAACCTCGGCGGCGAAACCTCCGGCCATATCCTGTGCCTGGATCGCGCCACCACGGGCGATGGCATCGTCTCCGCACTGGCCGTGCTGGAGGCGTTGACCTATGCCGGCACGGACCTCGCCGAGGCGCGGCAGGGGCTGCACAAAATGCCCCAGATCATGATCAACGTACGCGCGGACGGTGCCCGTGAGGCGCTGCACAGCGAGCCTGTGCGCGAAGCACTGGCCGAAACCGAGCGCGCGCTATCCGGTCGCGGGCGGGTAGTGCTGCGCGCCTCGGGTACGGAGCCGTTGGTACGTGTGACGGTGGAGGCTGCCGACGAAGGCGAAGTGCGGCAGTTGGCCGAAAAGCTCGCGGGTGTCGTAAAATCATCCGCAGAACGTTCGTGAGCCTGTAAGAAGTTCGGGGATCCCGTATCCCACCCAGGTCGCCAAGGATTGGCCCGACGTGCCCCGCCCCTGCGGTGGCGGATTAAAGAGTCTGTTCAACATCTCCATGCAGCCCGCGCCGGCACAGCCGGCCCGAAAGGTTGGCCCCAGAGGCCTGCGCAGACTGCATGGAGATGTTGAGCAGCCTCCAAGTGGACCGCACGCACAACCTGTGGACAAGCCATGAAGAAAGTTCCAACCCTCGACATCCGTCGTTACGACACGGACCGTGCCGCATTCGTTGCCGAGCTGGGCAGCGCCTACCGTGAATACGGCTTCTGCTGCATCAGCGGCCACGGTATTCCGCGTGAGCTGATCGATGGCGCTTACGAGTCGTTCCAGCAGTTCTTCGCGCTGCCGACCGACACCAAGATGAAGTACCACGTGCCCGGTAGCGGCGGCGCGCGTGGCTACACGCCGTACAAGGTGGAAACGGCCAAGGACAGCAAGCACGCTGACCTCAAGGAGTTTTGGCACGTCGGTCGCGAGATTCCGCGTGACTCCAAGTTTGCTGAGGTCATGCCGCCCAACATCTGGCCGACTGAGATCCTGGATTTCAAGAAGAACGGCTATGGCCTGTTCGAGGCGCTCGACCAGCTCGGCTCGCGCGTGCTGCGCGCACTGGCCCTGCACATCGACCTGCCGGAGCACTTCTTCGACGACAAGATCGACCAGGGCAACTCCATTCTGCGTCCGATCCACTATCCGCCGATCACCGAAGACAACATCCCGAATGTCCGTGCCGGTGCGCATGAAGATATCAACTTCATCACACTGCTGGTCGGTGCTAGCGCGGAAGGCCTGGAAGTGCTGACGCGCGAAGGCGAGTGGCTGCCGATCACCACCGAGGGCGACGCCATCGTGGTGAACATTGGCGACATGCTGCAACGCCTGACCAACCACGTGTATCCGTCTACATCGCATCGCGTGGTGAATCCGCAGAACGACAACGCACGCAAGCCGCGTTACTCGGTACCGTACTTCCTGCATCCGAACCCGGACGTGGTGCTCGACCCGCTGCCGCAGACGGTGACGCCGGACAATCCGAGCCGCTACGACACCAGCATCACCTCGCACGAGTATCTGCTCGAGCGTCTGCGCGAGATCAAGCTGATCTGATTCAGCTCTGTGCTCCGCCTCCGAGAGGAAGGCGGAGCACTTGGCCTGCGCTTCATGCGTGCCGCCATCCTGATGCAAGCCGGGATGGCGATCATGACTTCTGATCGATTTCCCTTGCTCCGGCGCGTACTACGCTGCACTCCCTCGTTGCGGGAGCTCGCCATGCGCCTGAAGTCGTTGCTGTGGATCGCCTGTTTCCTGAGTGGCAACGTCATGGCGACAGCCGAGGACCCTTTTCACGACTTTGCGGACCTGACGGGGCATTGGACTTGCCATGGGGTTTTTCCCGCTTCGGGAAAGACCATCGACTCCACCATCCGCTTCGACTTCGATCTCAACGGCAAGGCACTGATCAAGCACCACGACGATACGTCGCCATCCGCGATGTATCACGCGATCGAGGCATGGGGATACGACGCCAAAAATGGTCACTACAACGCGACCATTCTCGATAGCTTCGGCGGCGCCCGGCTGTTTTCATCGGACGGCTGGAAGGACGGACGCCTGGTCTGGCGTTCTGCCCCCGAGATCAAGCCGGCCCAGCGTTTCACCTACATTCGAGAGCCCAACAAAGCCTTGCGCATCGATTGGGAGGTGGAGCGCGAGGGCAACTTCGTGGTCGGCGATACGCTGCAATGCACGCAGGAAGGTACCGCTCAGTGAGTAGCTTCCAGTGCGCGATAACGCTTCGATTCACGCGCGGATAGCCAAAGCGTGAACCGATCGGGCAACAGCTTCGTCAGTGACTTGATAAAGCGATTGACGCCCCCGGTTACGTGCACAATGTCGCCGCGCTCCACTGCGTTATAGCCTTCGCGCACCACGGCCTCAGCGCTCTGCCACATAAAGCCCGGCAACTTGTTCATCAACAGTCGCGTACCGGTAACGTCGTGGAACTCCGACCAGGTGAACCCCGGGCATAGCGCACAGACGTTGATGCCGAGATGCCGGTTTTCGAGCGCAAGCGATTGCGAGAACTTGATCAGATACGCCTTGCTCGCCGCGTAAAGCGTGTGACCGGCTGAGCCGGGGATATGCCCCGCAAGAGAGGCAACATTCACGATGCGGCCATAGCCGCGTTCGCGCATGCCGGGCAGCAGGCGCCACGCCAATTCGGCGGGAGCGGTCATCAACACCCGGATAAAGGCCTCATGCGATGGCCAGTCGACCGCCTCAAACGTCCCTGGCACCCCGTAGCCGGCATTGTTGATAAGCCAGTCCACCCTAAGTCCACGTGCGTCCAGTGCGTCGCACAACTGCGATACGGCGGAGGGATCGGCCAGGTCCGTAGGTAGCACGGTGACTGTCGCCTGGTAGCGATCGCGCAGCTCCTGGGCCAGCGCCTCAAGCCGCTCCACCCGGCGGGCGGTCAGCACCAGATCATGGCCGCGGGCCGCAAGCTCTCGAGCGAAGGCAGCGCCAATGCCGGCGGAGGCGCCAGTAACCAAGCTGAGCGGACGGGTCGTGGTCATAAAGTGGTCTCCTTGTGGTTCTTCTGATTTTTTCCGTAAAGGCAATAACTTGTCATCGCCTCGTTGCCAGTGGCATGGTCCGACGTTAAGCTTTCGGGTTTATACGCAAGGGAAAACGCGCATGCGCAAGAAACTCGTCGCCGGCAACTGGAAGATGCATGGTAGCCGCAGCATGGCGACTGCCCTGGTCGGCGATGTCGCTGCTGCGCTGCCGGCGAACATCGACGTTGTCGTCATTCCGCCGTTTCCCTACCTGGGCGAGCTGGCGATACAGCATGCAGGTTCCGGCCTGGGCTTTGGCGGCCAGGACGTGAGTGAGCACGAGGGGCAGGGCGCCTACACGGGTGAAGTGTCCGCCGCCATGCTCGCCGACGTGGGTGCGCAATGGGTTCTGGTGGGCCACTCCGAGCGCCGTCACTACCACCACGAAACGAGCGAGCTGGTCGCGCGCAAGTTCGCTGCAGCGCGGGCTGGCGGGCTCACCCCCATTCTCTGCGTGGGTGAAACGCTGGCCGAGCGCGAGAACGGGCTCACCGATGCCGTCGTGGCGCGTCAGCTCAAGGCAGTGATCGAACTGAACGGCATCGCCAGCTTCGATACGGCCGTGATCGCGTACGAGCCCGTGTGGGCCATCGGTACCGGCCATACGGCCACGCCCGAGCAAGCCCAGCACGTTCATGCGTTCATCCGTAGCCAACTCGAAAAAGAAGATGCTATGATTGCCCGTCTGACCCGACTGCTTTACGGCGGTAGCGTCAAAGCGGCGAATGCTGCGGATTTGTTCGCACAGCCGGACGTGGATGGTGGGTTGATCGGGGGCGCCTCGCTGGCATCGGCTGATTTCCTCGGTATCTGCGCGGCGGCCTATTGAGCATCACGGACTCTTAAAGAGAACCATGTTCGTCATTTTCAGCGTCTTCTACATTCTGATCGCCGCGGCGATGATCGTGCTGATTTTGATGCAGCGCGGCGCTGGTGCGGACGCGGGCTCCGGTTTCGGTGGCGGCGCATCTGCCACCGTGTTCGGTGCACGTGGCTCGGCGAGCTTCCTGACCCGTACCACGGCGGTGCTGGCTGCGCTGTTCTTTGCACTGAGCCTGGGCATGGGTATGTACCTGGGCCACAGCGGCAAGGCACAAAGCGACAACGGCAGTGATCTGGGTGTGATGTCGGGTCTTGCCAACAAGCCGGCAGCAACGCAGAATGCGCAGCCCGCTGCACCGGCCAACGCGGAAATCCCGCAGGCCACCAAGTCGGCACAGGGCGATGTCCCTGCTGCGACGACCCCGGCCAAGCCTGCAGGCGATGTGCCGGCGGCAACGGAACCGGCAAAGAAAAACTAAGTAAGACACCTGCCCAGGTGGCGGAATTGGTAGACGCACTACCTTGAGGTGGTAGCGCCGAGAGGCGTGGGGGTTCGAGTCCCCCCTTGGGCACCAATGAGAGATTTGGAACTGTCCACGACAGTCCAGAATCGTAGATAACCCCGCGTAATTGCGGGGTTTTTTATTGTCTGTTGTCCAGGGGTGTCCTGAGCTATCCAGGGCAATCCAGGATTGGTGGGTATAATTTTGGGTACAATTTTCCCTCTATGTACCCAAATAGGTCTCAAGCTATGCCGCGTCTTGCCGCGTCATTGACCGAACTTCAGATCCGGAAAGCCAAGCCCCAGGACAAGCCGTACTTCCTCTCGGATGGTAATGGGCTGGTGCTCTGGATTAGTCCCGCCGGGCTCAAAGCTTGGCGTGTGCGTTACCGTCTGTCGGATGGTTCGCGGCCCGCGCCTGCGACGGTTGGTCATTACCCGGAAATGTCACTGGCGGATGCGCGCGTTAAAGCAGTGGAAGTGCAGCGCGATGCTAAGCATGGGAAGACCACTGCTGGCCTTCGTAAGGCTCGCCAAGAGATAGATGCTGCTGCGGATGCCGGAGTGGCGGCTGGCCTACGAGCTGAACCATGACGGGAAGGTTCGGCGTGTGCTGCCAGCCGTTAGGGCATGGATAAGGTGCAGGAGCGGCATTTGGGGCTGGCCAGGATCCGGGGGATGTCCAGGGAAGAGAGAGCGGACTATGTGGCCGATCGACGCTCCGGACATTGGTTTGGCTGACCATCACGGCTTCAGAGCGATTCAAAAATATTTGAAATACACATCACCCGCTTGAGCAGAGTCTGATCTGCTCCTCGCGTCTTGTCCTCACACGCGAGACATTCATTCCAAAGGAATCATGGTGATGTTTGATAGGTCGTGGATCGGCTATCCCGGTCCCTCGCTGTTCGAATACCTGCTGGTTTTTGCCATCCTTTTTCTTGCCGGAAATGCCTGGACAATATGCTTCAACTGGTACATCGATTTTCTCATGGGGCGCAAGGAGAAGATCCATGAATGAGTTGGCCCTGGAGCATGGTTGGGACGGGGATATGGTTGACGTCACGGTCCGCTGTCCGAAGTGCAGCTCGGCGCACGTCGAGTCACGGGACATTGGGCGCCGATACGGTGGCGCCATTGGCGCCATCGCGGGAACCACTAGCGGAGTGGCCCTCGCGATTACCGGAGCGGAGATGGGGTTTCTGGCCGGTCCGCTTGGGGCGGTGCTTGGGGCGGCGGCGGGCGTTGTGATCGATGGCATCGTCGGCGGAGCTAGCTAGGAATGCCTCGGTAATGTTCACTAGGCCATGGGTGAACTTGTCGTCTTTCTGATGCATCAGGCGTGGTCCGTCGTCGGTTGGGACTTGCTTGCCCAGCCAGAATGGCAACGGTGGGGGATGCGCGCCTGCGAATAGATCACGCACCAACCAACCGCCCAAAAATCAAGTATGGACAAACGTTGGATTGGTGCGACGTCAAGGCCAAAGTCGCATGCCGGTCGCTCAGGGAACTGGACGCAACACGGTCTTATCGGTTGTCGGCGTGATTGGTACCGACGGCGGAGGTGATCGGCTAACGAGACCAGCGATACCTCTTGGCGATATTACTACGAGATGCTCGTGCACATGTCAATGCGTGATCGCACGACTTTCTTGCTCGACAAGCACAATGAAGAATGCCTTGGCGATTCGATACCTCAAGAGGGACTAGAGCACGCAACGCTCGACAGTCGACGCGCTCGAGACGCAGCCAGCGGACCAAGGTTCCCCTTTCGGGTATAAATAGCTTTGTCTTAATTAATTTATTTAAAATCAATTAGTTAATTTGTGGTTAGCGTCTCCGCGGGCCGCATCAAGAAGTCCACTCCTTGGAGCGCCAGGCCCTCCGCATCACGTAGCACCGGAGAGGCGGCGCCCACCCTGGCATGCGCTGCAGCCCGCAAGGGTCGATTGGCCAGCCACTCCTCAGTAGGTTGGGGGCTCCCGCCTGAGCAGACCGGGTTGTTCGTCAACGGCCGGATTTCGCCGTTGCTAGGGCCGGAGCTGAAGTATTGCCCGCTTGCGGCGTGTCATGGCGCGATGACTGCAACGATCGTCTCGTTCGGTCAGCTCGACGCGATGGGCGAGCGCAAGACCATGGGAGACATGTCGCAACTGATGGCGCGATCAGCGCTGGGGCGTTCGTAGTCACCTTCGTACGTAAAGCCGTTGGTAGTCTTACCGGAAATACTGGTCATGATGGTTTCCTTTGGAGTAGATCGTATCTGCGCCTTCCGTCCTTGGATGGGGGCGGTGTGGGAAGATCGCGCGTTGTTGGCCAGCGACTACCGTCAGCGATTGATAAGGCCGGCGTTTAGGTAGGGTGCACCGTCGTCATCCATACGATCGGCGTCGATGTCTTGGCAGTCTTTGTGAGACTCCAGCAAATCGACCTTAGGCACGATCTCACTTCGTCGTGCTGGAGCCTTAGCTCGCGGCGATACCACCGATGCGTCGTACCCCGGAAACCAGCGATTGCGCTGCTGATTGTCTGCAGCATCCGGAAGGGGCTCAAAGTGCAGCTTATGAGGGTGAAAGTAGAGCGAGTTCGTTTGATTGATCATGTACATGGAGTTGCCTCGAGTGTTGACCCGCATCCTTCAGGTCGTAAGCAAGCGCTAGCCCGCGGCTCCGGCCAAGGCGGAGAAAACTCAGAGGCCTTTCAAGAAAAATTACAGATAATCTGAGGCATCCGAGGCGGGTCTAACGAAGCCACGGTGCACGATCAACATGCGCTTTCTTCTGTTATGCCTCTGTAAGGTGTCGCCAGGTTGCTGGCCCGACCTTTCTCCAGAGCGCGCCCTGCTCTTGCTCACCTGCCTTTACGTGTGGTGGCTCTTTCGACCATTGCATTAGGCTGACATCCGCGACCTCCTGGCGCACCACATAGACCGCGCTGTAGTAGCCCGGAAGCCATCGGTCGGGTCCTGGCCAGTCATAGAGCCTAGGAGGAGTGAAATGCACGGCGTTCATATAGCCACCTGGAGTGTTGGCTCGCATCAAGCGATGCATAGGCGGACGACTGTCCGTAACTCCAGCAATAGCTGGAGATAGCTCAGCAGGCGTGAGGGAAGGCGTCGCGTGACTGAGGCGCATGGAATGAGTGTCAGAAAACTAAGCGCTCGACAACCATGCACTCTTTAGTGCTACGAGGATGTGCGGTCGGTCGACAGGCGGTTGTGCTGGTTCTTTCGCCATTTCATGAGGCGTCGGCTTAGAGGTGTGCGTCACTACATCGCCCATAGCGGGCGAATGAAGGTCGCATTGTCTCGCATTGCCCATGAAGCGATGAAACCCACCATGCCAGACATGTCGTCTGACTCAACCAGGCAAATCACTCTCGCCTAACAACTACACGCGCATGCTGCTCGGGCGCCAGGAATGAAAGTCTCCTCCTTGGCAGGCGTCTCAGTTACGCGGTCCTTTCCCTAACGCCCTCTGAGTTCTTCTTCGGTCTGCATCGGAGTCGCGGCTTCGGCCGCTCCAAATCCGCCATGCGGATCACTACTCAAGGCAAATCTATGTCCAATCATGATTCCAACACCTCTCGCGTTCCTGGCAAGAACATCGTCGAGACAGCAGCCGCCAACGGCTCCTTCCATACGCTTAGCAAAGCTCTCGAAGCGGCCGAGCTCACCCATGTTCTGAAGGGCTCGGGCCCCTACACCGTGTTTGCACCGACGGATGCGGCGTTCGAAAAGCTTCCCAAGGGGACACTGGAAAACTGGCTGAAGCCAGAAAACAAAGCGGAGTTGATCTCCGTTCTGAAGTACCACGTGCTGCCGGGCCGGGCATCGGTCGTCGAAGTCGAGAAACTGACCGCACCGAAGATGCTGCAGGGCCAGACTGCGCCGATCACGAAGGACGGTGACAAGCTCCGCATCGGCGGCGCCACCATCACGGGGCCGGACATTGCCTCAAGCAACGGCATCATCCATGCGATCGATACAGTGATCGTGCCCACTAAGCACTAACAGACAGGATCTTGTGGTGGGGTCCGCCCCACTACAAGACTCCATGATGGCGCTTTCGTGGCTTCGGACTGCACTTGCCTCGAAGCGGCTAATGCCGAGAATGCGACCCTAGGGCACCGCTACCTCTGGTGGCACAAATAGCTCGCTCGACATCAACGGCAGAGCCGGTGCCGTAATCCGGCCACATGAGTGGATTCTCCGTGGGGGAGCTTGCATCCAGCAGTTCAATCGATGCCGCGCCAACGAGTTCCATGAGATGACGAACATCGTCCACTGGCATTTCATCGTTCAGCTCCACCGTAACCACGGTGTGGCCCATCTGTGTCGGTTCGGGAAGATGGCTTGGTGATCGGAGCTCCGATGCTTTCTGTCCTTCTCGGTGACCCTGATGGCTGATATTGGACACAACCGATGTAGGCGCACTTGAGCTTGCGGCTGAGTTCCCTACGCTCTCATCCACACAAGCCATCACATGTGCGTGTCGCATGCCCCTTGCTAACAGCTTGTTTATGACAGACGCGGCTGCAAATTGACTGTCAAATTTGGCAACAATAAGGTTAGACATGCTCGCAGATCCTCGTTGGAAACATGCGTATCCATGCTACGCCGTCCACTGGAATCGCTCCGTGAGGGCTTCCTTATTGATGCATCTGGAATGTCGTGCAAAAACCTCTTGCGTCAGTCGTATCACACGCTCGTGTAACACGATCAGGAGCAAGATAGTGAAGCGCTGAGTTTACTCAGACTCACTGTACGCGCCTCAGCCGCTCGGCCCCAACTCTGACGCCACTGAGCTATCTCCGGCTTCGCTGGAGTTGCAGGCTGATGCCTGCCTACGGCCGCGTGATGCGAGCCAACATTCAGGGCAACCTCATGAACGCCATGTACTTCATTCCGCCTAGGCCTTGCGAGGGTCAAGAAGCCAATCGTTGGCTATCTGGCTATTACAGCGCTTTTTACATGATGCTCTACAAAGTCACCTATTTTGATAGGGGTCGGAAGCCGCAAGAGCGACCGCGCGTAACGGCAACGAAGAGAACAATGCCCACAAGGAGCTCCTGAGTCGATGACTTGGTAACACCTCACGGTCGCGTACTGGCAGCAAGCGCTTCTTGATGCGTACGACCAACGACACTCAATTGATCTAGCCATGGCTTCGTCCTTCGCCATGTCGGGTGTCTACGCGGCGCCAAAGAATAGCGGCACCATTTCCCCCATTCCTTCGACGCCACAGGTATCAGAAGACACCATCGACATGTCTGATCCGCAAGCACAGGTCGTCGCCTCTGCAGGTACGACCAACGGTACGGGCAATCAGGTGACCATACGATCTGTCCAGGCTGGCGCGTTACCCGACGCCCCAAGGCCATCATTCGAATCACTAGACACTAACCACGATGGATTCATCAGCGAATCGGAAGCTGAGGCGTATTCGCCGCTGGCAAACGACTATCTATATTTGGCGCCAAGCGGAAGCCGTGGTGTGACGCGGGAGGCATATCGTCGCTGGCGCTGGTACTGTTTGATGGAGACACTGAGAACGAGCCGCTGAAGCCCGACGGCAGGCTGCCATGGATGGGTCGGGCAGGGATGTCCCCTCATGCTATAGACAATCCTAGCCTTTCATCAGCGGGCGCACGGTTGCCCCATGCACGACGATGGACGCGGCGATGGTGATCAACGTGATAGTGGTGAGTTGCTTCGCCAGGGCAGAAGTTATGCCCTGACGAATGGCGTACATCAGATAGAACACAGAGCCGACTACCCTAATGCCGAACCAGGAAATCATGGCTAGCTGATAGAGGCTGCTCGAACCGCCTATCATTCCAGCAGTCACAGCCAGTGGACGTAACACCACCAGAAAGAGTGGAATGAACCACCAGGACAGTGCCGACGGTTCCGTATAAGCAAGTATGGCGCCGACGAGTAACACCAGTGTCAGCTCGGCAAGCTTTTCGAGTTGCACGTTGAAGCCATGTACGGCACGCGTCATGGCTGCGCTGGCATGGTGCTAATGTGCGGCCAGCGCCTTATAGGTGTGACCGTGCACTTCTTTTGATGTGCCCAGTGATGCACTTCCTTTGCTTGGCTGCTCTTCCACGCGCTGCAGCGCGAGCCCGGCAGCGAACACGGCAAGGGAGCCTGATGCAAGGCAAAGTTGGGCTACGCCATCGGCGATTGCGATCAGCCCTAGCGCCAGGAACTCGTCTAGTCCCACAGCCTGCCGATGGCGCGTACGCAGATAGACGACCAGTCGGCCTATCAACGCGCCGAGCGCAGCTCCGATCAACAGCCCTCCAGAGCGGCCCCCCAAAGCAAGTCGATCAGTACCCAGCGCAAATTGGCGCTGCCCAATTCATGCAGGCCCAACAGACCAAGCCCAAGCATCACAAACGGAAATGCCGTGCCGTCGTTCAAGCCACCTTCTCCCGCAAGGCTGAAACGGAGGCGATCCGGGTCCGCGCCGCGCTCCGTCCTGACGCCCGATGCCAATACGGGATCGGTTGGCGCCAGGATGCCGCCCAGCAGTACGGCCGCCCCAATAGGCATCCCCAGGCCCCACACGCCGGCCAAGGCGACCAGTCCCACCGTTATAGCCATCGAGACAAACGCCAACCTCAGCGGAACGATCCAGCGCCGGTCGAGCAGCGGCACTCCCATGCGCAATCCCACGGTAAAGAGCGAGATGAGTAGCGCGGCTCCGGCAACGTGCTCCAGCACATCGGCGTGCCTCAGTGGATCGAGCGTGATCAGCCCGAACCATTCTTGACCCAGTGCAAAACCGGCGCACAGATAGATCATCGCGCCACTCAACAGCAGTCGGGCTAGGATGGTGCCAGTAAGCACCATGGTGATGAGCAGTGTACCGATGAGTAGCGACCATAAAGCATCCTGCATGAGTTTCACCTGTCGGGAATGGCTACGCCTGCCGGACCTTTTATCGATCACGCTGGTCGGTACCTCGTCGATCACTTCATGGAAGGCGGAAACCGGATGCCGCGTGGTGTATGGGTGTGCGCGCGGGCCAATCCCGCTGTGGCCTAGTGAAAACTAACTGTTGCAAGCGCCAGCGGCAGCCTCGGATTCACAGTGTCGCCAAGCCGAGGCCAGGGAGCGCTCGATAGAGCGGATCTGCAGAACACCCGTTGGATGGCGTTTGAGCTCAGTACGAAGTAGCTCATTCTCGTACAGTAGTCGACGATTTTGGTCGAGCAGTACATCGAAGACTCTCTCCAGGCGATTGGATTCCGGCTTTCGATCTGTAGTCATGATTCCCCCATGAGCGTGTCACGAATATAGGGAGGGCCTTGGTTTGGCCCACTACGGTAACTTCTCGGATTTCTGGCTTGGCGTGGAAGGTGTCGTGGCGTCGTCTGATGCAAGTGCATAGCCACCCTCGGAAATCAGGTTATTCAATGCCCTGGCCAAGCTCCACTCCGCTGTCTTAACGGCGTCATGATCGACCTCGACTTCCGTGTCGATCGGTGTGTGGAGTGCAGTCAATTCACCGGCTACGCCATGTTGCTCTTCCGCACGCATGGCGGCGCTTCGTGCAGCGAGCGCCAATGCGGTGGCCGATGCTGGATTCATGCTGTCGACCATCGAACTGGGAATGAGGATGGTGGTGCCACGTTCCTTAGTCGTCTCATAGATGATATTCATCGCGCGCAACTGAAGGGCTGTCGGTTGGTCGGCGTAGATCTTCGCCGCACTGACAAACTTGCTCGCTATCTCAGCTTCGGCCGAGCCAAGAATGATACGCGCCTGCTTTTCCCGCTCGGCTTGAGCCTGTCTCGACATGGCATCTTGCAGTGCGACGGGAATGGCTACGTCGCGTATTTCCACCGATCGCACCGTCAGACCCCATTCGAGGGTCTTGCGTCCGATTTCCGTGCATAGTGCCAAGTCCGCGGATTGGCGATCAGAGAGCAGAGACGCCAGCATCGACGAGCCAATCATCTCGCGTAGTGACGTTTGGGCCACTCGCGCGATGGCCTGTTGATAGTCCGTAATAGCAAGAGCGGCCTTTCTGGCGTCGTGCACGTGCCAAAAGATGATGGCATCCACGTTCACGGGTACGGTGTCGCGCGTCAGTGCCTGCTCAGCGTTGAAGGCGGTGGTCTGAATGCGCTCATCAATGACGGCCACGACATGATCGAGCACTGGGATGATGAGGAACAAACCAGGCCCCCGTACCCCCAGTAGTTTGCCGGCTCGCAGCACGACGAACTTCTGCCACGTGTTAGCCATTTTCAGTGATTGTGAAGCGATCGCGGCAATGACCCAGAAGCCGATCGCCGGGCCCAGATTGCCACGAGACATGTACAGGCCGCCGACGGCCGTCAGGGCGACCACGATGAATAGGGTTATGGCATTCACGGCTGCGCTCCCGCCCGCCTGGAGCGAGTGAGTGGTAGTGATTTACCTTCCCATTGGGAGGCACGCGTGTCGGTGCGCTGGCGCACCCATTCTGCGGATGGGACGCCGTTTTTCCCATCCAAGCCAGAGGGTAAGGAAGTGCGCTCAACGTGATCATCGGGCTCAGCATGGGAGGCGCCTACGCCAATATCACACGATCATGATCTTCTGGTGGTGAGACTGACCTAGCACTCGCTGAAATCTTCCATCTGTGCCGGAAAGCACGTCGATTCCGGTAAGACCAAACATCAGATCCGGCGGACACTGAACGTCTTTCTGGTACGGTTCCGATGCGAGCGGCCTGCTACTGCCAGGCCCCAGAGACAATATTCTGAGGAGGTCCGCTTCCGATCCAGAGCGGAGATCTCGTCATCCGCAAAATACCTAGATCGAGTCTTCAGCCGTTCTGCACCGAAGGGGATTTGTGGATCGTCGAAAACGGAGGGCCCTTTCCCATGGCTTTGCGCTCCTGGTTGTCCTGGGCCTTCTGGGCTGCACGCAGACCGACTAGTCAAAACTGGTTGAGCAGGCGGTCGACAAATTTAAGAGCGGTTCGACACGCAAGGGAGACAGTTCCCATCGAAGAAGGGGTTACTGGCGTCTTCGCCGGCGAGCGCGAGGCGGATCGGGAGGCGAAGATGGAGGGGCGTCGCCGAGCACTCGTAATGTCCTGAGGTCAAGCCATCTCTCAGGAGTGGTGCGCTGGGAGCGATACGATTGCCATTGCGGTTTGTCACTTCCCCCAGGTGGCGAACATAACGACTGCCGCCGTTGCCATCGCTGCTGTCGCGAGCCAGCCAAAGAGCTGTAGGAACCAAGGAAGCGTGAACTCGCCCATCACCTTGACCCGCGAGCTCATTAGCATCATGACAATCATCAAAGGTACAGCGACGACACCGTTGACCACTGCGCTCCAGTACAACGCCTTGACGGGGTCCAAGGGCGTGAAGTTCAGCGCCATGCCAACCACGCTCGCCACGATCAAAGCGCCATAGAAAAATTTTGCCTCGTGGGGCTTGTGCTCCAATCCCGCTCGCTGACCGAATGCATCTGCGGCAGCATAAGCCGTGGCGCCTGCCAATACAGGAACAGCCAGAAGGCCCGTGCCGATGATACCCGCGGCAAATAGACCAAATGCGAGCTTTCCTGCCAAGGGGCGTAACGCCTCAGCGGCATCGGCTGATGAATTGATGTCCGTTTTTCCGTGTGCGTGGAGTACCACGGCGGCGGTCAGAATGATGAAAAAGGCGATCATGTTCGAAAAGACCATGCCCACACTGGTGTCGATACCTATTCGCTGCAGTGCTTCGGGTGCTTGTGATGGTGATCGCTTCAATGGCCTTCTCCCGCTGCTCGGGCTCATCTCTTCTACTTCCTGAGATGCCTGCCAGCAAAATAGATAGGGACTGATCGTGGTGCCGAGCAAGGCAACTACGCCAACAGCATACTTGGCATCCCTTACGATGGGCGGCACGACAATGCTCCTGAGCACGGCCGTCCATGGCACATGAATAACCAGGACGGTCGCAACATATGCGAACAGGCTCAAGGTGAGAAATTTGAGGATTGGAGAGTAGCGCGAGAAAGGGATAAACATCTGAAGGAGCAGTGTGGACAATGCAAACACGGCCGCATATAGCAGTGCTGGACCGCCTATAAGGAGCTTCAATGCCGCCCCCATAGCGCCAATATCCGCCGCTAAGTTGATGACGTTGGCGGCAACAATGGACACGACCAGCCCATAGACGAGTGTTCTGGGATAGAACGTGCGGATGCCGCTCATCAGGCCGCGTCCGGTCACACGGCCAATGCCTGCACTGATCGCCTGTATCGCGATCATCAAGGGAATCGTCAGCACGATGCACCAGAGCATTCCGTAGCCGAACGCAGCCCCCACTTGTGAGTACGTGGCTATGCCACTGGGGTCATCGTCTGCAGCGCCAGTGATCAATCCTGCACTGAGACGGTGCCATAGGGGAGGGCGATGCGTGCCGTTGGGAGCAACGACAGGTTTCTTCATGGCCGTTCTCTCGATGCGAAGAGGTCGGAACACATGCCCCGAGTTCAGCGGGAGTCGTGAGGGCCGTCCGTAATTTGGCAAGTTGGACGATGAGCACTTACAGCAACGTGGACCTTTGGACGGTATGGTTAGGGAGGAAGCTCTGGGACTCGACTTGGCTCCAACCTAAGGCCAGAAGTGCCTAGTCAGGTTGGCGTGGTGATGCGATGCGCTGTATGTACCATCGAAGTAGGGGCCGAATCGATACGCCATGTACAAGGATGGAGATAGCTACCGATGCGAGCGTAAGCGTGATTAACTCCTGTGCCAGGACGCCCGATACGCCATAGCGAATGGCGAACAACAGGTAGAACACCGAACCTATGCCGCGAATGCCAAACCACCCGATCATGGCTCGTTGCGATATGTCCATCGGCTCCCCAAGGGTGCCGGCGAGTACCGCCACCGGACGTATCACCAGAAATAGCAACGGAATGAACCACCATAAGGCGCTCCAGGGGGTGGTATAGGGAAGCATTGCCCCAACCAGTAGCACCATGGTCAGTTCGGCGAGCTTCTCCAATTGTCCATTGAAGCCGTGGACGGCATCCGTCATGGCAGCGCTGGCATGATGAGAGTGTGTGGCCAGCGCACCGTAGGCGTGCCGGCGGAAGTTGGGCGCTACGCCAAGGGATGTCGTCCCTTCGCGCGGCTGTTCTTTCACTCGCTGCAAGGCCAGTCCAGCAGCAAACACAGCCAGGAAGCCCGACGTATGGCATAGCTGAGCCACGCCGTAAGTGACTGCCACGATACCAAGGGATACGAACTCATCGAGACCTATCGCTTGCTGATGACGTGTGCGCAGGTGAACGATCAGTTTGCCAATCACCCCGCTCAGCGCCGCGCCGATAGCCAGTCCACCCCCTGTGGACCACATCAGGTCGACCGACCACCAATGCAGGATGCGAAGGTCATGCCCATGTTTGTCCAGCAAGCCGAGGCCAAGCAGCACGAAGGGAAAAGCAGTTCCATCGTTCAGTGCACCCTCACCAGCCAAACTGAAGCGGAGGCTATCCGGGTCGGTGCCGCGCTCGGTCTTGAAGCCGGACGCCAGCACTGGATCGGTTGGCGCAAGAATGCCGCCCAGCAGTACTGCTGCCCCCCAGGAAAGGCCTAGTCCCGACACGCCCACGGCAGCAATGAGTCCGACCGTGATGGTCATGGAGATGAAGGCAAGTCGTAACGAAAGTATCCAGCGCCTGTCGAGTATCGGCACTCCCATCCTCAAGCCCACGGTGAACAGTGAGATGAGCAGCGCTACCTCGGCAATCCGTCCCAGTAAGCTGACATGGTGGCTCGGGTCTAGCTCAATCAGGCCCAGCGATGCCGGCCCGAGTGCATAACCAATGCAGAGATAGACCATCGCACTGGTAAGCAGGATGCGTGCAAGCGCGGCCCCGGTGAGCACCATCGCGATCAGCAGCGCGCCAATTAGGAGTGACCAGAGTGGGTCAGACATCTGCGCCTGTCCATCGATATCGACGATCGGGCCTTATTGGGTGCCGATTTGGCGCAAAGGTCAGCTTAGTGCTGCGGACTCGGATACTCATTCGTCCAAATGGTGAAGGTAGATGCATGGAGCGACGATGCTATCGCTGAGGGATTGGGCGAATTGCTGGAGTGCTTCAATGCCGCTACCTTGGGCTTCGCGCACCCACTGGGAGAGTGCCTCAGCCGCATGGTCCTTATTGCGTGTCTCCATCAATGCCGCGAGCTGATTCCGCAGTCGGCATATCGTATGCAGGCATGGATGGGTCACGATCCAGGCATCGAGATGCTCACGCTCGTCCGCCGGAAGCCAGCGCCCACCGTCTGCCAGAGCGCGACGCAGGTGTATCGACAGTTTCGGGCTTCTGCCATCCCGGCACCGAAGCTCCTCGTGCACAACCGGTAAGGTGACTTTGCGGAAGAATTCAGTCATCACTTTCACCCGGGGAGTCAGTGCGACACGTCTCGCTGTTCTGGCCGCCATGTTCGTCTTGGCATCGAAGACGATGCGTCGGACGCGTGCCAGGCCGAGTAAGGAAAGCAGTTGGATCACCAGCCAACCGAAGTCGAATTCGAAGCGACGCACCGAGAATTTCGCCGAACTGGGAAAGGCGTGATGGTTGTTGTGCAACTCCTCACCTCCCATCCAGATCGCTAAGGGCACCATATTAGCGGACGTGTCTGGCGTTTCGAAGTTGCGATACCCTCGCCAGTGGCCCACGCCATTTACCACGCCGGCAGCCCAGAAGGGGATCCACATCATCTGCACGGCCCATATGGCCATCCCGCCAACGCCGAACAAGGCAACGCTGATGACGGCCAGCAGGGTGGGGCCCCAGTTGGAGTGAGGTGTATAGATATGGCGCTCAATCCAGTCATCGGTTGTACCGTGGCCATACGTCGCTAGCAGGTCAGGGTCGCTCCGTACCGCGGCATACAACTCCGCGCCCCTCCACAGCAATTGATGGATGCCTAGAATGTACGGACTATGAGGGTCTTGCACCGTATCGGCGTGTGCATGATGTTTGCGATGTACGGCCACCCATTCCCTAGTGACCATCGCGGTCGTTAGCCAGCTCCAGAATCTAAAAATATGTGCGAGCGCGGGATGGAAATCGATCGATCGATGGGCCTGGCTGCGATGCAGATACAGCGTCACTGTAAGTATGGTGAGCTGGGTCATCACGAATAGATACAGCAGCAGCATGCCAAGCCCAACCTGGAGCAGGCCGTGCGAGGCCATATCGAGTAACCGGTCGAGCATGGGATTACCTCATATGAAGGGTCTGTGTCCTGTTGCAGCGCCGTGCGTTACGGATAACCTAATGCGCCGACGTTGCATCGGACGGGGAAATACCTTGTTCCTTCAATCCGGTGAGCATTGAAGATGCCGCGCTCAGGCCGCGCATAGATTAAAAGTGGATGGTGCGGCAAGCCGAGGTGATCGTCTGTTCTCAACCGCACATAGCACTTGAGTTCTCCCGTGCCAAAACGTCGCGTCGGCGTTCGTTACCGAACAGTACGATGCCGGTGACGAGCGTAGATTAGCTCCGCAACGTACGCATGGCGGATCGAAGCATCCGCAATCCAGAAGCGCCGTCGGTCGCGACGGTGAAGGAGATGCGGAGTCTGCTGCGCAGATTTAACGAGAGCCGACATGACTATTGGCACCATTCTTCTCGTGCTACTTATCCTCTTGTTGATTGGGGTGATCCCGAGTTGGCCTTACAGTCGTCAATGGGGCTACGGGCCAAGCGGTGGCTTCGGTTTGGCTCTACTCATCGTCGTCGTGCTTTTGTTCATGGGGCGCATCTAGGCATAGACGGGGAGGGGCTCTCGCCGCCCTTATGGGCGGCGAAGGCTTCTCTGCTCGTCAAGTCGGTCAGTCAGTCCACTGGACACTTACCTTCCGTGTCGATATAGCGGCTGTGAGCGCCAGCGCACCGTGATGAATGCATCAACAGCGTATAGCTGACGCCTAGCACAACGAGGGCAATCAGATGAAACGCTTTCATTCCATCACTGCACTGGGCTTCTCCATGTTTGTATTCGTATCGGCCATGGCGGCCGATGGCTATGTCACGGGGCAAGTCGATATGCGCGCAGGACCGGACTCCAGCTATCCGGGTGTTGTCACGCTAGGCGCAGGCACTGAAGTCTCCATTCAGGGCTGTGTGAATGGTTGGTCATGGTGCGACGTCATTACGGGTGGAGATCGTGGCTGGGTGGCCGGGAATGATCTGCAGGAGGACTATCAGGGGCAGCGAGTTCTCATTCCGTCCTATGGTGTCAAGATCGGCATCCCTATCATTACCTTCGTCTTTGGAACCTACTGGGACAACTACTACCGCAATCGTCCGTGGTACGGTCAGCGAGAGCATTGGAGTCATGTGACTCCCAACTATCGTCCCGTGGCGGTCACTAAGGACTATCGCCGCGGCGAGGGTGCGGTGCACAGCGCTCCGGCAAATGACGCAGGTCAGTCTCATGCCAATCCTGTTGCTTCTGTCAGTCAGACAGGGCCATCTGCCGCGCGTACCACGCCCGCCGCACACACCACACATCAGGCTACGGGAGCGCCGACTGCAGCGTCACAGTACCACGCGGTCGCTGCTGGACACACTGTTACACAGGCGAAGGCCAGTCCACTGCAGGTACCTTCAGTGCACGCAGCCTCTGAGCAAAAGGCGTCGCGACCTGCCTCGCCCGCGAAGTCAGGCACGAAAGAAGAGGGCGGCAATGACAAGGGCCAGCATTGAGTCTGTCCGGCCATGAATATATCCGTGCGGGCCACCTAAAGGCCTTGCACGCCATCGTGTGAGTTCACTGCCGGCCTAGATCGTAGGTTGGCGATCTAGGTTTGGCTGTACTGGCGGTTAAGCCCGCAGGTACCCACGTGCTTGGTTGCATATCCCCTGGCTCGGGTGATCTGGATTCGTTCATGGCGCTCTAGGGCGTGGCATGTGTCTCGCCTTCACGTGGTTCTCCCTGCCTGCAGGGTAAAACTGTCAATGCTGGATAGAGGGCTGCGGCATCCGCAGGCCTTATTTTCCGTTGATTCGCCGCTCCGCATGATTTCTAGAGGGACGGTGACTTTTGAAGATCAGCAATCCGTTCGCTTCGTTCTCGTTCCGTCGCCTCAGGGCTACCTTCCGCTGGCAGCTGCGATGGCGGCGACATATCGAGCACACGCCGGAGCCGACCCTGCGCTCGGAGTTGTTCAGTGCCGATCAGATGGATCTGTACGGCACAGCGCTGGCTAATGCGCATCGGTCTAGCGCCAAATCGCTTGACAATTCCTTGTTGGCCCGTCTCGCCGACAATAAGTTTGTGCTCGCGCACTCCTGTGCCAGGCTCACTCATGCCCATCGTGCGGATCGTCGCATCACACCGGCCGCCGAATGGCTGCTCGACAACTACTACCTGATCGAAGAGCAGATTCGCATCGCTCAGCGACATCTCCCCAAGAGCTACAGTCTTGAACTACCACGATTGCTCACCGGGCCGTCGGCCCGGCTACCGCGTGTCTACGATATTGCGCTGGAGACAATTTCCCATGGTGATGGGCGCGTTGATAGTGAAAGCCTGAGCCGCTTTGTCACCTCTTACCAGAGCGTCAGGCCACTTACGCTGGGTGAATTGTGGGCAATTCCGATCATGCTTCGGCTGGCCCTGATCGAGAACCTTCGGCGCGTGGCTTCCCGCGTGATGGTCGATTGGAATGACCGCAACCTGGCCGATCAGTGGGCCGACCGCATGACGGAGATTGCCGAGCGCGATCCCAAAAGTGTCGTGCTCGCCGTGGCCGACATGGCGCGATCCCATCCGCCCCTGGCCAGCTCCTTCGTGGCCGAATTGACGCGGCGATTGCAGGGGCAGGGGCCTGCGCTGGCGTTGCCCCTGAACTGGATCGAACAGCACCTTGCCGAATCGGGTTTGAGCATCGAGCGGCTCGTGCAGATGGAGGCGCAACAACAGGCGGCCGACCAGGTCTCCATTGGCAACAGCATTGCTAGCCTGCGGATGCTTTCCGCCCTGGACTGGCGTGAGTTCGTGGAAGCCACGAGTGTCGTCGAGCACATCCTGCAAGACGATCCTGCGGGCGTCTATACATCGATGGACTTCGCTACGCGCGATCACTATCGGCATGTCGTGGAATGGTTGGCACGGCATAGCGAGCTATCCGAGACCGACGTGGCGAAGATGTCTATCGAGCTTGCTAGGGCGCGCGCGCAGGCGGGGGCAAACAGAGAAGTAGAGGCGCACGTCGGCTTTTACCTGGTTGATCGGGGATTGCCTGTACTCGAAGAGCGTATCGCTGTAAGACAGCCTTATGGCGCCGTCTGGCAGCAACGGGTTAAACGTGCGCCGCTGACGTTCTATCTCGGCACGACCGTGCTCCTGACGGCGGCGCTGGCATGGCCTCTGCTGGCTAGTCTTGCGAACAGCGGCATCCATGGTCTCTGGCGCTTGATGGTCACCTTGCCCATAGCCCTGATAGCTAGCCAGCTCTCGATAAGTCTCGTCAACTGGCTGGCGTCCATCGTGGTCAAACCGCAGATGTTGCCGCGCATGGACTATTCGGAGGGCCTGCCCAACGAAATGCGTACCTTGGTGGTAGTGCCCTCGATGTTCTCCAGTGCGGAAGATGTGGACGAGCTGATCGAGGGTCTTGAGGTTCGTTTTCTCGCCAATCGCGACGAGCATCTTCATTTCGCATTGCTCACTGACTTCACGGACGCGCATGTGGAGGTGACGGAGCAAGACGCAGGACTGCTTCAGATGGCGGAACGCAGAATCGACGAGCTCAATGAGACCTATGCGAAGACGGATATCGATCGCTTCTTCCTCTTTCATCGCCCCCGCCGCTGGAATGCCATCGACAAGGTCTGGATGGGCGCCGAGCGCAAGCGCGGCAAGCTGGCCGATCTAAATGCCTTGCTTCGCAGTGGCGATACGGGTCGATTTTCCTTGATCGTCGGCCGCATCGCCGGGCTCATGGATGTAAGGTATGTGATTACCCTGGATGTGGATACCCAGCTGCCACGAGGCGCGGCGCGCCAGTTCGTCGGCGCCATGGCCCATCCACTCAATCGCCCGGTCTTCGACACGGATGGGCGGCGGGTCGTGGCGGGCTACGCCATTCTCCAGCCGCGGGTGGGCATCAGCCTGCCCAGCGCCGTGCGCTCGGTCTACGCAAGGTTGTTTGGCAGTGATGCGGGCATTGATCCCTACACGCGAGCCGTGTCGGATGTCTACCAGGATCTGTTTCGAGAAGGGTCGTTCATCGGCAAGGGGATCTACGACCTCGATGCCTTCGAGCGCGCGATGCAGGGGCGCTTTCCAGACAACAGCATTCTCAGTCACGACCTGATCGAGGGCTGTTATGCGCGATCGGGCCTGATC